>DATMZT010000070.1:0-27142 GCA_035573335.1 Hyphomicrobiaceae bacterium | reverse complement strand
GCGGGCGGCTGGTGGGATTGGCTGACCTGGTTCAGCATCCTCACCGGTTTGGCGCTGGTGATCGGGTACGCCCTGTTGGGCGCGACCTGGCTGATCTGGAAAACCAGCGGCGAGCTGCAGCAAAAGGCCTATTCCTTGGCCTGGTCGACGGGGCTTGCGACCTTGGCTCTGATCGGCATCGTCAGTTTGATCATGCCGTTCCTCGACCCCCTCTTCCGGCAGCGCTGGTTCAGCTTCCCCAACATCGTCTATGCGGCGCCCGTGCCAATCCTCGTTGCCCTCGCCGCGCTCGTGCTTTTGGCGGGCCTCGGCAGACGACGGGAACGAGCCCCGTTCTTGGCGGCCGTCGCGCTCTTCATCCTGTCCTATCTTGGCCTCGGCATCAGCTTTTATCCCTATATTCTGCCGCCCTCGCTGACGATCTGGGATGCGGCAGCACCGGCCAGCAGCCTTGAGTTCCTGCTCGTCGGTGCCGTCGTATTGATCCCCCTGATCCTGGCCTATACGGCTTGGTCCTACTGGGTCTTCCGCGGCAAGGTCGGCGCCAGCGCGGGCTATCATTAAATGGCGCGCGGCGGCGGCCCCCCATCCCTGCTGCGCCGGCTCGTGTGGTTTGGCGGCCTTTGGCTGGCCGGGGTCGCCGCCGTCGGGCTGGCCGCCTACCTCATCCGCGCCGTCCTGGCTTGACGGTTGAACTGCAGGGTCGGCGTCGTACCGAGGCAGCAGCCCAAGGCCGCAAGAGCAAGGGCTAGGGCGGGCTATTCGACCTTGCCCGGGACGCCGTTGGCCCCGGCCGGGCAGGAGCAGGCGGCGCCCACAGGTCGGGCCTTGTCGAGCTTACACACGCTCGTGGCGGTGCGGCAGGCAAACCCGTCCGGCTGGATGGATCGGCCGCGCGGCGGCGGGCCTCCGAAGGGTCTTTCTTCGATCTGCCGTTGCGGGGGCGGGCCCCCAAAGGGCTGTTCACCGCTTCGGTCCGCAGCCTGCGCCAGGGCTGGGAGGCCCCAGAGGACGATCGCGAAAATCGCCGCTGGCGGCACTAACGACCTCATCCGATGCTCCCTCGCGACTAGCGAACATCCCCCTCCCCCGCCAGGGTAGCAAACCACGGCGGCGCCCGCCATGATAGTTGTGCCGCACGCCAACAATGGTTCAATAGGCGCGCCATGCCGATCGCGGACGCAGACCGCAAGCGTATCGTCCAGGCGATACGCAGCTATATTGCTCGAGAACGCATTTCCCGCGGCGAGTTTGCCGAGCGGACCAAGCTCGGCAAATCGACGGTCGACAAGCTGGTGGTCGGGCTGTTTTCCGAAAAAACCATCCTGCAGATCGAATCGCAGCTCAAAATCAGCCTGATCGGCGGCGGTGGTACTGGCGAAACAGCGGCGGAGGACTTGGGCAGATACACCAGAGAGGAAACACAGAACTACGTCGGCGACTATGTTTTTGCCCGCCCCTCCTTTCACGAAGATGGGCTCATCCACGCGTTTCACATGGAGGTGGCGTGGGACCGTGAGGCGGCCGCCTTGCTGGTGCGAGAGGCGGCGCGCGGCAAACAGACACCCTTGCAGTTCGGAAAAATCTATATTCCGCGCGCCTCGATGCACATCTTCATCCTGTCCAACGAGCATGGCTGGCTCAAGAAAGTGATCCTGTCACAGCTCGACGTTTACAAGCGAATGAAGGGCATCATGCTGACCATGGGCCATGCCTTCGGCAATCTTTAGACGCCGGTGGCGATGCCGGTGGTCATGAACCGCTACGACAAGATCGAGAGCCACATGGTGGGCAAGATCGATCGCACCTCACGCATGTATGAGGAATACAACGCCGATCTTCTGGCGGTGGAAGAGGACCAGTTCGCCAAGTGGATACGCCTCAAACCTCGGTGAGATCGGGCTCGGCCGGAAAGCAAAGAAATTCAAGCTTCTGCGGCATTGTTTGCCGAAACCAAGCCCGCCGCTACGGAAAAACGCGGCAAACTTGGGCAAGGATCGGAAAGGTTCGGTGATGGCCGCGAAAGCGCTCGTTCCCTAGATTCATAGCGTCGCCGCCAGAGCCCCTAACAGGGGCGCGGGCAGCGATCGCAGCGGAGAGCACAGAAAACCTCTCCTTGCGTCTCATCTGAGCTTCCCTACCAGCGCCCGGCGGCTCGCCGGCAGTACGTCAATGCGCGTGCCTCGCTGCACGCCAGGAGGAGTCATGTCGCAGCACGCAAGAGGGGTCTTGGCCACCACGCCGGCAGCTAACGCTCGCGCGACCGGTAGCCCTTGCCCGCGTGAGCTGATCGTCACTCGCACCGCCAACGAAATGAGGAATGCCATGGGCAGCCGAAAAACCACAATTGCACCACAGCCTCGACGCGCCAGCGCGCCTGCGACCCAATCGTTCGAATTCTTCCTCGCCTGGGTCGACGCCTGGTTCACGACCTGCCGCGCCTACTATCGCGCGGCGATCGCCTACGAAGAGCTATATCGGCTCTCGGATGCCGAACTGCGCCAGCGCGGCACAACGCGCCGGACCCTGGCGCGGGATGTCACTGGCTTTGACGTGACCCACCACCTCAACTGTTGAGGGTCCCAACGGCGGGTCGGCCGCGCCGGCCGACCCGGTCCGCGCCAGCCCGGACCCGGTATGCCGGTACAATGCAGGCGGGCCTTGGTGCGTGAGAGGCTTCCCATTGCCGGCGCAGGCGCTAGTCTTGCCGCCCGACGATAGGAGGTGCACGCATGCCGCTAGCCGCAGACTTCGACGCTACGAGCGCCAAGCATTTGCGCGACAAGTACGCAATTGTCGGGGTGGGTGAGACCAGCTACACGCGCGGGTCGGGCATGACGACGCGCGCCTTGGGGACCTGGGCGGTACGCAATGCCATCGAGGATGCGGGGCTCCGGCCAGCAGACGTGGATGGCATGCTCTCCTACCAATCGGGCGATTCCACCTTTGCCCCTTTCATCGCCGGCGACCTCGGTATCCGCCTCAACTTTTACATGGATGTATTTGGCGGCGGCTCGTCGACCGAGGCGCTGATCGGCATGGCGATGGGGGTGATCGAGGCCGGCATGTGCAAGACGGTGGTGCTGTTCCGCGCCATGAACGGATTTTCGCAGGTGCGCATCGGCGGTACCGGCGCCCGCTCCGCCGTGCCGATCGCGGGCGACTTGCTGCACAGCCGGGCCTATGGCTGGCAAAGCGCGGGCCAGCTCTTCAGCTTTACGTTTTTACGGCACATGTACGACTACGGCACGACGCCGGCGCAGGTGGCGGCGGTGCGCGTGGCCCACAGTCAGCACGCTTCCAACAATCCGAAGGCCTATTATAAGCAGCGCCTCGCGGTCGAGGATGTGCTGGCGAGCCGCATCATCTGCAAGCCGCTGCACTTGCTCGACTGCTGCGTGGAGACGGACAACGCCACCGCCGTCATTGTCACCAGCGCGGCGCAGGCACGCGATGGCCGCCATCCGCGCGCTTTGATACGCGGCGTGGCTGGTCGCGTCTGCAAACCGCGGGTCGACATGCACTACCAGCACGGGCCGATTTCGACCGTCGCCGGCAAGTACGCGCGCGAGATTTTGTGGCCCAATTCCGGCGTCGGTCCTGAGGAGGTGGATGTCACGGGCTCCTATGACGCGTTCACCTTCACCACCCTGCTGCAGCTCGAGGACTACGGGTTTTGCCAGAAGGGCGAGGGTGGTCAGTATGTCAGCGACGGCACCATTGGCCTCGGCGGGCGGCGGCCCAACAATACCAGCGGCGGGCACCTGTGTGAGGGCTATACGCATGGCATGAATATGGTGATCGAGAACGTGCGCCAGCTGCGCCATGATGTCGATGATTTTTGTCCGATCGGAGCGGACGGCAAGCGCCAGCACACCTACGACTACCGCGAGGGTGGCTGTCGCCAAGTAAAGCAATGCGAGGTCACCGCCAATCTCGGCTGGGCCATGCCGGGCACGGGCTCGGCCCTGGTGATGCGGCGAGATTGAGGGAGAGGACCAATGTCGATCAAGGCCGACTATTTGGGTATGCCGCTCAGCATCGACGAGCTCGATGGCGAGAACCTCACCTATTTCAAGCATTGCGCCGCGCACGACTTTCACCTGCAGCTATGCGAGAGCTGTAATCTGCTGCGCTACCCCCCCACGACATCGTGTCCGTGGTGCATGCGGGCCGCCGCGAAATGGGTTCCAGTCGAGGGCAAGGGCGCCGTGCACGCCTATACGGAAGTGCATCACGCCATTCAGCCTGCCTTCAAAGGCTCGACACCGTATCTGGTTCTGCTGGTCGATCTCGACACGCAGAAGGGCAGGCCAAGCGCGCAAGAGGCTTTGCGGGTCGTTGGCAACTTGACGACGCCGGATGGTCGGCTTGCCCCACCCGAGGTGGTGAAGCGGGTTGGCATCGGCACGCGCGTGCGCATGGTGTTTAGCGACGTCGCGCCCGGCCTGGCCTTGCCGCAATGGACCATCGATGAGGCCGCAACCCAGCCGCAGCCCTGGCGCTATCCTGAGGCCTGAACCGCCCGCGCGTCGGATCGCCACCGGCAGCAATATCCTCGCGCCTCAGGCGGGCGGCAGGAGGCAGGCGCGCAGATCCTCGGCCAGTTTGCGCATCAAGGTGAAGTAGAGGTTGGGATCCGGCTCCAGCGCGAAGCCCTCCGGATCGAGCGTACCCGTGCGCGCCAAAGTCCCCTCGATCAGGTTATCAATCAGGCGCCTGTCGACTTGTGGTTCGGCAAACACACAAACGGCGCCGAGCGACAAGATTTTCCGACGCAGTTCGCCCAGGCGCTTGGCGCTCGGCGCCACTTCGGGGCTTATCGAGATGGCACCGACGACGTTTAGGCCATAGCGACGTTCGAGGTACTGGAAGGCGTCGTGTGCCACGACATAGGGCTTGCCGGCGAGGGGCTCAAGCGCACCTTGCAGCTCGGCCCGCAGGGCGTCGAGCTGGCGTTTGAGCGCCGTTGCGTTGGTTTTGAAGGCGTCGGCGTTGGCCGGATCCTTGCCGCTTAGGGCTTGCTCGATGCGATCGACCATCGCCTTGGCATTGTCGGGATCGAGCCAGATATGCCCGTCGAAGGCGTTTGCCCTGCCGGCGTCATGGGCATGACGGCGCCCGTCGCCGGCGGCCTCAAAGGAGACACCCATGCGGCGCTCGAGGAGGGCGATGCCGGGTGCCTCCTCAAGGGTCACCAGCTCCACCTGCCGCGGCAACGCTTGCGTCAGTCTGACGGAAAAGGGCTCGGTGGCGGGGGAGGCACGAAAGACGATGTCGGCGCCGTTGAGCGCGGCCAGGTCCGACGGCTTTAAGGCATAAAGGTGCGGCGAGGCGGAACCTTTGACGAGCATCTGGGGCCTGCCGACACCCGCCATGACCCCTGCAACGAGGGCATAAAGCGGTTTGATGGTGACGACCACCTTGGGGGCGGCCAACGCGGGATGCGCCCCGGCCAGAACAACGAGGAACACGAGCCAGGCAGAGGTTGCGCGTCTCAGCATCGATGGACTCTGGGAGAACCCGTGTTTGCAAGGCCCAGGTGGAAAGACCCTTGCGGAGGCCAAGGTGATTTGGCACGTTCGGGTGCACGCTATGTTATAGCATAACGCCATGCAAGCCCACGGCGATGGGATGGGGGTGCTGCCGTCTTGCCCTCATTGTGTGGGCGACTGCGTCCCGGTATCAGATCCCGCCCGGGGACGGGGGGATGACAGTTGATCGGAGAGGAACAGGCAAATGCCGAGACTATCGGCGAGCGTCATTGGTCTCGTTGCGGGCCTGGCTACGCTAGCGGGCGTGTTGGCAGGCCCGGCGGCGGCCCACCCGCATGTTTGGATCACCGTCGAAACCACCCTGCTCTACGACAAGGGTGCCTTTAGCGGACTGCGCCACAAGTGGACCTTCGACCAGTATTACACGGCGATGGCGATCGAGGGCTTGGACAAGAACAAGGACGGCAAGTACGACCGCGAAGAATTGGCGGAGCTAGCCAAGGTGAATATCGACGGCCTCAAGGATTTTGCCTACTTCACCACGGCGTCGGTTGCCGGCCGGGAGATCAAGTTCGAGGCCCCGAGCGAGTATTGGCTTGAGCATCGGGACGGGGCCTTGTCGCTCAACTTCACCCTGCCCTTTGCCGAGCCCGTGTCGACGGATGCCAAGGGACTGACGTTCGCCGTGCAGGACCCAACGTTCTTCATCGCTTTCGATCTCGCCAAGGTGGATCCGGCCAAGCTGGGACCGGGAACTCCAGCGGCCTGCAAGATCAAAGTCGGCTCGCCGAAGGAGCAGGCGGGCGGCCTCGGCGACGCATTCGCCAAACAGTTTGGCGCCCTCGCGGTCGGCGGATCCCAGATGATCTCGGTCGACTGTCAAGGTCCCTGACGCGCACAAGTGGGCCCTTCGCCCCAAGGCGCAGCCCGCGTGGGTTGGGGCTGTTTCAATTTGGTACGGAATTTACGCACTCTTCATTGTTCGCTTCCGGGGCACGTAGCTTTGCCTCTAGGTTCGCCGCATTCGGTGCTGCCCTAGGCCTGTCGATCGGCAGGCCGTCTGTTCGCGAGTGCTGCCTCCATGCGGTCCCTGCTTTGCTTCTTAGCCGCCGTCGCGATTTGCGCCCTAACCGGCGGCGCCACGGGACGCGCCGCGCTCGACCCTGGGGCCAGCGCGCGCGGACCCGACATTGAGCTCCTGGTCTACGAGCATCGCGATTGCGCCTATTGTCAGCTCTTTCGCCGCGATGTGCTGCCGCGCTACCAACAGGCCTTGGCGGCGGAGTTGCCGATCCGCTTCGTCGATATTGCCGCCTTGGGCAACGAGGCGCCAGGCCTCGCGCGGAAGGTGGACATGCTCCCAACCGTCGTCCTGATGCTGGGGGGACGCGAAATCGATCGGATCGTCGGCTACTGGGGGCCCGACAACTTTTTCAAGCTCCTGGCGCATATGCGCGCCAAGGTGGGCTTCGCTGATGGGGCCCGGTGATGTCACGTCTCCCGGTGCGGCATCCTCCCGGTTCAGCAAGTATCGACGCTCATCGGTCGTCTCCTCTGCAAAAGAATATTCGGGTCGATTGGGCAGTCGATGTGCGTAGCGCGGGACTCCATGTGATCTCGCCAGCCGGTTACTTGCTTCTCTCCGTGGTCAGCGCCATGGCTGCCAGCATGATGCGATCAGAAGGGAAGTGGTGAGCACTATCTAGGAACACGTGGTTCGTCAGATGCCGACCGACCGCCCACCTTGCGTCTTCACCACGTCCGCCGTCCCGACGACGGGACCTCGGGGAGCAGGCCGCTCTTCGGTCCGCCCGCTCAGAAATTTCTTTATCCTCCGTGATCGAAACGGCCGCGGCGCGAGTGGTCACACCCCCAAAGCCGCGCAGCGGTTTGAGCCGCAGGCGCAAAGGGGCTAGCGGCGAGAATCTCGTCCGCGGAACAATGCATCTGCCCTGATAGGTTGCGATCATGCGCGGGCAGCCTCGGGCGTGGTCCACCGGAACGTGGTCCCGTCGACCCGCATACGATGTAGGATGACCGCGAGCTTTGGTGCGACGGCCAACTTTGCGCGCTTCGGACCACGGCGCTTGGCCACCTCCAGTCACCAGCGCTTGAACGCCGAGAAACGCGTGACCCGCGAGAGCAACACGTTCGCCGCCTCGTAAAGGGCCGTGCGCACCATCTTGTGGCCAACGCGCGTGATGCCGCCCGCGACGTCCGTCTGGCCCGATTGGTATCACTTCGGCGTCAATCCAAAGAGCGGTCCGGCATCCTCGACTTCTTGATCCGGGAGGCATCGTCGAGTGCCGACTTGTAGGTGATTGCCACGATCGCACCGACACTCGGTGTGGTCATGAACCGGCGGCAGACTTGGTCGTGGCCTTGTGCAGCTTATTGAATTGCTCCAGCAACGTTGGCCTCGCCGCCAGCATGGCCTCGGCGACCTGCTCAAGCATTGCGTGTCCGCTAGCAAGTTTGCGGGTCCACGCTTCAAAGGTCTTGTCGGTTACCTTGCCAACCTTGAGGCCGAAGCTTCGGCGAATGCCGCGGATGCTGAGCTCGATGTCGGTGAGCTTGTACTGGAGCTGCTTGGGCGCAACCAGCAGCGCACGTACCTCCTGTGTTTCAGGTGATTTGGCAGGCGCCGGCCGGAACCACCCCATGCGTATAAGCTGGGCCATGCCGCGGGCGTCCCGGCGATCGGTCTTGACCGTCATAGCCGACAACGCCGCCTTGACGTGACAGGTCTCCATCAGGGTGGTCTCGAATCCCGCATCCGTGAGGCCCGCATAGAGCCATTGCGACAGTGGGTCGGCCTCGAGGCCGATCCGCATCAAGTGAAGGCCAAAGCCCTTGAAGCGCCTTTCCCTTAAGCTCAGGGCCTGAGCCCATTACGACACCTAGGAACCGCGGCGAAGGCTCGCCGCTCTCTTGCGGCCCACGCCGCGGTCGGCTTTGATGCCTCCGGTGGCCGGCGCGCCGGCCGCGGTGGGAGCGGAGGGGTCGCCATGGACCGGCGGGGCTTCTTGATATCGGGTGGAGCGGCAGCGGTGGCCACTGGCGCCACGACGGGCACCGCCCCGACGATGGTCGTCAACGGCACCGGGGAGGCCTGCCCAGGACGCACGGAGGTGCCCGACGCCCGCGTGCTCACCATGGCGGTGGCGCCAGGATACGATCTTGCCGGTTTTGGGGCCGACCGGCTCGCCGGCCGCCTCGCGCTGGCGACGGCGGGGCGCTTTCGCATCGAACGCGTTGGCCCCGCGGCCGCAGCTGATCTGCGCCTCACCGACGCGCGCTGGCTTGCCAGCCTACACCCCGCCTTTGCCTTCTTTGCCGGACTGCCCATGGGCGAGGGTTTGCCCAGCGCGGATCTCGACGGCTGGCTGACGCTCGGCGGCGGTCAACTGCTGTGGGATGAGCTTGCGCGATCCTTCGGCTTGAAACCGCTGGTCGTGGGCCACATCGGCGCGGGCGCCGGCCTATGGTCGAGCGTGCGCCTGGAGGCGCCGGCCGATCTCGTCGGCCTGCCGGTCGCCGCGACGGGGCTCGCCGCGCGCGTTCTTGAGCTCATGGGTGCCGAGGTGATCGAGGTGGCACCGCCGGATTTTGCCGCGGCCTTGACCACCGGGCGGATCCGCGCCGGCGAGGCGGGAGGGCCGCTGCCGGGCACCGCCTTTAACCTGGAGCCGCTGGCGCAATGCTGTTATCGGCCGGGACTCTACCCCCACGGCGCCGTAACCACGCTCCTGGTCGCATCCGCGCTTTGGGAGGATCTGGACGCGGCGGAGCAGGCGATTTTCGAGGCCTGTGCGGCGGCGGAGCATCGCCTCGCGTTGGCCGAGGCCAACATGCAGGCCGCCCTCGCCATGCACGTGCGCGCGGCGGCCAAGTGGCCCGCGCGCACGTCTTTGCCGCGGTCGCTTGCCGACGCTCTGGTCCGGGTCGCGACGGCCGTCGTCGAGGAGGTCGCAGGCGTCGATGCGGCCAGCCGGCGGATCGCCGCCAGTTATCGCGCCCATCGCGAGTTGCATGCTGTCCTCGTCGCCTGAGCTCGCCCATAACCGGTGCCTTCGAGGCGGGCGTCCTCGCACGCCGGCCGCGCCGTTCGCGTGAAGCTCGAGCTATGCGGAAGCCGCATTGCTGCAGCGCAGCATCGGCCCCTACTTTAGTTGCAAGCGCCCACCAAATCCCCAGCTGAGAAAGGGCGTCAGCGGCGGAGCTGCCGCTCCGCGAAGGCCCCAGACCAACAAGGGGCCCCGCGCTGCTGGAGGAGGCAAGGCACGAGGTTGGCGGCCCAGAAGAGGAGCTGATCCATGAGCACCCTGACCTACACCAACAGCGATTACGCGGCCCGCGACGCCGCACCAGCGAGTCCCCGCAAATCGTTTTGGCAGCGCGCCTATGCTGCGATCATGCAGTCGCAGCAGCGGCGAGCCGAACGCGAGATCGCGGCCTATCTGAGAAGTCATGGCGGGCTTTTGACGGACGATATGGAGCGCGAAATCATGTTTCGCCTCGAAGGTCGCCGGCGCGGCACCCTGTAAATCCGTGCTTCAGGTCCAGGCCCGTTGGCTTGCGTGCGCGGGCGGCCAGCGCAGCCCGCGAGGTTCAATCGACGCCAGCGCTTGAACGGTCGAGAACGCTCGCGGCAGGGAGAGCGCTCACATTGACGTGAGCGCACTCCCTACGACTTGGTGCGCGCGTTTTCGCTTGCCGGCGCTGCGCCGGCGGCCCATATACGGGCAGCAAAATGGCAGGGAACCCCGCTTGGCGGCGTCGGCAATTGACCCGCGCAATTGACCCGGGCGATTGATCCACGCAATTGAGCCGCGCTCCGAGCCGAGGCGCGCCCCAGGTCTGGTGTTGCAAGCAGCGCCGTGGACCGTCGAATAAGGAGACTGCATGGCCAAGGAAGAGATGCTGGAGTTCGAAGGTGTGGTCGCGGAGGTCTTGCCGGACGCGCGCTGTCGCGTGAAGCTCGACAATGGGCATGAAGTCGTCGCCTATACCTCCGGGCGCATGAAAAAGAACCGCATCCGCATCCTGGCCGGTGACCGCGTGACCGTGGAAATGACGCCCTACGACCTCGACAAGGGTCGTATCAACTTCCGCCACAAGGACGTGCGCGCGCCGGTCAATACCGGGGCACCGCGCCGGCCACCCCAGCGCCGGTTCCGCTGACGCCGATCCCCCCCGTTTCGGGCGCAAATTGGGCCGCAAAGCCGGATTGGCGACGGCCGCTGCTCGTGCCGCGAGGCTCCCCCCGCCTGCGGCGCGCGCCGGCGTGGACGACGTGCAGTCGCCGCCTTGGTTGGGCCATCCGAATCGGCCGATGCTATGGCCCCGCTCCAGGATGAGAGCCCTAAACCATGAGCGAACGCGCACGTTCTCGGCGCAAAGCCATCGAGGTCGCGCCAGCGAGCGGTGCCGACAGCACCGGCCGCCTGCCAGCTCCGAAATTCGACAAGAAAACAATCGCGCTCGTTTATGATTTCGACGGTACGCTCTCGCCGCGGCCGATGCAGGAGTATGCCTTCCTGCCGAAGATTGGGGCCGACCCCGCCGCCTTTTGGGCCGAGAGCAACGCGCTTGCCGAGCAAGCGCGCGCCGACCCGCTGATCACCTACATGCATCTCATGTACAAGAAGGCGAAGGACAAGGGCGTGCGCATCGATCGGCGCGATCTCGTTGAGCAGGGCCGACAGGTTGAGCTGTTTGCGGGCGTGGAAGCCTGGTTCGATAGCATCGGCGGCTACATCAAGGGTCATGCCCAGAGCCATGGCGTGCAGCTGCGGCACTACCTGATCTCCTCGGGGCTCAGTGAGATCGTCGAGGGCACCAGCATCTACAAGCGCTTTCACAACGTGTTTGCCTCCGAATACTGGTTTGAAGCCTACGATCTGCCTTACCCGAAGCGGGTCATCACCGACACCGGCAAGACGCAGTACTTGTTTCGCATCAACAAGGGCGTCGAAGATATGGGATTGAGCATCAATCAGCATATGCCGGAGGCGCTGCGGCCGATCCCGTTCGCCAATATGATCTACTTTGGCGACGGTGATACCGACGTGCCGTCGATGGCGGTGATGCGCAAGAACGGTGGCCACGCCGTTGCCGTTTATCCACCGGGCAAGTCAAAGGCCAAGTGTGTCGACCTGTTCAACGCCGGGCGCTGCGATTTCTTCGCGCCGGCCGACTATCGCAGCGGCTCGGACCTGTTCCGGCGCACTTGCCTGCTGGTCGACCGGATGCTGGCAAATATCCGCGTCGAGGAGGAGAGGTGGCGTCTCGGGCGTGGGCTGCCGTCGGCAAAGTAGTCCCGCGGTTCCGCCCGGCGGGGGCCGCCTTTATTCCGCGGCCATAGGCGTTACGGCCGGCTCCACCTTCGCCGCACAGAACTTGAATTCTGGGATCTTGCCCATTGGGTCAAGCTGCGGATTGGTGAGCAGGTTGGCTGCGGCCTCCGCGAAACAGAAGGGGAGGAACACCATGCCTTCGGCCACGTCGCGATCGGCGCGCGCCTTGAGCACAACCGTGCCGCGGCGCGTCGAAACGCGTACCAGTCCTCCGGGCGCAACGCCCAGGCGATCCATCTCCCGTGGGTTCAGGCCAGCGATGGCCTCGGGCTCCAGCGAGTCCAGATTGGAGGCGCGCCGCGTCATCGACCCGGTGTGCCAATGCTCCAGCAGGCGCCCGGTGGTGAGCACCAGCGGATAATCGGCATCGGGCAGCTCGTCGGGCGGTAACAGGTCGGCCGGCACGATCCTGGCGCGGCCGGATTTGGTCGGAAACGAGTTGACGAAAATGATTTCGTTGCCGGGCTTGTCGGGGGCATCGCAGGGGTAAGTGACGGCGTCCTCGCGCAACAACCGCTCCCAGGTAATGTTGTTGAGCGAGGGCATCACCGAGGCCATCTCCGCGTAGACCTCGGAAAGGTCGCGATAGTTCCAGGCCAGCCCGATACGCTGCGCCAGGTCCTGGATCAGGGCCCAATCCTGGCGCGCCTCCCCGGGTGGATTGAGCACGGGTCGCGCGATCTGCACCTGGCGGTTGGTGTTGGTGAACGTGCCCCACTTTTCCGCATGCGCGGAGGCCGGCAGGACGACGTCGGCATGCCAGCTCGTCTCGGTCAAAAACAGGTCCTGCACGACGAGGTGCTCGAGCGCAACGAGCGCCTCGCGGGCGTGCTGGACATCGGGGTCCGACATCGCCGGGTTTTCACCCAGGATATACATACCCTTGATGTCGCCATCCTTGATGGCATGCATGATCTCGACGACCGTTAAGCCTTTTTTCGGATCGAGCGGGGTGCCCCAGAGTTTCTCGTAGGCACCGCGGATGGCAGGGTCCTCGACCGACTTGTAGTCGGGAAAGACCATCGGGATCAGGCCCGCGTCGGAGGCACCCTGCACGTTGTTTTGACCGCGCAGCGGATGCAGGCCCGTCCCCGGCCGGCCGACTTGCCCCGTCACGAGCGCCAGTGCGATCAGGCAGCGGGCATTGTCGGTGCCGTGGGTGTGCTGGCTGATGCCCATGCCCCAGAAAATGATCGACCTCTCGGAGCGGGCGTAGAGCCGGGCCACTTCGCGAATGGTCGCGGCAGGAATGCCGCACACGGGCTCCATCTTCTCCGGCGTGAAGGCCTCCACCTTGGCCTTGAGGCTGTCGAAGCCTTCGGTGTGGGCTTGCACGTATTGGATGTCGACCATGCCCTCGGCGATGATCACGTTGAGCATGGCGTTGAGCAGGGCGACGTCGCGACCCGGCTTGAACTGCAGCGTGTGCGAGGCATAGCGCTCCAGGCCCTGGCTCTGCCCGCGAGGATCCATCACGACCAGCTTGGCCCCGCGCTTGGCCGCGTTCTTGAGGAAGGTTGCCGCGACCGGATGGTTTTCGGCCGGCCGGGCGCCGATCACGATGATGCAGTCGCTGTCCTTGGCCGCGGTAAACGGGGCCGTAACGGCGCCGGAGTTCACACCCTCCATCAGCGCCGCAACGGAAGAGGCGTGGCAAAGCCGGGTGCAATGATCCACGTTGTTGCTGCCGAAGCCCTGCCGGATGAGCTTTTGGAACAGGTAGGCTTCTTCGTTGGAGCCCTTCGCCGAGCCGAAGCCTGCAATAGCCTTGCCGCCGTCGCGGTGCTTGATGCGATTGAGCCCGGCGGCCGCCTTCGCCATCGCCTCTTCCCAGCTGGCTTCGCGGAAGTAG
Source organism: Hyphomicrobiaceae bacterium (assembly GCA_035573335.1). Taxonomy (GTDB): domain Bacteria; phylum Pseudomonadota; class Alphaproteobacteria; order Rhizobiales; family Hyphomicrobiaceae; genus AWTP1-13. The sequence continues at coordinate 13,436 of DATMZT010000070.1, read as the reverse complement.
CTGTCGATGTCGTCGCGGCGGATCTGCACGTTGGCGTCCTTGCCAACGCCGTCGCGGCGAATGAGCGGCTTGCTCAGTCGGTCGGGATGGTGGATGTAGTCAAATCCGAAGCGGCCCTTGACGCACAGCCGATTTTCATTGGCCGGTCCATCGCGGCCGTCGACATAAAGGATCTTGTCGTCCTTGACGTGCACCCTGGTCTGGCAACCCACGCCGCAGTAGGGGCATAGCGTGTCGACCGAGCGGGTTTCGTAGTTCACGCGCTTGCCGGTGCCGTCCAGCAAGTTTTTCTCCATCAGCGCGCCCGTGGGGCACACCTGCACGCATTCTCCGCAGGCCACGCACGTCGAATGCCCCATGCCGTTGTCGAAGTCGAATACGACCTTGGCGCCATGCCCGCGGTAAGCCATGCCGATCACGTCGTTCATCTGCACCTCGCGGCAGGCGCGCACGCACAAGCCACAGTTGATGCAGGCGTCTAGGTTGACGGCGATCGCCGCATGCGTGACGTCGGTCGCCGGACGCTCGCCGCCGGGGAAACGCCGGGTCGTGCCGATGCCCATGGCATCCACCCAGCCCCAAAATTTGGAGGCAGGATCGTGGCTGCCGCCCCGTTCGGGCTGGTCGGCCATCAACAGTTCAAACACCATCTGGCGCGAGGTCTTCGCCCGCTCCGAGGCGGTCTTGACCTTCATGCCGGCGGCGACCTTGCGCTGACAGGAGGCGGCCAGCACGCGCTCACCCTCGATCTCGACCATGCAGGCGCGGCAATTGCCGTCGGCGCGGTAACCGGGTGCGGGATACCAGCACAGGTGGGGGATCTTGGTGCCATGCCGCTGCGCCACCTGCCAAATCGTCTCGTCCGGCGCGGCTTCGACGGGCTTACCGTCGAGCTCCAGGAGAATGCGTGCCGCCGTGGTCATGGCCGCCATGCCCTAATGCGCGTCGTTTGCCTTGCGAGGAAAGCTCGGGGTCTCGGCCGTCGCCGCCCCGGCCCGCCGATGCCGTCGCCTGTCGTGGTCACGGACCCTCGCCCTTCAGTTCGATCTCGATGAAAGCATACTCGAAGCTATTGGCGTTAATGACATTGTGATGCACACCAGCCTTGCGCGTATAGGAGACGCCCTGCGTCAGCTCGGCATAGCTCGCCTGCCCATCCGGGGAAACGATCTTCAGGCGGCCGCTCGCCAGGGGCACCACCACGTAATCCATGGCGTGCACATGTTCGCCGGTCTCCGCCCCCGGCGCAAAGCGCCATTCGGTGACGCGCACGCGTTCGTTGTCGATCTGGACCGTCGGCACGGCCTGGGGCGGCCTCATCAGCGCAGATCCTCCGGAAAGAACCTAAACAGCGAACGTACCGGGTTGGGTGCTGCCTGGCCCAAGCCGCAGATGGAGGCGTCGCCCATCACCTGGCCGAGGTCGGCGTGCAGTTGCCGATCCCAGTTGCCGCCGCACATCAATTTGACGGCCTTTTCCGTACCGTTGCGGCAGGGCGTGCACTGGCCGCAACTTTCATCCTCAAAAAATCGCATCAGATTAAGGGCCACGGCCTTCATATCGTCCTGATCGGACAAAATCACAACCGCGTGACTGCCGACAAAGCAGCCGTGTTTCTCCAGTTGACCGAAATCGAGGGGAATGTCGGCCATGTAGGCGGGCAAAATGCCGCCGGAGGCGCCGCCGGGCAGATAGCCCTTGAAGTTGTGGCCTTCGGCCATGCCGCCGCACAAGGCGATGAGGTCGCGGGCGGTGGAGCCGGCCGCGGTCAAGACCACGCCTGGGTTGCGGACGCGGCCGGAGACCGAATAGGAGCGCAGCCCCTTGGCGCCGTTGCGGCCTTGGGCGGCAAACCACGAGGCGCCCTTCTCGAGAATGGTCGGCACCCAATGGAGGGTCTCGATATTGTTGACGAGCGTGGGTCGGCCGAAGATGCCCACCTGCGCCACGTAGGGTGGGCGATGGCGCGGATAGCCGCGTTTGCCCTCGATCGATTCGATCATGGCGCTTTCTTCGCCGCAGATGTAAGCGCCTGCGCCCCGGCGCAGGTGGACTTTTGTGTGCTTTACCAGACCCGCCGCCTCGAGCTTGGCCAGTTCGGCTTTCAGGATCTTGAGCACGGCCGGGTATTCATCGCGCAGGTAGATGAATACCCCTTGCGCCTCGACTGCCCAGGCGGCGATCAGCATGCCCTCCAGAAATTTGTGCGGCTCGCGCTCCAGATAGTAGCGGTCCTTGAACGTGCCGGGTTCCCCCTCATCGCCATTGACCGCCATCAGCCGCGGACCCGGCTCGGCGCGCACCAGGCTCCACTTGCGCCCGGTTGGAAAACCGGCGCCGCCGAGGCCGCGCAGGCCGCCGTCCGAGAGCGTTTGAATGACCGCCTCCGCCGTGCGCTGGCCGCCCAGACAAGATTGCAGGACGGCATAGCCTCCCCCTGCCTGATAGGCCGCAAAATCCTGGAAGACCGGTAATACGGGTTGGACCTCGCCCGCGCTGGCCAACGCCAGCAAAGAGGCCGCCGTGGCGTGATCGACGTGGCGATGGCCGACCTCGGCGGCGGGGGCCGTATCGCACGAGCCGATGCAAGGCGCGCGCACCAACCGCACATTTGGCATCTCCCGCGGCAGGTCCTTGGCCTTGAGCGTGGCAAGGAGCTCTTCGGCTCCGGCCAGCATGCAGCTCAGGCTGTCGCAGACGCGGATCGTGATCGGCGCGGGCTTGGCCTCGCCATCGCTAACGACGTCGAAATGGGCATAAAAGGTCGCGACCTCGTAGACCTCCGCCATCGGAATGCGGAGTTCCTCGGCCAGGGCGTGCAAGTGGCCCGCCGGCAGGGCGCCCTCTTGGTCTTGGATTAAGTGCAGGTATTCGATCAAGAGCGCCCGCTCGCGGGGCGCATCGCCAAGCAGGGCCCGTACGGCATCAACCTCGGCTTGTTTGAGCACGCGGCCCTTGGGGAAGGGTGCGCTCTTGCGGCGGCCGGACCCGGGATGGATCGCCCGACCCGTGCCATGCCGTCCGCCGCCCGAGGTCTTCGATACGTCGTTCATGCTCACCAGCTGACATCGCCGTGGCTGACGGCTTGGCATACCATATACCAGCGCTTGCACCGGTGTCGAGGGCTGGCGGCACGGCGGCCGGTCGCGGCCGGCCAGCGCGGGTAATTTGTCAGACCTCGGATGATCTGCCGCGGCCGGCCCGTCGCGCGCGCTGCCTGCGACCGCTTGGCTCGCTCGGTCGATGTCGCATTATTCTTGACAGGCCACCTCCAAGTTTGGCCATGAAGGTCGTTGGCGGTCGAGAAGGGGATTGCGATGGACCTGTTGGCCTCGCTGGGTGGCAACGTCGTGCTGGCGCCGGTAACCGATCAGTGGGCCGAGTGGTTTGGCTCGTTGTTCGGCTCGCACGCCCTTACCGCCGTTGCCATTGCTAAGATTATCGGCATCAACATCATCTTGTCCGGCGACAACGCCGTGGTGATCGCGCTCGCCTGCCGCAATCTGCCACGGCGCGAGCGCACCTGGGGTATTCTGCTGGGCGCCGGCGCCGCCGTGGTGCTGCGCATCATCTTCACGGTGATCATCCAGCACCTGCTGGGCATTCCGTGGCTGCAGCTGATCGGCGGACTGCTGTTGTTTTGGATCGCCGTGAAGCTGCTGATCGCGGACGAACCCGACGACGACAGCGTCGCCTCGGGCTCCAATCTTTGGGAAGCGGTCAAAATTGTCGCCATAGCCGACATCGTCATGAGCCTCGACAACGTGCTGGCGATTGCAGCGGCGGCGATGCAGGCGCCGGCCGAACAGACGATCTGGCTGATCGTGTTAGGCCTGCTGATCAGCATCCCGTTGGTGATCGCCGGATCGACCCTGATCATGTCACTGTTGACGCGCTACCCCGTGCTGGTGTGGGCCGGTGCGGCGCTGCTTGGCTGGATCGCCGGTGAACTGTTGGTCACCGACTTGGTCTCGGTGACCCAGATGCAGGCCTGGAATCCGGCTTTGGTGGTCGTCGATCCCGAGTCGGCGGCGGGGCTGCGGCCGGTTGGCCTTATCCTCTATTCGGCTGCCACAATCGGCGCCCTGATCGTGCTGCTGGCGGGCTGGGTGCTGCTCAGGCGGCGCAGCCGGGGCGCCGTCGGCGCACCCGGACAGGAGGGCGGCCCGGCCGAATAGGCGCCGCCGCCTGCTGGCCCGGTTTACTGGGGCAGCGCCGGTGGGTTGTCGCTGAGCTTGCGCAGGTAAGCCAGTAGGTCGGCCAGCTGTTGATTATCCTTGATGCCCGGAAACGCCATTTTGTTGCCGGGTACAGCGCCCCTGGGATCATGAATGTAGACTGCCAGCTGATCCCAGGTCCACGCGCCACCGTGCGTTTTCATGGCTTCCGAATAGGGGAAGCCCGCGTGCTTGCCGACCTCGCGACCAATCACGCCCCATAGGTTTGGACCGACCAGGTTGGGTCCGCCCTTTTGCGGCGTATGGCATTGCATGCAGCGCTTGAACACATCCTGGCCGGCGTCAGCGTTGGCCTTGGGTATGAGCTCCACCACTTGCTTGGCATCAAAGGGCGCCGCCGCCTCCTTGGAGGTCGCCGCGCTTGCGGGCTCGGTGATGGGTAGCGCCCAGCCGGGCTTCTCGGGCGGATGTTCCCGCGAGACTATATCAAGAACGGTTCGGCCGCCGAAGATCACCAGCATGGCGGCAAGCACGGCACCGGCGACTTTGTTGAATTCGAACCCATCCATGGCACCGCCACCCTCTCGCAAGCCCCTGGCAACGCCCCGAATGTGCCGATGGGCGGCCAAATATAGAATTTGCTCGAGGGCTTGCAATAGAACTCGGGTCCGTTCTAGGAGCTAGCCCCGAGACCAATTGTCACCCATTTCCGTCACCATGGGGCGCACCCTCGTTGTCATTCCAGCCCGCATGCAGTCGACCCGGCTGCCGGGCAAACCGCTCGCCGACATCAACGGTGAGCCGATGATCGCCCACGTCTGGCGCCGGGCCATCGAGGCGGACGTGGGACGCGTGATCGTCGCCTCCGATTCGGAACAAATCAACGCCGTCATTCAAGCCCGAGGTGGGGAAGCCGTGTTGACGCGGGCGGATCACCCGTCGGGATCGGACCGGGTGTTCGAGGCGGTGAGTAAGGTCGATCGGGGCGACGTTGAGGTCATTCTCAATCTCCAGGGCGACCTGCCGACTCTCGAGCCCAGTACCGCGCGCGCCTGCCTGGAGCCGGTGCAACAAGCCGGACCCGATATTGCCACCATCGTCGTGGAGATCCGGCTCGAGGAGGAGCGCGCCAATCCCAACGTCGTCAAGATGGTGGGGACGCCGACGGGGGCGGCAGGCCGTCTGCGCGCCCTCTACTTTACGCGCGCCAGCGCGCCGGCGGGCGAGGGGCCCCTTTACCACCACATCGGCATCTATGCCTATCGCCGCCGCGCGCTTGAGCGCTTCGTGTCATTGCCCCCCTCTCCGCTCGAGCTGCGCGAGCGGCTCGAACAGCTGCGCGCGCTCGAGGCCGGGATGCGCATCGACGCTACCATCGTTGACACCGTGCCGCTCGGCGTCGATACGCCGGCCGATCTCGAGCGCGCCCGCCAACTGCTCGCCGGCTAGGAAGGCGCCCGGCGTCCCATGGTAGATCGTAAAGCAAAGTCGGCGCCCACCGCCAAACCCAAGCGCGTCAGTCCACTGGTGCGCAAGGCGGCCTTGCGGGTGTCTTACCAAGGCGAGCCTGGGGCCAACTCGCATCTGGCGTGCCGCGAGGTGTTCCCCGACTTGGAACCGCAAGGCTGTGCGACCTTCGAGGATGCCTTGGGGGCGGTGAAGACCGGCGATGCGCGCTATGCCATGATCCCGATCGAGAACTCGGTGGCGGGCCGGGTGGCGGATATCCACCATTTGTTGCCGAATGCGGGCCTCAACATCGTCGGCGAGCACTTCTTGCGCGTACGCCACCAGCTGCTGGCATTGCCAGGGGCCTCGCTGCTGACTGTGAAAAAGGCCCTGTCGCATACCCAAGCCCTCGGCCAGTGCCGCAACACGCTGAGGAAACTGGGACTGGTACCGGTGCCCGAAGCCGATACGGCAGGTTCTGCCCGACTCGTTGCCGAAGCCAACGATCCGACGCTCGCGGCCATCGCCTCGTCCCTGGCCGCGCAAATTTATGGCCTAAAAGTGCTGATGCAGGACATCGAGGACGAGAAGCACAACACCACGCGCTTCGTCGTCCTCGCCAAGGAGCCCGACGCTGCCAAGGTCGGCGACGGCCCGATCGTTACAACGTTCATCTTTCGCGTCAGGAATGTGCCGGCCGCCCTCTACAAGGCGATGGGTGGATTTGCCACCAACGGCGTCAACATGACCAAGCTCGAAAGTTATCAGCTCGACGGCCGCTTCGTGGCCACCATGTTTTACGCCGACGTCGAAGGCCACCCCGACGATCCAGCCGTAGCGCGCGCCCTCGAGGAGCTGCAATTCTTCTGTTCCGAGTTTGTGCTGCTGGGCGCCTACAAGGCGAGCCCCTATCGCGGAGATGCCAATAAGTTGACCGACGCCCCCTGAAGGCTGTGGGTCGAAGCCGAGGGCAGCAGCTTGCCCCGCCGCATCGGCCCTCGCTAGGTCCGGCGCACCTTGCCCCACGGGCTCAGGGCGTCGGTTGGGCGGGCGGTTTGGCAAACAGGCCCACCGCGATCGCACGCGCCAGATATTGCGCCATGCAATTGTAGCCACCCTCGTTGAGCCCGAAGGTGCTGGGTTCGGGATGGCCCTCCTCGCGCAGAGTGCGGGCGAGAATCTCTGAGGATTCGTAACGCCCGATCCTAAGCACGCCTTCGGCCGCCACGATCCGGCGCAAGCTCGCCCTGATGGCTTGGTAGTGCTCGTGCGTGGCCAGCTGTTTCATGTAGTGGAGGCCAATCAGGATCGCATCGACGTTGTGCTTCCTCAGCCATTGCAACATGTCCTTGACCGTGGTCTCGAAGTCTTCGACCGGAACTTGTGCAAAGGCGTCATTGGTGCCGACCTGCCAAAGGATCACATCGGGGTGATTGAGCGCCACCTCAATCTTGAGGCGTTCGGCGGCGGCGGCGGCCAGTTCGCCGGAAACGCCTCGATTGATGACCTCGACGTCCAAGCCCTTGATGGATCGTTCTAGAATTTGCTCAAGCAGGGGCATTGTATCGCGCGACCCACCGAGCATTGAGGCGGAGGAGGCCCCAATCGCCAGGATTCGAAGTTGCTTGCGGTCCCGCAGCGCGGCCGCGCCGTGGGGCAGCGGCGTCGCCGCGGCGGCAATTTCTCCGCATTCCTTGGACACGGTCGGTAACTGGCTATCGGTCTGGGCCAAGGCGGCCGGAGCGCGGCTCGCGAGCTGTGCAGCTGCCAGCAGGGCGCCAAGCCCCATCAAACCTGCGACTTTTGCCGCTCTCGCCATTCCGAAACCGTTGCCGTCACCCAGAGCAAGCTTATGCCAACAAACACGACCAGCGCATCCACTATGAAGGATCCGGCGTAGCGGTAGCGGATAATCTGTCCGAGCAAGCTTAGAACAGATGCGACGCAGAATACATTGAGAGAATTTCGTCCCAGGCTCGAAAGAAATTCCGTGAGCCACGGCACGTACGGTGCAAAAACCCCATACATGGCCGAGAAAACGGCGATCAACGCCAGAAATTGCAGGAGTCGGATCGGCGTGAGAAAGCTCTTTCCGTTAAGAAACAGCAGTTTGGGTTCCGGCAAAGCCGTCGGATCCGGAAACCAATTCCACACCACCATCAGGGCCGTTACCGCTACAAGGGGCAGTGCAGCAATTCTGATGCCGTCGATGTGGCGGCGCACAATGGCGCCCACGCCGATGTCGCGCGAAAGCACAAAGCCCAAAACAAACATGGTTTGCCAGGTGAAAGGATTGAAGAACCATTGCCCCTCCACCGGCCAGGTGCGCGCCGTGAAGGGCACCATCAGTGCGGCAAAGTAGAGCGCAAAGGACAGCGGCAGCAGGGCGGGGCGCGCGAAGCGGTCGAGCATGGCAATGGCGGGCGCCGTCAGCATCAGTACGACGTAGAGCGGGAGGATGTCGAAGTAGCCGAGATGATGGCTGAGCAGCACCAGGCCGATGTGGGTCAGCGCCGGATCTTGGAAGATGGCGGCCGCGTTGTGCCACTCGAGGATCAGCGGGTTGTCGAAGGCGTAGGCCGCGCTCGCCAGCAAGGCCAGGGCAATGCTGCTGATCAGGATTTGCGCCGCATAGATCGTGACCGCACGTCCGCCCAATCGGAACACCAGCAACGCCGAGTTCGTTGCCGCGCTGCGGCTGCTGGCCAGCAGTCCGAGCGACCAGCCCGCTAGGAACACGAACAGTTCGGCGGAGTCCGAGATCGAGAAGTTGCGGTGCGTCAGTCGTTCAAACCAGATGCCCGGAATGTGATTGACGAAAATCGAGACCAGCGCAAATCCGCGCCAAAAATCGACCGCGTTGGCTTGGCGAGGCATCGGACCTCAATGGCGCGCAACTGTCTTCGCGAGGTTCAAGAGGAGCGGGGTTTGTACACGATTTTCCGGCACGTCAGCGTGCCACGCGTTAGTTTTCCGCGTCGCCACCGCGGTAGCCGCTGACGGGAAAACGCCGACCGTGCAAAATCCTAGGCCTCCTCGACGAAGCTCGTGATCAATGTATTGGCGATTGCATGCTTGCCGGGCACCGTCAATCCCTCGGGATGGCGCCGTTCCAGCATCAGACGCGCCTCCTGCCGCGGAAACCAGCGCGCTTCGGCGATCTCGGTGGTATCGACCGTGATCTCGGCCGTTTGCGCCCGACCCATGCATCCCAGCATCAGGGAATGTGGAAAAGGCCAGGGTTGGCTGGAATGAAAGTGCACCTCGCCGACGCGAATGCCCGTCTCTTCCAAGACCTCGCGGCGGACGGCGTGTTCGATGTCCTCGCCCGGTTCGATGAAACCGGCCAGTGCCGAGAACATTTTGTCGCCGTAACGATGCTCGTGCGCCAATAGGCAACGCGGACCATCACTGATCAGCATGATCACCACCGGGTCGGTGCGTGGAAACCAGTCGAGCCCGCAGGCCCAGCATTTACGGCGCCAACCGCCATCCTTCACCAGGGTGGTGCCGCCGCAGTGCCCGCAGCAGCGGGCATTTTCATGCCACTGGGCGAGCGCACGCGCTTGGCCGCACAGGGATAGCTCGGCGGGCGACATGGCGCCCTGCATCGCCAGCGAGCGTAAATCCACGATCGGGCGCAGCTTCTCGACGGCCCCGGGCACGTTGCGGGTGCGGTGCTCGGTGACCGAAATGGCAAAATGGCCATGCCCCGCGGCGTCGACGCCCAGAAACAGGGCATCGGCAATCGGTAGGCCGAACTGGGCGAGCTCCTCGCCGGAGAACCACGCAAGGTTTGCCGACGTGCGCTCCGCATTGGAGCGGATCACGGGCTTCAAATCCGCCAGCAGCAGGAAGCGCGAGCCAGGTGCCGCCAACATCGACTTAATGAACTCCGCATCGCTCCTCTTTGGTCCGAGCCGATCGAGAATTGTCGTCGAACCGACGGTCGGCATGCATGCGCTCCTTAGCTGGGCTGACACCTTGATGCGACGTTATGCGAGGCTATGGGCCTGAGGCAAAGCCGGCCGCGGCGTGGCCAAACGGGGACGCCGCTACCGCCAAACCGGCTGCATGATATGGCCAACGTTTGGCAAGCGCACGCCGAAACGGTTTCGCGCTGCGGCGTTGCCCCCCGGTTTGCGCCGTGCTGCAGCCTTGACCGTCGCCTGCCGGCGCGGCCGGCCGCGGATCGGGCGGGTTGTAATTGGCTTGCGCGACCACCATAATCGGGCCGGGAGGTTGGCGGCGGACGTGTCCCTCGCCAACCGGGTCAGGTCCGGAAGGAAGCAGCCCTAACGAGTAAGATACGGGTCGTTTGTTCAGCCTCCCGCCTCGGCCGCCCGCCCCTTTACAATGGGGCGATGTTGGAAGGTGCGACGGCCAGCATGGCGAAAAAGAAATCCACTTCCGCTTCCGGCCCCGGCACGGACGCTACGGCGGTGCCGACCGCGCCCTACGTTGTTTTGGCCCGCAAGTATCGCCCGACGACCTTCGCCGAACTGGTGGGTCAAGAGGCGATGGTGACCACGCTCAGGAACGCGTTTGCCACCGATCGCATCGCCCAAGGCTACATGCTGACCGGTGTCCGCGGGGTGGGCAAGACGACGACGGCGCGTATCCTCTCGCGCGCCCTCAACTATGAGCGCGATGGCATCGGCAGGCCGACCTTCGACATGCCCGAGTTCGGTCGGCACTGCGCCGAAATCATGGAAGGTCGACACCCGGACGTACTCGAGATGGACGCCGCCTCCAATACCGGCGTCGACAACGTTCGCGAGATCATCGAGAGCGCCCGCTACAGGCCGTTGGTCGCCCGCTACAAGGTGTACCTGATCGACGAAGTCCACATGCTCTCGAAGGGGGCATTCAATGCCTTGTTGAAAACCCTCGAGGAACCACCGGGACACGTAAAATTCATCTTCGCCACCACGGAGGTGCGCAGGGTTCCCGTCACCGTGCTGTCGCGGACGCAGCGCTTTGATCTGCGCAGGGTCGACGTGCCCTTGCTCGTGGAACACTTCAGCAAGATCGTTGCCAGCGAAGGGGCAAGCGCCGAGGACGCGGCCCTGAATTTGATCGCACGGGCCTCCGAGGGTTCCGTTCGCGACGGACTGTCCTTGCTCGATCAGGCCCTGGCGATGGGCTCGGGCAGCGTCGCCACCGAGCGCGTGCGCACTATGCTCGGCTTGGCCGACCGCGGCCGTATTTTCGATCTGCTCGAACTGCTGATGGGAAATGCCGCGGGCGAGGCAATCCGGGCTCTTGGTGCCCTCAACCGCGATGGTGCTGAGCCCGGCCAGGTGCTCGCCGACCTCGCCGAGGCCGTGCACATCGCCACGCGGGCCAAGGCGCTCGGTAGCGAGGCCGCCGGGGAAGGTCTGTCGGCCGAAGAAAAGCGCCGCGCCAGCGCGCTTGGGGAGCGCCTGTCGATCCCCATCCTGGCGCGGGCTTGGCAAATGCTGCTCAAGGGATTGGAGGAAGTGGCGGCAGCACCGAACGCGGCCGCCGCGGCGGAAATGGTGCTCATTCGCCTCGCTTTCACGGCGGATTTGCCCGCTCCGGACGAGGTGCTGAAGGCGCTCGGGGGCTACCCCGTGGCCCGGCGCGCGGTTGAGGCGCCCCCACCACCCCTGCGGCAGCCGGCCTTGGAAAGTTCCCTCGATGCGGCCGAGCTGCAGGACGAGGAGGGGGAGGGCGATGTTGCGCTTGCCGCGACCGTCCCGCGGCCCCCGCTGCTGCTCTCATTTGCCGACGTCGTGCGCTTGGCGGGGAAGCGACGTGAGGCCAAGCTCAAGGTCCACCTGGAAGAGCACGTGAGCCTCGTGAAGTTCGACCCCGCCGGCAGCATCGAGCTGCACCTTCTGCCCGGCGCACCCAAGGAGCTGCCCAATGAGCTGCGCGAGAAGCTCAACCTTTGGACACAGGGCCGCTGGATGGTGGCCTTGAGCAAAAGCCCCGGCGAGCGAGCGCTGGGCGAGGTGGAGCGCGCCCGCGCCGCCGCGGAAATCGCCGAGCTTCGCAAGCATCCCGCCGTTGCAGCCGTGCTGCAGCAGTTTCCTGATGCGGAAATTACCAGCGTGCGCCCCATATCCCCCATCGAGGCCGATGACACAGGCACCGGCTAGTCGTGGTAGGCGGGACGGGCAGGCGGTGCCGCGCCGCCGCAGTACCGAGACCGCGACGCCAAACCCTAACGGAGTCGTTATGAAAGACCTGATGAAAATGATGAAGCAGGCCCAGGAAATTCAGGGCCGCATGCAGCAGCTGCAAGATGATCTTGCCAGCCTCGAGGTGGAAGGCCAATCCGGTGCCGGGCTCGTGAAAGTCAAACTCAACGGCAAGGGCGATGCACGCGCGATCAAGATCGATCAGAGCCTTGTCAAGCCGGAGGAAACCGAAATTCTCGAGGACCTAATCGTGGCCGCCTTACAGGACGCCAAGGGCAAGGTCGAGGCCGCGGTGCAAGCCAAAATGCAGGAGATCACCGGTGGCTTGGCGCTGCCGCCCGGACTGAAGCTTTTCTAAACACTGTCGGGGGGTAGCCTTGGCCTTTGGCGAGCTCGATTTCGAACGATGAGCAGAAAATCATCAGGCAGCGAGATCGAACGACTGGTTGGCCTGTTGGCGCGCTTGCCGGGACTTGGGTCTCGCTCGGCGCGTAAGGCGGCGTTGGCCCTGCTCAAGCGCCGCGCGGAGCTGCTGGAGCCCCTGGCGGCGGCGCTCAGCGATGCCGCGGCCAAGATCGTCGAGTGTGGCAATTGCGGCAACCTCGATACCGTTACGCCCTGCACGATTTGCCAGGACCCGCGCCGCGACGCGACCCTGATCGTGGTGGTGGAGGAGATCGGCGACCTGTGGGCGCTCGAGCGCGCGGGCGTCGTCAGTGGCCTCTACCATGTCTTGGGCGGTCACCTTTCGCCGCTCGACGGCGTCGGCCCCGATCGCCTCAACATCGGCCGCCTGATCGAACGGGCGGCGCCGCCGGTGACGGAAATCCTGCTGGCTTTGAACGCTACGGTCGAAGGCCAATCGACGGCGCATTATCTCACCGGTCACCTACAGGGTCGCGGCATCGCCGTCACGCGACTGGCCCAGGGCGTGCCGATCGGCGGTGAACTTGACTATCTCGACGACGGTACGCTGGCGGCGGCGATCAAGAGCCGCCGCACGCTCTAGCAGCGCTTTTGCTTGTCCCGGGCCGCGGCGCTTGCCGCGCCGGCGCCATCGGGGCAGCTTGCCTGGCGCGCGCGGGCCATCGGCGCGCGGCGATGATAAGCGCTAGGTCGTTGGAGGGAGGGATTGATGGGCGTGCGTCTTGGCTACCTGCTGCCGACCCGCGAGCAGGTGATGGCGGGGCACTTCGAGGCGCGTTCGCTGCTGGGCTTGGCCGGCCGCGCGGCAGCCCTGGGTTTTGACGCCATCTGGGTCGGCGATTCCCTCCTCGCGCGCCCGCGTCATGATCCCCTGAGCTTGCTCGCAGCGGTCGCCGCGCGCCTGCCCACCGTCGAGCTCGGAACCGCGGTCCTGCTGCCCGCCCTGCGCAATCCGGTGCTGCTGGCGCAGCAGGTCGCCACCATCGACCAGATTGCCGAAGGCCGCCTGATCCTTGGGGTGGGCATTGCCAGCGACGTGCCAAATATCCGGGCCGAATTTGCCGCCGCCGGCGTACCCTTCGAAAAGCGGGTCGGGCGCCTGTTGGAAGGCCTCAGCCTCTGTCGGGCCCTGTGGACCGGCAGGCGGGTCGATTGGGACGGCCGTTGGAAGGTGGAGGGGGGTGTGCTCGGACCGCTGCCGCATCGGCCCGGT
>DATMZT010000069.1:0-6606 GCA_035573335.1 Hyphomicrobiaceae bacterium | reverse complement strand
GAACGCGCCCCGCTTCCCTCCCTTGCCAGCGAGGCCGCACTCGCCGAGCGCATCGTTGTCGCGGCCCAGCGCTCCCCGCGCATGGTGCGGACCGGCGACGGGGTCGCGAGCGCCGCCAGTGAGGGGGCCTCGAAGGCTACGACGGCGGGCGCGACCGCGTCTTCGGTGGCCCGGCTCGCCGATCGGCGGCGCTGGCTCAACGGCAGTCCGGCGGGCCGCGCGGCCGGTCTGTTGGCCGCCTGTCTGATGCTGGGCATTTTCCTCGGCGCCTCGGCCGTGCCGCAGCCGGTCATACCGGCTTTGGAGGAGTTCACCGGCATCACCATCGGTAACAGCAACTCGATGCAGGCGCTCGACCCGTTCGATGAGGACTTGCTATGACCGACACTGGCATCAGGGCGGGGAAGGGCGCTTGGCAGCTGCCGCGTTGGAGCATGCTGCTGCTGATCGCCTCTTTGGCGCTCAATTTCATCATCGTTGGCTTGGTGGCGGGCTCGATCTGGAGGGTTAAAGCGCATCAGCCGCCGATCCGGGGTGTGACCCCCAACCTCTTGGGCTATGCCGCCTCGCTGCCCCAGGAGCGGCGCGATCTGATCTGGCATGCGACGGCCGAGCAGCGTCAGCACATTCGGCCCTTCCGTCGTGACATTCGTACCGCCCGCGAGGAGGTGATGCATACAATTGCCGCCGAGCCCTTCGACGGCGAGAAGTTCGCGGCCGCACAAGGCCGGCTGGCCGACGCCTACAACCGCGCCCGTGCCGCGGTGCAGGATCTCGATCTCAAAATTGCCGTTGAGCTGACGCCCCAGGAGCGCAGCGCTTTTCCGGCCTGGCGCGAGCAACGCCGCCCGTCCGGCCAGAACCTGCTCGACGAGCCCGACCGGCAGGTGAATGACCGCAACCAGCAGACCAAATAGCCGGGCCGCCCCGCAAGCGCCCGGCTCTCTGAGCGGCCGTTGCGCGCCAGCCCGCTAGCCCTGAGCGGTGAACCGAACAAGCGCCGACCAGCCGCCCTCGCCGCCCGCGCATTCGAGGGTCGCGCCCTGCGTCTGCAGCAGCAGGCGAGCCAGGATGATGTGCAACGGGCCGCCGCCAGACCCCTTGTCTGTGCCCCCCGCCCCCGGGGCGCGGAGTTCGAGACCGCCGGTCGGATCCGCTGGCGCAATGATCTCGAAGCTAGCGGCCCCCGGCAGAGCCTGGGCGTGGCGAAAAAGATGCTGCAGGGCTTGCACGGTTGCGCGGCGCTCGCAGGTGATGGCGAAGCCGTGGCAGCCGATCAGCCTGAGCCCAGCGGCAGCTTCCAAGCCCTCGGAGGCCTCGCACAAGAGCGCGCTCACCAGCACCCGCTCCCGGCGCCCGCGCGTGCGATCGGTCATCAAGGCCGTCATAGCTTCGGTAACCGCCAATGCATCCTCCGACGATTTGAGCAGTCGCCCTCCGCTTTCACAGATGTGGTGGGCGTATTCCTGATAGCGACGATTACCGAGCGGACCATGCAACTCGCGCGCCATGACCTCGGAGAAGCCGATCACCGCATTGAGCGGTGTGCGCAAGGCATGGCTCATATGGGCCATCAGCTCGCCCAGGCCATCGCCGGGGGCCTCTCTCGTCGGGGTGGCGCACGCCTCAAGGCGCAGCCGCTCGCTCCGGGCAAGGGTTGTGAGGGCCATGACGCTGCCGATGCCCAGCAGCAACAATAGGTGCAGCGCGCCGATGGAGGATGCAACATCACTCAAGCCAGCGGCCGGCGCCTGCCACGCCGTCAGCGTGACCATGGCGATACCGGCCAAATAGACGGTTGCGGCGATCTGCGGGATCTGCAGTCGGCGTCCGCGCCCAACCCGCGCCCGTCGCAGCCACGCCTGTGTGCTCTCAATGACCATGCCTGCCACGGCCGTCCATGCGATGGACGAAGCCCTCCGTGGCTGAGGCGACGTGCCCCGCGCCATCCCTAGCCCTCGACCGGATTGTGAATGAATGCTGCCCAGAACCGACTCGGCACCGAACACGTGCCGAATCATTGGCTCATTGTGCGGTACAGGCGAATCGCTTGTCGAGGCCTACCTTCAGCATCAAGACCAAAATAAGGCGTGCTGTGACCGTTGCGGCTCTACTCCAGCATCTTGCCGACGATCTCCACCACATCGGGCGACAGCGGTTTGGTCTTGGCGATCTGGCCGAGCGTCTTCTTCGCCAGGCGACGCCGCTGCGGCTCCAGCATCTTCCAGCTGCGAAAGGCGGACAATAGGCGCGCGGCAATCTGCGGATTGAAGCCATCGAGCTCCAGCACACGCTCGGCGACGAAGGCATATCCCTTGCCGTCGGGTCGGTTGAAGGTGACGGGGTTGGCGACGGCGAAGGTGCCGATCAGCGCGCGCACCTTGTTGGGGTTCTTGAGGGAGAAGAGCGGATGCCGCGCCAACTTTTCGACCTGTGCCAGGGCCGAGGCGAGGGGGGAGACGGCCTGGTATGCGAACCAGTTGTCGATTACCAGATGATCGTCTTTCCAGCGCTCGTAGTAGCGGGCGAAGGCCCGGGTCCGCTCGGGTGAGCGCAGCTCGGCCAGCATCGCCAACGCGTTCAGCTCGTCGGTGGCGTTGCGCGCATGCTGGAAATGCGCCGCGACACGGGCGATGTCTTCGCGTCGTCCACGGCTCGTCAGGTAGCCGAGGGCGGCATTGCGCAACGCCCGGCAACTGGCGAATTCGGCCGCGGGCGAATAGGCACCTTTGACCTCGTAGCGCTGGTAGAGATCGCGCAGGACCGCCTGTAGCGAGGAGCCGATCGCCTTGCGCAGCGTTTTGCGCGCGAGATGGATCGCGAGCGGGTCGACGTCCCGGCCGAGCACCCTGGCAATGTCGCTTTCGCTCGGCAGGAACATGAATTGCGCCCGGTAACCGGGGTCGAGATCGTGGTTGGCCACGGTGATGCCGAGCGCGGCGATGAAGGCGTCCGGCGGGGCCGGGGTCTTGTCGGCGCGCACCGCCTTCACGGCGGCGACGAGGACGCGGGTTGCATACTCCTGGGCCGCCTGCCAACGGTTGTAAAGATCGCTGTCGTTGGCCATCAGGAACTGGAGGTCGGCCTCGGAGTGATCGATGGTCAGGTTGACGGGGGCCGAGAACCCGCGCAGCAGCGATGGCACCGGGCGCGACGGGACATCCTTGAAGCGGAAGGTCTCGGTGCGTTTGCCGAGTTCGAGGAGACCACCCTCGAGCGGGTCGCCGGACGCCAGCACCAGGTCGATGTCATGGCCATTGTGGCCGATGAGACCCAGCCGCACCGGGATCTGCAGCGGCCGCTTTCGCGCCTCCCCCGGCGTCGGCGGCAGCAGTTGGGTAATGGTCAGCTCCGCCGTCTTGGCGCGCCGATCCCACTTGAGCTTGCACACGAGCTCCGGGGTGCCTGCCTGTGCGTACCAGGTCATGAACTGGCGCAGGCTTTTGCCGGAGCTGTCCTCAAAGCAGGCCACGAATTCCTCGACCGTGGCGGCCTGCCCATCGTGGCGCTCGAAGTAGAGATCTAGACCTTTGCGAAATTGATCGTGCCCGAGCAGCGTTTGGATCATGCGCACGAGCTCGGCGCCCTTCTCATAGACCGTCGCCGTATAGAAGTTGTTGATCTCAATGTAGCGGTCGGGGCGCACCGGGTGCGCCAGCGGTCCGCCGTCCTCGGGAAATTGGCGCGCCTTCAAATTTCGCACGTCGCGAATGCGCTGCACGGTGGCCGAGCGCTGGTCGGCGCAGAACTCTTGATCGCGGAAGACGGTCAGCCCCTCCTTGAGGCAGAGCTGGAACCAGTCGCGACAGGTAATGCGATTGCCGGTCCAGTTGTGAAAATACTCGTGCGCGATCACGCGTTCGATGTCGGCAAAGCTCTGGTCGCTGGCGGTCTCCGGTGATGCCAAAACCAAGGCGTCGTTGAAGATGTTAAGACCCTTGTTCTCCATGGCGCCCATATTGAAGTCGGACACCGCGACGATGTTGAAGACGTCGAGATCGTATTCGCGCCCGAACCGTTCCTCATCCCAGCGCATTGCGCGCTTGAGTGCGTCCATGGCCCAGGTGCAGCGGCCCTCTTTGCCCGGTTCGACGTAGATTTTGAGGGCAACTTTCCGTCCCGAGGCGGTCTTGAAGTCGGAGGCCAGGTGGGCCAGGTCGCCACCGACGAGGGCGAAGAGGTAGCTCGGCTTGGGATGCGGATCGCGCCAGACGGCAAAATGGCGCTTGCCACCATCGAGCATGCCCTGCTCGACCGGATTGCCGTTCGACAACAGGACCGGCGCCTCATCGCGCTCCGCCTCGAGGCGCGTCGTGTAGGTGGCCAGGACGTCCGGTCGATCGAGAAAATAGGTGATGCGACGGAAGCCTTGGGCTTCACACTGCGTGCAGTAGATGCCGCGCGAGCGGTAAAGACCCGACAATGCCTTGTTGGCCTCCGGGTTGCAGAAGGTGAGGATCTCCAAGGCAAAGGCGCGGGTGGGCGGCTTGCCGATCACGAGCTCCTTGTCGGTACTGGTATAGTCGCGCGGCGAGAGCTGGCGGCCGTCGAGCCGCACGGCCTCCAACTCCAGCATTTCTCCGTCCAGTCGCAACGCCCCGGGCTCCCCGTCGAAGGCCGGATTGGGTCGCATTTTGAGCCGGGCGCTGACCCGGGTGCGCTCCGGTGCGAGCCAGACATCAAGATCGACGTGATCGATGAGATAGTTGGGCGGGCGATAATCTTTGAGGTGGATGGGCCGCGGCGTCTCGGTTTTCATGCGTGTCCTGGGCTAAGGATTGCGCAAGCCCGTTGCAAATCGGGCGGGCATTGGGTCCTTCTTAGTGCAATAGGCCGTCGGTGCAAGTTGTGACGGCGGCGCCTGCACAACTGGGGGTATTCAAGCCGGCCGCCGCCGCCCCGGCGTGGGGGTGAGCCCCGGCGCGCCGGGGTCGGCCCGATCAGCAAGGTGGTAAGGCCGGCATGGTGCGAGCGGACCGTAAAGACCACGGTTCCGGGCCTGCGGCCGCAGCGCAGCTGCGATAAGTCGACGGTCGCCGCGCGGCGGCGCGCATGCGCCCCAACGACGTCGGGGACGCGCCAAGACGAGAGCTGGCTCAAAAGCTCCGCGTTGCCCTCTCGCGCGCGGTGACCGAGGAGGGCCTCGTAGGCGCGAGCCGCCTCGGGCCGGCAGGAGGCCGCGAGGGTCACACGATCAAGGGCATGGATCATGTCGCGCTGGCTTGCTGGGGCGAGGGCGGACCGCTCGCCTGCCGCAAGGCGTGCTACCCCATAAATTCCCCGGCTGCACGAAACGCGCCGCCTCAGCCGGCGTCGGGCAGACCCGGGCCTTTCTCGGCCCCGCCCCGTCTCTCTTTGGTCCCTCGCCGTCTCTCTCGGGCCCCCATGGCTAAGCCTGCGTTGCGCCGGTGATCGCGGCACAACCCCTACGGCCCGCCGGTTTGGGCAAAGCTGCCATGACGCATGAACAACACCGATTCACGGCATCGACGCGCGCGGGCGTCTTCTGGTAACTGAGACCGACTGCGATTTTTTTTGCTGGAGTTGGCGAGCGATGAAGGCGATGTTGAGCAAAAGCGTCGGCGGGCCACAGTCGCTGGTGTTGGAGGAGATGCCCGATCCGACGCCCGGGGCGGGCGAGGTGTTGCTGGCCGTCAAGGCCTGCGGCGTCAACTTCCCCGATCTGCTCATCATTGAAGATCGCTATCAATTCAAGCCGCCCCGCCCATTCGCACCGGGCGGCGAGGTCGCAGGTCTGGTCGAAGCCGTTGGACCGGCGGTGGAACGGCTGAAGCCCGGCGACCGCGTGATTGGCTCGTGTGGTCATGGTGGCATGGCGGACAAGCTCGTGATCGCGGAGGCCAACTGCATACCCATGCCGGCCACCATGGCCTTCGACATCGCCAGCGCGCTGGTCTTGACCTACGGCACCTCGATGCATGCCCTCAAGGATCGGGCCAACATCAAGCCCGGCGAGACGCTGCTTGTGCTCGGTGCCGCCGGCGGCGTGGGCCTTTCGGCGGTCGAGCTCGGTAAAGCGTTCGGCGCGCGCGTCATTGCCGCCGCCTCTTCGCAGGAAAAGGTGGCCCTTGCCCGTGAGCACGGCGCCGACGCTGGGGTGGTCTATCCGCCGGGACCGTTCGACAAGGCGGGCACCAAAGCCTTGTCGGACCTGTTTAAGGGGGCGTGTGGACCGAACGGTGCCGATGTCATCTATGATCCGGTGGGCGGCGACTACTCCGAGGCGGCGCTGCGCGCCATCGCCTGGGAGGGGCGCTTGCTGGTGGTCGGTTTTCCCGCCGGCATCGCGCGCCTGCCCCTCAATTTGACGCTTCTGAAGTCCTGCCAGATCGTCGGCGTCTTCTGGGGCGGCTTTGCGCGGCGCGATCCCAAGGCCAACGCCGCTAATATTGCCACGTTGATGCAGCTTTATGCCAAAGGGGCCATTAAGCCCCGCATTTCCGAGCGCTATCCGCTGGCGCGCGCCGGCGAGGCCATTGCCCAGCTGGCGCAACGCAAGGCCATGGGCAAGATCGTTGTGACGATGGATTGAGCGCCATGTCGGAGCAGACGCGATGGTGGTGGATCCGGCATGCGCCCGTGCCC
>DATMZT010000068.1:0-7740 GCA_035573335.1 Hyphomicrobiaceae bacterium | reverse complement strand
AAAGCTGCGTGGCGAGAAAGGCAACGATCGGCGTTTGCTCGGCCGGCTTGGCGAGCACGGGATTGCCCGCCGCCAAAGCGGCCGCCACCTGCCCGGTAAAGATCGCCAGGGGAAAATTCCACGGGCTGATGCAGGCGAACGGGCCGCGGGCCCGCAGCGTCAGCAGATTGCTCTCGCCCGTCACCCCCGTCAGCGACACCGGTGCCGTGAAGAGCCGTCTGGCTTCGCTGGCGTAGTAGCGCAGAAAGTCGATGGCCTCGCGCACGTCGCCCAAGGCATTCTCGAGCGTCTTGCCGGCCTCGCGCACGACAATGGCTATCAGTTGGGCGCGGTCGCGCTCATAAAGGTCGGCGGCCCGTTCCAAGACAGCGGCTCGCGCCGCGCCCCCCGCCAGCTCCCAAGCCGCCGCGGCGCGCTCGGCGCCGGCGATGGCGACATCGATCGTGGCCCGATCGGCCGTCTCGACCGTGCCGAGGCGTTGGCGCCGATCGTGTGGGCACAGCACGGCCAAGGTTTGGCCGCGGCCGGCGACCTCGCCCGCTACCATTGGTGCCGCCGCGTAGGGCGCCGCCAGCGCCGTCTCGACCTCTCGATATAGCGCGGCGCGCGTCGCTGGCTCGTCGAGGGCAATGCCCCGACTATTGAGACGCGCCGGGGCAAAAATCTCGGGTGGGCGCGGCATCAAGAGCAGCTGCCGATCGCGCTCGCGCTCCGCCGCCTCGACCGGATCGGCAACAATGACTTCGACCGGCAGGGCGTCGTCGGCCAGGCGATTGACGAAAGAGGTGTTGGCGCCGTTCTCCAGCAGCCGACGCACGAGATAGGGCACGAGGTCTGCGTGTGCGCCGACCGGGGCATAGATGCGGCAGGCCAGGCCGCGCCTGTCGCGGCCCAGCATTTCCTCATAAAGCGCCTCGCCCATGCCATGCAGTCGCTGAAACTCGAAAGTCCGGTCGCCAGCGGTGATCGCGACGCTCGCCATCGACTGCGCGTTGTGCGTGGCGAACTGCGGGAAAAAAGCGCTCTCGTCCGCCAGCAGCAGGCGCATGGCGGCGAGATAGGATACATCGGTGGCGAGCTTGCGCGTGAACACCGGGTAGTCGGCGAGCCCACGCTCCTGCGCCCACTTGATCTCGCTGTCCCAATAGGCGCCTTTGACCAGGCGCACTGGGATGCGCTTGCGCCGCTCATCGGCAAGGCGGCGCAGCCAGCGCAGCACGGCAATGGCACGCTTGCCATAGGCCTGCACGGCGATGCCGAGACCGGGCCAGCCCTCCAGGGCGGGGTGAGTGAACGCGGCGGCGAACTGGTCGAGTGTCAGATCGAGCCGATCCTGTTCCTCGGCGTCGACGGTCAAGGTGAGGTCGTGTCGGCGCGCGGCCCTGGCCAATTCGATGAGACGCGGCAGCAATTCCCGTCCGAGACGATCTTCCTTGCCCGGATCGAAGCGCGGATGAAGCGCCGACAGCTTGACTGAGAGGCTCGGGCGATCGAACAGCGCGGCGCTGTGCCGGGGGCTCGTTCCCGCCGCCTTGCCGACCGCCTCCACGGCGCTGATATAGCGATCGAAGTAGCGCGTCGCGTCGTCCGCCGTGCGTGCCCGCTCGCCCAACATATCATAGGAAAACCGGTAGCCCTTGGCCTCCAGGGGGGCCGCGCGTGCCAGCGCTTCCTTGATCGTGCGGCCGAGCACGAAATTGTCGGCCAGGATGCGCATGGCCTGCCGCACCGCCTGGCGGATGAACGGCTCGCCGGAACGCGCCACCAGGCGCTTTAAGATGCCGGCCGGACCGGAGCTCTTGTCTTCGCCCAATTTGACGACGCTGCCCGTCAGCATCAGCCCGAATGTCGAGGCATTGACGAATAGACTGTCGGAGGCGCCGAGATGCTTCTCCCAACGACCGCTGCCGATCTTCTCCGCGATCAGCGCGTCCGCCGTGTCCTTGTCGGGAATTCGCAGCAGTGCCTCCGCCAGGCACATCAGGATGACACCCTCCTCCGACGTCAGCCCATATTCGTGCATGAAGGCGTCGACACCGCCGTGCCGATGACGGCTGGCCCGCGCCGAGCGTACCAGCCGGCTCGCAAGATCGGCGATCCTGCGGCGCTCGTCGGCCGTGAAGATGGCGCGCTCGGCAAGCCCGCTCAGGAGCCTCCTTTCATCCATCAGATGGTAGGCGGCAATCTCGTCCCGGCTGGGCTGCGCCAGGTGCGACACGTCGTCGGCGACTGGCGTCTTGGCGGCAGGGCGCATCCGGCTCTCCATGCGCTTAATCCGAGCTCGGCGA
This sequence comes from Hyphomicrobiaceae bacterium, assembly GCA_035573335.1. Lineage (GTDB taxonomy): Bacteria > Pseudomonadota > Alphaproteobacteria > Rhizobiales > Hyphomicrobiaceae > AWTP1-13. The sequence continues at coordinate 5,452 of DATMZT010000068.1, read as the reverse complement.
ATCTCGCACTGGGGGCATTCTAGCAGAACGGCCGAGCAGGTGCGGCGCCAGCGGCTAGGCGGGAAGTGCGGGCAGATAACCCCGGCGGGTCAAGCGCTGGAAGCGCCACACCAACAGGGCGGCATAAACAATGAGCCCGACCGACAGTCCGATCCAGACGCCCACCGCCCCGAGCTCGAGATGGAAGGCCAGCCACAATCCGCCGGTGAATGCCACCCCCCAGAAACTGAAAGCGGCAAACAGGAGCGGCATGCGCGTGTCGTTGAGACCGCGCAAGGCTCCGGCCGCCACCGTCTGGGTGCCGTCGGCGATGAAGAAGCTTGCGCCGACCACGAGCAGCGTGCCGGCGAGCGCCACCGTAGCTGCGGCGTCGGTGCCATCAGTGCCCAAAAACAGCAACGGGATATAGGAGCGGGCAAGCGCGATGATGATGGTCATTCCCGTCATGAAGAGGGCGCCGAGCAGGATGGCGGCAAAACCCGCCCGGCGCGTGCCGACCGGGTCCTTGCGGCCGGCGGCCTGGCCGACGCGCACAGTGGCGGCAAGGGCCACGCCGAACGGAACCATGAACAGTACGGCGGCCGTTTGCAGGGCAATTTGGTGCGCCGCGAGCGCCGTTGTGCCAAGCCGACCCATGACCAGAGCGGCGGCGGCAAAGACACCGAATTCGAGCAGAAAGGCGCCCGATATCGGCGCTCCGACCGCAATCAGCCGACCCAGCAGCGGCCAATCGGGACGCCAGCAGCGGCCAAGCACGCGATACTTCTTGAAGGGGGGACGCAGGGCGGCGATACATAGGGCCGCAATGCACATGCCGATGCTGATGAGCGTCGTCGCAATGCCCGCGCCCAAGAGCTCAAGACGCGGCAGGCCCATGCTCCCGTAGATCAAGGCATAGGCGAGCAGGCCATTGGCCGGAATCGCCGCCAGCGTGATCCACAGGGCGGGCTCGGGTCGGTTGACCGCGCTCATGAAGTTGCGTAGCGCCAGGAAAATGTAGGAGGGCACCAGGCACCAGGCGAGGCCAGCCGAATAGCGGGCGGCCAGCGTGGCCGCCTCCGGCGCCTGCCCCACGGCGAGCAGCAACGCCTCGCTCCAGAACTGGCCGAGGGTCAGGGGTACGCCCAGCAGCAAAGAGGCCCACAGCCCCACGCGCAAAGCGCGGCGCACCATCCGGGGCTGGCGGGCGCCGAAGGCCTGCGCCGCCAGGGGCGCCACCGCCTGCATGAAGCCCATGCCGAGCGTAAAGCCAACGAACAGGACGGTGTGGGCCAGCGCCGTGGCCGCGACCACCTTGTCACCCAGGCGGCCGAGCAGCATCAGGTCGGTGGTCATCATGCTGATCTGGCCGAGCTGGGTCAGCGCCATCGGTGCCGCCAGGCGGGTGGTCTCCCTGATTTCGGCGCGCCAAATCTCCCTCTCCGCCAACGCACCGGCGCCGGCGGCTGTGGCCTTCTTGATTGCGGTCATGCCGGCACCATAGGAGGCTTTGCCCAAAAGAAAAGCGCCAGGTCGCGGTCGCCGTTTCAGCGCTGCCGCGAAAGCCGCCGCGGTGTTGCCTGAGCCTGCTTGCCAAGCCGCCAATCCCATGCAACCCAGGGCCGCTCGGCGCCTCGGGAGATTCGCGCCGGGCCTTGCGCTCTTGTGTCTGGCGTTGCAAACGGGTTCCCACTACACCATCTCGGGCTCAAAAAGCCATGCCAGCTTTCCGTCTCGGGGCCTTGCGCGACCTGTTCGGCAAATCCGATAACAAGCGCGTGAAGGGAGTAGAAAGCGCGCCATCTTCACAGGGAAGCCTCGCGCTGGTGCAAGGCAGCCCGATCGCCGTTCCGGATGCAGAAACGCAAGAGGTAGAAGCAAAGCCCGTGGCCCGCGCCGTCCGCAAACCTGCCGAAGCCGCCAACAGTTACACGGCCGCCGACATCGAGGTGCTGGAGGGGCTCGAGCCCGTGCGCCGGCGGCCGGGCATGTACATCGGCGGCACCGATGAGAAGGCTTTGCATCACCTGTTCGCCGAGGTGATCGACAATGCGATGGATGAGGCCGTGGCGGGGCACGCGACCTGGATCGAGGTGAGCCTCGAGGCGAACGGTTTCCTGTCCGTCACCGACAATGGTCGCGGCATCCCGGTCGACCCGCACCCCAAATTCAGGTCCAAGTCCGCCCTTGAAGTCATCATGACGACCCTGCACTCGGGCGGCAAGTTCGACAGCAAGGTCTACAACACCAGCGGTGGCCTGCACGGCGTTGGCGTCTCGGTCGTCAACGCGCTCTCCGAAAAGCTCGAGGTGGAGGTCGCGCGCGGGCAGCAGCTCTATGCCATGTCGTTCAGCCGCGGCGCGCCGCAGGGCAAGCTCAAGACCCTCGGCGCCATCAAGAACCGACGTGGGACCAAGGTCCGCTTCTTCCCCGACGAGAAGATTTTCGGCAAGGGTGCGACCTTCAAGCCGCAGCGCCTGTTCCGCATGGCCCGCTCGAAGGCCTATTTGTTCGGCGGGGTCGAGATTCGCTGGTCATGTGCGCCCGAGCTGATCAAAGACGATACCCCGGCCGAGGCGGTGTTTCACTTTCCCGGCGGGCTCAAGGAATATCTGGAAGCGACCATCGAGGGTCAGACGCGCGTTAGCAAAGAGGTGTTTGCCGGCCGCGTCGAGAAGGAGGACGGGCACGGTTCGGTCGAGTGGGCGGCCTGTTGGGTCGCCGACGAAGACGGCTTCTTGAACTCCTACTGCAACACCATCCCGACGGCGGAAGGTGGCACGCACGAGAACGGTTTCCGCTCGGCGTTGGGCAAGGCGCTGCGCGACTTTGGTGAGCGCGTCGGCAACCGCAAGGCCGTGCATATCACCGCCGACGATGTGTTGGGCACGGCCGCCGCCATGCTTTCCGTATTCATCCGCGAGCCGGAGTTTCAGGGGCAGACCAAGGACAAGCTTGCCACGCAGGAAGCCACGCGCATCGTCGAGAACGCGGTGCGCGATGCCTTCGACCACTGGCTCGCCGACTCCCCGCAGCAGGCCACCAAACTTCTCGAGTGGAGCATCGACCAGGCCGAGGATCGCCTCAGGCGCCGGCGCGAAAAGGAGATCGGACGGCAAAGCGCGACGCGCAAGTTGCGCCTGCCGGGCAAGCTCGCCGACTGCAGCTTGAACTCCAAACAGGGCACCGAAATCTTCATTGTCGAGGGTGACTCGGCGGGGGGCTCGGCCAAGCAAGCGCGCGATCGCGAGCGACAGGCGATCTTGCCGTTGCGCGGCAAGATCTTGAACGTGGCCAATGCCTCCTCGCAAAAGCTGTCACAGAATCAGCTGCTCTCGGATCTGGTGCAGGCCCTTGGCGTCGGCACCGGCAGCAAATACCGCGACGAGGACTTGCGCTATGAACGCGTCATCGTCATGACCGATGCCGACGTCGATGGCGCCCACATCGCTTCCTTGCTGATCACCTTTTTCTATCAGGAAATGCCCGAACTGATCGAGCAGGGCCACCTCTATTTGGCGATGCCGCCGCTCTACAAGCTGAGCCATGGGCCCAAGTCCGTGTATGCCCGCAACGATCGGCACAAAGACGATCTCATCAAGCGTGAGTTTGCCGCCAATGCCAAGGTCGAGATCAGCCGCTTCAAGGGGCTCGGTGAAATGAACGCCTCCCAACTCAAAGAGACGACCATGGATCCCGCCAAGCGGACGCTGCTCAGGGTCGATATTGCCGACGACAAGGGCGCCGTCAGCGAAGCGGTGAATGCGCTGATGGGCTCCAAGCCCGAGGCACGCTTCCGCTTTATTCAGGAGCGCGCCGCCTTTGCCAAGGATCTGGACATTTAAGGCGCCGCCGGAGAAAAGGCCACCCTGACGCCAGCCTCGCCGCCTCTGGAGCCTGGTGCTCCAGGACCGCGACGGTGCGCGTCGGTCACGGCACCCGCCGAACTCCCCGGGGTTGGTTCCTTGACAGTTCGCCAAGGGACCTTAGGCGCCAACACCCCTCCACCTAGTGTAGCGCGTTCCCTGCTGGAGTGCCGTTGGCCTATCTGTCGTCTGTTGGGCACCCCACGACAATGAATGAAGCGCTGCAAAGGGATGATGCCGATGTCCGCATCGATGCAACCTTTCGCAACGGCTCCGTCACTGCCTTGGCATCATGCTTGGCTTCTCACTCGGCTTCTTGAGCCAGTGCGCCGCCAACCCCATCGCCTGGAGCAAGGTCCATATCGCCGCGGTGATCCCCATCATTGTGGGGATCATGCTACAGGGCAACGCCTGTGCCGACCTTCTTGCGACGAGGAGCCTTTTTGCCCACGGCTATGAGCGGGTGCGCAAGACCTTCTTGCTCGGCCTGGCACTGGTCGCCACCGGCATCGCCGTGGCTCTCCTGCTCGATGTCTTGGGGCTCGGTCCGCGCACCTTGCCCTGAACGAGCCGGTCGCCGGCGCGCTGCAAAGGCTCGGTCGACGTCGGCCGACCAACCGCGATGGGATCGCTAGCGGGAAACGTCTCGATCAAGGCTGCATCGAGCCGTTCGTCGAGGCGCTCCGCCTGCTGCGCCGATCCACGCTGGCCCTGAGGCTCTGGCTTGTTTGCACGCGGCATCTGCGGCCCCATCGAGAGCATTGAAGACGAGCTAGGCTTGGAGGTTGGGTTCCAAGCCAGCGTTTCAACGGTTGCGCACGCAAATGTGTGACAAACAGCAAAGGGCGCCCGCACCTGATCGGGTGGCAGGCGCCCTTGCGAGCGAGGATACGTCGGGTGGGACCGTTATTTTGCGGGGACGTGCTTGTGCCGGCGCACTTTCGCCGGCTTGGCGGCAACCGCCTGGTCGCGGCAAAGCCACCTGAAGGACCACTGCCGATGCATGCGCGCATCGACGTCGCCCCAGAAACGGTCGTGGCCGACGAAGCCGGCATTGGCGCCGGACGGGAGGCTGAGAAGCGCCGCGGTCAGGGCGAGCGCAGCGAGGCTAAGTTTGGACGTCATGGAAGTCCCTCCTTGGAGACGAGTGCGTGATCTGTAAAACAACGAAGAAGCGATCTGATTCCAGGATGCTCGCTGCTCCGATATTTCGATCTTCTTAAAGCACAAAGTATTCGGTCTTCTAAATACATGAGTGCGCATGATTAATTCCGGCGACATGCAATCTTAATACTTGTATATGCCCTGTGCCCGGCAGGAGTGCAGGCCGCAAGTCGCGCTCGAGGTTTGCACGGCTTGCCCCGGTCGCCGCTGATTCGGCTGCTCGGGGGCGGCGGGCTTCGCCTTCTCGATCGGCGCCCGTTATGGCGCTCGCCGGTGCGGTCGGGCAAATTTTGGGGGCCATTTCAATGCCGCCGTCACCCGTCCCGCGCATCGCCGGCGGGCGCTTCGAATGCAGCAACGCCCTGGGTTAGGTGGTGCCTGATCGGCAAGGCGCCGCCAACTTTTGCCGGCAACGCTGCAAGCGAGCCTGGTCTCGGTGTTCC
>DATMZT010000067.1:0-5606 GCA_035573335.1 Hyphomicrobiaceae bacterium | reverse complement strand
CCATGTCCTCATATCCCACCTCGCGCGCGACGGCCTCGATGGTGGCGGCACCCGTTTCCAGGAGCTGCTTGGCCTCCTCGATGTGCAGCGCCTGGATATAGGCCAGCGGTGAATAGCCGGTGGCTGCCCGGAACCGGCGATCGAAGGTGCCCTTCGGCAAGCCCGATTGGCGCACCAGTTCCCTGACGATATCGGCGCCGCTCGTAATTGGTCCCCAGCCAGGTCTGGCAATTGCGGATGTTGGTATCACCGTGGTCGACGTTGGCGACCATTGAGGCGTAGGGCAACGGGCCGTCGCGGTGCCACTCGGTGTCTCGCGCTTGCGGCGGGCCACCGAGACGCCCTTCAACGTGGTGCTCGAGGCCCGGCCAAGGGGCAACGACGGTGGCGGCGGCGGATTGCCGCCCGCCAGGCCCGCCACGGGGCTGCGCCTGCGATCTTCCAACCACTTTGGCGTCTGGCGGGTTGCCTTCGCATCCCGCGGCGGCAGGAGGGGTGAGGGTTTCAGTCGCACAAATAGCGGTAGGCCAGCCAGGCACAGAGCGCGCCCGCGGCGGTCCAGATGCAGGCGATGGCGCCGGCGGCAGCGGCACCGAGGGGTCGTGCTGCGGCGCGCGCCGCCGCGCTGCGGTGCTCGGCCAGGATGGCCGGCGGGATCAGCCGGATGGCGAGCAGGATGCCGAGGGGGACCAGGATGACGTCGTCGAGGTAACCCAGAACGGGAATAAAATCCGGAATGAGATCGATGGGGGAGAGCGCGTAACCGGCGACGATGACCGCCAATGCCTTCGCGTACCACGCTACACGTGGATCGCGACCGGCAAGATAGAGCGCATGCACGTCGCGCCGAAGCGTTCGCGCCCAGCCCTTGAGATCAGGCATCGCCGCCAGCTCCCAGCGCCGCCCCCGTTGCCGCGGGGGGCGGGCAGGGTTGGCTCGGGCGTATCTGCTTGGCATCGTCGCACTCCCTGTGATTGGGTCGAGGCAATGGATCCATCGCCGGATGGTCCGCCTCGACCCCCTTGTCCTGTCACCTGGGCCAGGGTCACCCGTGTAGATCATGAGGACACCGGCATAAAGGAGCGCAGGCCATGCCCGATATCGGTCTCCCGGCCTGGATGGTCTGGGCCCTCTTGTCGGCCGCCTTCGCCGCGCTGACCGCGATCTTCGCCAAGGTGGGCGTCGCAAGCATTGACCCCGATCTTGCGACATGCATTCGAACCGTCGTCATCCTTGCCGTCTTGGGTGGCATCCTGGTTTTGCGCGGGCGCTTTCAACCGCTCGCAAGCATTTCCGGTCGAACCTATGCGTTCCTGGCCTTGTCGGGGATGGCGACCGGGGCGTCCTGGGTCTGCTATTTTCGTGCGCTTCAACTCGGGGATGCCGCGCGCGTGGCCCCGGTCGACAAGCTGAGCGTCGTACTGGTTGCCGTGTTCGGGGTGCTATTCTTGAGCGAGCAGCTTGCCCTGCACCATTGGCTGGGCGTGCTCATGATCACCGTCGGCGTGGTTCTGATCGCGGTGCCGTGAAAGCGCGCGGTCGGCGACGCTACGGGCGATGCTGACCAGGCTTGGCGCCGCTTGCCCTCCCGAGCCAATCAGCTCCTCGCAGCGTTGTTAAGCGAAGCTGAGGAGATGACCACCGGCCGCCCTCGACAAGATGCGGGTGCGCCCGGTGCGTGCGCCTTGTCGGCTTGCTTATTCGCGCCGGGCGCTAGTATTCGTTACGTCTTCCGAGTGATCATGGCAATCGCACAAGAGCGGAGTGCAGTGTGGATCCAATCCAAAAAGTCTTGCCCATCCATCTGCAAAAGCTGAAGGAGGAACGGCGCAAGATCACGATGCTGAGTATCTATGACTATGCGTTGGCCATGCTGGCCGATCGCGCTGGTCTCGATACGATTTTGGTCGGCGACTCGCTGGCTATGACGGCGCTCGGCTATCCGAGCACGGTCGCGGTCTCGCTCGAGGAGATGCTGCACCACACGCGCGCGGTCGCCCGCGGCGCCAAGCGGGCGATGGTCGTCGCCGACATGCCCTTCATGTCCTATCAGGTTTCGGCACCGGAAGCCGTGCGCAACGCCGGCCGGTTCTTGAAGGAAGCCGGTGCGGATGCGGTGAAGCTCGAAGGCGGGCGAGCGATCGTGCCGACCCTGCAGGCCGTGCACGACGCGGGGGTGCCGGTGATAGGACATATTGGGCTCACGCCGCAGAATGCGGCGCAGCTGGGTGGGCTCAAGGTGCAGGGCGGCGATGCGGTCGCCGGCAGGCGGCTGTTGGAGGACGCATTGGCGCTCGAGCAGGCAGGGGCGTTCGCCGTCATCCTCGAGTGCGTCCCGCGCGAGGTCGCCAGGCTCATCACTGCACGCCTTCGCGTGCCCACGATCAGCTATGGAGCGGGAGTGCATTGCGATGGCCAGGGTATGGTGTCGGCGGACATGCTGGGTCTCTTCGAGCAGTTCACGCCGCGCTTCGCCAAGCGCTATGTCGATCTTGCAACGCAGATCAGCGGCGCATTCGAGAGCTACTGCAAGGAGGTGGTCGCCGGGCAATTTCCCGACGACAAGCACAGCTATGGAATCAATGCTGCGGAACTCGAGAAGCTCGAGGCCGAGGTGCGGCGACCGTGACGCGCGCCTGACGGCTTGCTATTGGGCTTCCGTCCAGGCCCCGCATCGCGTATCCCTGGTTGATGCAATGCCCTGGCCTGAAGCGTAGTCGAGGTCGGCCGTGAACCTCTCCCAAGACGTGCGGCGCGTGGCCAACCGCCTGCCACATCAGCCCGCAATCACCTCCGAAGCCGGAACCATCACCTATGCCCAGCTGGAGGCGAGGGTCGGCGGCATTGCCGGCGGGCTGCGCGGACGTCTCGGGCTAGCTCGCGGCAGCCGCATCGGCATAGCCATGGAAAACTGCGGGGAGTACTTGCAGGTTCTTTACGGCATATGGCGGGCCGGCATGGTGGCGGTGCCCATGAACGTAAGGCTGCACGAAAAGGAGATTGCGTTCATCATCGCCGATGCCGGCTGCGAGGCCTGTTTTTGCACGCCTGCTGTGGCAGACCGCCTGTCATCGCTCGACCTCTTCAAGCCAGGGCAACCCGGTATCCTTTGTACGCAGAGGCAGGATTACACGCGCCTCGTCGCGTCCGAGCCGATCGCCGAAACCTTCAGCGTCGCCGACGACGAGGCTTGGCTGTTCTATACCAGTGGCACGACCGGCCGCCCCAAGGGCGCCGTGCTGTCCTTCCGCAATCTGCAATTCATGTCGCACTGTTACTACGCCGACATCGACCATCTCGACGATCGCGACGTGAAGCTGCACGCCGCGCCGCTGTCGCATGGCTCGGGTCTGTATGCCCTCCCCCACATCGCCAAGGGATCGCACCACATTGTTATGTCCGGCTCCTTCGAGCCGGATCGGATCTACGATGTCTTGGCCAAGCAGCAAAACGTCACGATGTTCGGCGCCCCCACCATGGTGTCGCGGCTGATCAACCATCGACGGGCCGGGTCGTCCGATAGCAGCGGGCTGAAGACCCTCTACTTTGGCGGCGCGCCGATGTACGTGAGCGACCTGAAGAGGGCGCTCGAGATCTTTGGGCCGAAGCTCACGCAAATCTACGGCCAGGGCGAATCGCCCATGACCATCAGCCATGTCTCCAAGCGGTTGCTCGGTCAGCGCGAGCATCCGCGCCGTGAGCAAATTCTCGCCTCTTGTGGGGTGCCGCGCACGGGCGTCGACGTGCTGGTCGTCGATGCCGACGGGCGTGAGTTGCCGGCGGGTGAAATCGGCGAGGTGATTACCCGGTCCGACTGCGTCATGAGCGGCTACTGGAATAGCGCTGAGGCCAACGCCAAGGCACTGCGCGACGGTTGGCTTTGGACGGGGGATATGGGGTTCACCGATAGCGAAGGTTTCCTCACGCTGAAGGATCGCTCCAAGGACATGATCATCTCCGGCGGCTCCAACATCTACCCGCGGGAGCTCGAGGAGGTCCTGCTCACCCACCCGTTGGTGCTCGAATGTGCCGTGGTCGGCCGCGAGCATCCGGAATGGGGCGAGGAGGTGGTGGCGTTTGTAGTGGTTCGCCCGCAAGCGCACATCACGCCTCAGGATCTCGATGCCGTCTGCCTCGACAACATTGCGCGCTACAAGCGGCCGCGCCAGTACCGGTTCGTCGAAAACCTGCCCAAGAACAGCTACGGCAAGATCCTCAAAACGGATCTGCGACAGCTCCTGAAGGAGACCGACAATGCGTGAGGTGGTCATCACCGGGGTGGGCTCGACGTCCTTTGGCAAGCACGACGAGCGTGGCCTGGAAAGCCTCGCCGTCGAGGCGGCCAACGGTGCCCTCAGGAACGCCGGCGTGGAGCGCAACGAGATCGGCGCCGTCTATCTCGGCAATTTTATCGCCGGCCCACTGAGCGGGCAGGAGGTCCTGGCAGGCATCGTCGCCGACGAGCTCGGGCTCGAAAACATTCCCTGCACCAAGGTGGAGGGCGCTTGCGCCTCCGGCGGCATCGCCTTCCGCCACGCCGTGCTGTCGGTTGCCGCAGGCCTGTGCGATGCGGCCTTGGTGGTCGGCGTCGAGAAGATGACGCACGCCTCGGGCGGCCAGGTGACGCAGGCGCTCAACTGCGCCATGGACAATCGCTCCGACGGCCCGTCCGGGCTCACCTTTCCCGGCTTGTTTGGCCTGGCCTGGCGCATTCACGCTGCCAAATACGGAACCACCCGAGACGAGGTCTCCGCGGTGGTGATCAAGAACAAGGCTAACGGGCTGAAGAACCCCCTAGCCCAGCTTGGCGCCGACCTCAGCCCGGAGATGATCCGGCAGTCGCAGCCGATCGCCGATCCTATTCAGCTTTATGACTGCTGTCCGGTAAGTGATGGGGCCGCGGCCGTCATCGTGGTTGCCAGGGATCGTGCCAAGGCCGCGCCGGATTTGCCCATCGACGTCCTCGCCTGCGTGCAAACCCGCGGCTCGCCCAGGATCGGTGGCCATCAGGACATCGTCTCCTTCGATGCCACGGTCAAAGCGGCCGAACGCGCCTACCAGGCCGCCGGCTTGACGCCCAAGGACATCGACCTCGTCGAGCTTCACGACTGCTTTTCCATGGCCGAGATCATCGACAGCGAGGACCTCGGTCTGGTCCCCCGGGGCATGGGGGCCAAATGGGCGGCGCAGGGCCGCACGCGGGTTGGCGGCGACATTGCGATCAATCCCTCCGGTGGGCTGTTGGCAAAGGGCCATCCGGTCGGGGCCACCGGCGTCGGGCAACTCTACGAAGCCGTCCTCCAGCTGCGCGGGATGCACGCCAACCAGGTCAAGGGTGCCCGCATCGGCATGACGCACAATCTTGGCGGGGCAGGCATCGCTTGTACCGTGAGCATCCTAAAGCGGTCGGATGCGTGATGGATCTCAAGCCCGGCATGGTCGAGGTTTTACGCTGCGGCGCCTGCGGTGCGCTCGACGCCGGCCCGCGTGAGATCTGCCCCCGTTGCCACGAGGCGGCACTGCAGCGCCATTCCGTGGCAGGTGAGGGCACGCTCCTGACTTGGACCGTCATCCGCCGCCCACCGGCCGCGTTCCGGGCCGAGGGT
>DATMZT010000066.1:0-5533 GCA_035573335.1 Hyphomicrobiaceae bacterium | reverse complement strand
CTCCTCACCGTCGAGGGCGAGCGGGACGGAGAAGCCTTGAAGTTGCGCGCGCAGGCGGTGCAATCGCTCGATGCGGCGGCGAGCAGTATCCAGAAGGGATGGAGGGTCGTGTTGGATGCCGATGCGCTGCTCAAAAACGGCAGCCGCGATCTCGCCGTCTTGGGGGAAAGGCTGAAGGGCGCAGGTAAGGGCGAAATATCCCTGTCCTTCTTCGTGCAGGGACGCGAAGTGAGCTTCTCTTTCCCGCAGCGCCGGTTCGATGTCTCGCCCGCTCAGAAGGGAGCCATTGCCACGCTTCCCGGCGTGCTGGAGGTGGTTGACATCTAGCGGCGCCGAGGCCGTCTCAGCCGCCGGCTTGCCAGGCTCTCAACCATTCCGTCGGATGGATGAGCATGATGATGTTGAGGGTTAGATTGTCGCGAATAAGGACCAGGAGGACGAGCTCGACGCCGATCAGCAGCGCCACCGTGAGCCAGGCCGGCAAGCGCGCCGCCACCAGGAAACCCAGGATCATGGCGGTAATGTCGGCCATCGAATTGACGATGCTGTCGCCGAAGTAGTCCCTGGAAATGGTGACGGCGCGGTAGCGGTTGATGATAAAGGGGGTGTTCTCAAAAACCTCCCAGCCCGCTTCGATCGAGGTGGCGATCACCAGGCGGGCGGCAACCGACAACCGTCCCTGTGCCAGGAGGCCCGTCAGCCAATAAAGGACGATGCCGTGCAGAACATGGCTATAGGTGTACCAATCGGTGAGGTGCTGGGAGGTTTGAGAATCGGTGCGACTGGCATGCCAGAGTTTGACATAGCCACACTTGCAAATGAGACCGTGGCCCATCCAAGCCAGGATCGCCGCGCTCAGCAGCATGAGCGCGACACAGAGCGCGAACGCGGCTGGGAGCGAAAGCCTTGGGATGGTCAGTGATTTCGACATGGCCTAGCTTGCCATGCCAAAAGCGTAAGCGGAACCGTAGCTGGGGTATGCGGCATTTTTAATTGGTGCCTGAGCGATAACGAGGCCACAGTTGCTGAGCAACGCTGACGGGCCTCGTTTCGCCCAAGTCCGCGCGAGAAATGGTCTACAGCGAGCAGTGGGACGCGGCCATGTGGCACGTGATGGTGTTGACGATGCTGGTGAGCCTCGGTGCCCTGTCCGGGGCCGCGGCCGCTTTGTGCAGCAAGGAGGATTTCGGCAAGGCCGTCGATCAGGCCGGTGCCGCCCTGCGCAAGCTCAATGCGGACAACGCCCCGCGCCTGCGCGCGAAGATGCGCGAGCTCAAGGATCACAAAGCCTGGTCCGATGCGGATTTCGAGGAAAAGGCCTTGGCGGCCGTGCAAGACGAGCGGATCGAGGCCTACAACGCCCAGGCCAACGATCTGCTGGCTAAGCTCGATGCCTTAGGCAGCATCGAGCCCGCCAACGAAGCCGATTGCAACAAGCTCCAGGAACTGGGCGCGGCCGGCTTGGAACTGCAGGCCACCATCAAGGCCAAGGCCGCCTACACCCTGTCAAAGCTCGACCAAATGTTGGCGCCGACGCCACCCCCGCCCACCCCTGAGCCCAAGCCAAAGGCAGCCGAAGCGCCCAAGCCCCGCCCCGAGGCCGCAAAGCCGCCGGCGCCCCCGCCGGCGGTGGCGGCAAGGCCGGGCCCCGGCAAACAGCCAGAGACGAGCGCCTGGTCGGCGCAGACCAAGAGCGATGGCTCACGCGAGGTGGCTATTCTTGCGCCGCCGCCGCAGGTGCCTCTCTCGCCCCTGCCGCCCGGCAACCTTGGGCCCGATGAAGACGGCTACTCCATCGATGAGATCATGGCGGCGAGCGCCGGCTTTTTCGGCAAGGTGTCGGCCAACCTCGGCGCCGTCATCGAATATCTGTTTCAGAACAGCGGCCGGCCGACGGGCTACGTGCTAGGGACCGAGGGGGGCGGTGCTTTGCTCGCCGGTGTGCGCTACGGCTCGGGAACGCTCTATCTGCGTTCGGGCGGCAGCCAACCGATCTACTGGCACGGACCGTCGCTCGGTACCGACGTCGGCGCCGAGGGCTCCAAGACGCTCTTTCTCATTTATCGGCTGGGATCGCCGGAACAAATCTACGCCAGCTTCACCGGCATTGACGGTTCGGCCTATCTGGTGGGCGGCGTTGGCGCAACGCTTGTCACCAATGGCAGCGTCATCATGGCCCCGATCCGCTCCGGCATGGGCCTGAGGCTTGGGGCCAATATCGGCTATATCCGCTTCACACCGAAGGCGACCTGGAACCCGTTCTGATCCCGATCGCCCCTTCAGTTGGTGCAGGGTCGCGAGGTGACGTTGCAGCTGATGTTGCCGCGTGTGCCCGAGCAGCTACCCGACCTGGACACCGAGTTTTGCCATCTCGCCCAGCGGCGCCCGTACTCCCAAGCCGTGAAGTCGGTCCAGGCGCGGATGGCGGCGGCCTGTGCTTGCGCCTTGGTCGGGCCGGTGCCTTGCCCATCATGGAAATGGTCGGCCATGCAGGTCCTGCCAGCAACCTTTACCCAATCGTGAATGCCGGCCAGACCCATGCCGTCCTGGGCCGCCGCGCTGCTGGGCGCGAGCCCCAGCGCCAACATGCCCGCGACAATTACTGCAGTAACTCCTTTCATGGCTCCCGCCCCTTTGATGATCCTGCGCTTCGGCTAAGCCTTAACGAACGTTGAGCGATTCCGCTTCGGCCGAAGGTAAGCCGGCGCGACTTTGCGCCGGCGGCGCTGCATTTGCGTCACACGTGAGTGGGGCGGCGGGCGAAAAGTTTCCGCTTTCAGTCAGGAATTAAGGGGGTGGCGGCGGTCGCGGCGCTACTTGGCGGCGACCACGGCGATCTCGACCAACATGCGCGGGTCGGCGAGGGCCGCCTCGATGCAGGCGCGACCCGGCAAGTTCTCGCCGCCGGTCCAGGCGTTCCACGCCTCGTTCATGGCATCCCGGTTGCGGATATCGGTGACCCAGATGGTGGCCGACACAAGCTTGGACTTGTCCGTGCCGCCGAGTTTCAGGAGCCGATCGATCTCCTTCAAGATCTGCTGGGTCTGACCTTTGGCGTCCTGCTTGACGTCGTCGGCGACGATGCCGGCCGTGAACACAAAGCCGTTGGCTTCGACCACCTTGGAATAGATCTTGGACGGCTCGTGGCGCTTGATGGTCATGGTGTTCTCCGTGCTGGCTTGTTAGGCGGCGAGTCTTAGCACGCACCCCGTCGCGCGCGCCAACTCACAAAAGCGGCTCCTCGTACTGGAGGCGCCCGTCAATGAGGATACCTTTGATGGCCGCATTACCGCTGCCATCGACGGCGATCAGGGCGGCGAGTTTTTTGTCGCGCGCCAGCGCCTCGAGCCGCGGCCCCTCGCCCTGGGGCACAAAATACTGTTCGATGCCGTAGCGCACGCTATTGACGGCGTCGGGATCGCTGGCATTGAGCGCAAGCCGGTTAAACCGGCCACGCCCCTTGAGCACGATCCGGTCGGGGCCCGTCTCTTGCGGCTTGTCGCGGCTGAGCTTGATGGGTGCCCAGGTTCCATCCTGCGCCTGCTCCAGGGTGACGTAAAAGGGCGCGTTGGGCGACGGTGGCGGACCTTCCAGCAGGCGCGCGGGGACCCGCCCCACGGCGTAGCCAAGTTCCACGTACTCGCCGCGAAACAGGTCTCTGGGGTCGACGGGGATGATGGGCAAGGTGATTTCGCGCCCGGTCGTCAGGAGCCGCGTGCGGTCGAACACCATGACGGCAAGGACGCCCGTCTGGATCAGGGCGAGGAGCGCCAGTGCGCGCGCCATGCGGTTTGCCAGGAGGGTCACGTGGCGGCCTCCGTCGCGGTTTTCGACCGGTGCAGTCGGTAGGCGAGCCAAGCGAGTGCGCTCACGATCAACGCGGCAACCAGGAAGAACAGGGAGGTGTTGAGCAAAGATCCAAAGGTCCGCACGTAGAGCGTAAAAATCTCGAGCGCAAACGCCGTATAGGCGAGCCATAGGGCGGGGCGGTTGTCGCCATTGAGGGCCCACACCATGGCGCCGAGCAAAAGCAGGAGGGAAAGGATGGCAAGCGCAAGCAGCCTGAGGAGGGGTGCGCTGTCGGTGCTGGCGAGCAACCAGCGACCGTCATCCAGGAACTGTAGAATGAAAAGCCCCGCATAGCTCACGGCAAGGCCGTAGGTGAAGAGCACGGCCGATACGGGCAAATGCCGGTCGATGGCGCGTCCCCAAACGGCCGCCGCCGCCGCGACCGCGCCACCAATCAGGACGACGAGCCAATGTGCGTGGTGTCCCCAGACCAGAAAACCCAGCGGCACCAGCCACAGCGCCAAGCTCAGGGCCGCGAGGTGACCTCCCGGGCGCCAGCGCAACCAGGCCGCCGTAAGCGCGGCCCCGGCCCAGGGCACCAGAAATGAATAGAGCGCGCTTTCACTGGCGATGCGTTCCCATGAGCACCAGACGGTCAGGAGAACGAAGGTGGCAGCCAGGGCGGCAGGCGAGCGTGCCAACACCGCCCCCAGCAAAGCACCGAGCGCCCACAGCAAGACCGCATCGGCCGGATTGCCCTCCATGTGGTACATCTGGGCGATCAACATGATGCTGGCGCCGTAGACGGCAATGCCTCCCAATACGGCGGCGTGCGCGAAGGCCGCGAGCTGGCGCTGGAACAGGAGGGCGGCGCCGCCGTAACAGGCCCACAGGGCCCCGATCAGCAAGGCGAGGCGCGCGAGCTTGGACATCCCCGTCCAGTGCGCGGCCACAAAACTCATGACCGCGAAGCCAAATAGGACGGCACCCAGCACCGCCAAGACAGGAGCGGCGGCGAAGGCAGACTTGTTCTGATCGAGGTCCCGGCGGATGGCGCCGGCGCCGTCGGTGGTGACCCATCCGGCGGCCTGCCAGCGCTTGAGATCGTGCTCGAGCTTGGAGCGATACCACGACATGGACGTCTTTGCCCGCCTCCCATCCCCGGGGGTCGTTCGTAGGATGAGCGTGCGCGCGGGCCTGTCAAGCCGCGGGTGCTAGCCTAGTGGGTCGACTTCGGCAGCTGATCGAGGCTTGAAATGTACCACCTTTCCGCCTCCACGATCGCCGGGTTCTCGCCGTTGGCGTAGATCCAGCTGTCGACCGCCCACTTCTGGCCGTTGGCGTTTTCCTTGAGAACGGCGGTCCAGTGCGGCCAGCCGGCAACCCCGCGCAGCAAATTCTCCTTGGAAAACGGCGTACCGACGGTGTGGTGTTTGAGGAGGCCGTTGCGCTCCAGGATCAACAGGTAGCTCGTGGTATTGGTCGCCTCATCGACGCAGTCCTGTTGGGTCGGGTCGCCGCTTGCGGAAAAATCCATGCCCGGTCGGTCGGCACTGGTGCCAATCACGTCGCCGGTGCGCTTTTCCATCCAGCCGATGGCGTAGGCCACCGCCCGCCGTTCCTCGTAGGGTGTGTCGGCCTTGCGGGTCTTGATCATCAGGGTTTTGATTTGCCCGATGTCGGTATCGGTAAAGCGGAACGCTGTCTGCATCCGGCAGCCGTAGGCGTGGCAGACATAGACGGT
>DATMZT010000065.1:0-19598 GCA_035573335.1 Hyphomicrobiaceae bacterium | reverse complement strand
CACAGGGCGGGGGCAACGTAGCGGCGCCCGAGAAAGGCCGGGGCGGCGATCTTGAGCCTGCCCTTGGGCTTGTTGACCCGGTCGTCGACGCTGGCGCAGGCCACTTCGATCTCGGCCAGAAAGCGCTCGACGTGGACGAGGAAGGTGGCGCCCTCCTCGGTAATACGGATGCTGCGGGTGGTGCGGTCGAACAGGCGGGCGGAGAGCTGGTCTTCCAAGGCCTGAATGCGCTTGGAGATGGTCCCCGGTGTGAGGCCAAGCTCGGCACCGACGGCGGACAAATTTTGCAAAGCCGCCACGCGCGCAAAAATGCGCATATCCTGGATGTCCATTACCGCTCCCTACGCCAGTCGCGCGTTTTTTTGTTGTGTGGGTCCCCACCCGATTGTGCGCGGGTCCGGCGGATTACCGCAAAACACGCGGACTGCACTCTAGCGAGCAAGTCCCTGGCATTCAAATGAGAAGTGTGGCGCTGCCCTCCCCCAAACTGGGGGCGCTTGCGCCTCCCGGGGGAGGCGGGAGGTGCCCGGCGGCCGCTAGCGGGGGCTGCGGCCCTAGAACAGCTTGAGCAGGCGCTCCAGGTATTCAAGCTCGATCGGCGGACGCGTCGGCTCGCCCAAGCGTCGCCGCAGCTCCTCCAGGATCTCGCGGGCGCGCTGGACGTCGATCTGGTCGGGCACCTTGACGCCGATGCCGGGGTCCGGACCGTCCGTACGCTGAGGGGGCCGGCCGAGCGGGTCGAGCTCGCCGTTGTTGTCGTTGAGCCCGAAGCGCGACGGCATTTGGTTCAGCATCTGCTGGGCCATCTCGCGGGCGCCTTGGCGCAGCTGCTCGAGCGCGCGGCTTTCCTCCTGCGCGGCGCCGTCGAGATCGCCGTCGCGCAAGGCCCGCTCGGCCCGCTCCATGGACTCGCCCGCGCCGCCGAACTGTTCAGGCGTATTGAGACCAAATTCGCGCATGCCGCGCTGCAGTCTGCCCAACATGTCGCGCAGCTCGCGCTGGCGATCGCCGAGCTCGTCGCCGTCGCCCTGACCACCCTGGCCCTCGCCCTGCTGCCCCTGCTGCCCGCGCTGCCCGCGCTGGCCCTGTTGACCCTTCTGGCCTTGCTGGCCTTGTTGGCCGCGCTGACCCTTCTGGCCCTGGCCCTGCTGACGCTGCTGGCCGAAGGTGTCGTCGAGCAACTGCTGTTGGCGGCCGATGATGTTGCCGAATTCATCCATCATCTTGCCGAATTGCCGGCTCTGGCCCTGATCGGCCATGCGCCCCGATTGCAACCGGTCGAGCAGATCGCGCAACTGGGACAGCATCTGCTGGGCCATGTCGCGATTGCCCGAGCGCGCCATGTTTTCCAGGTTGCGCAGGAGTTGATCAAGGTCCTGGGGCGTCATGAACTGGTTGTTGCGATCCATGCCCTGCATGGGAGGCTGGTTTTCCGCCTGTTTTTGCAACTGCTCGAGGAACTGAGCCAGGGCTTGGCGCAGCTCCTGCATCAGGCGCTGGATTTCTTCGTCGGAGGCACCCTCTTCAAGCGCCTTGGAGAGGCGCTCCTGGGCGGCGCGCAGTGCGCGCTCCGCGTCGGAGAGATTGCCATCCTCGATGCGCAGGGCAACGTCCCACAGCTGGGCAATCACGGTGTTGCGGCTGGCCCGCGTGGTGTCGCGCTGCAGGCGCCAATAGGCCGAGCGCAGCCCGAGATAGACCTGCAAATCCTCGATGAACCCTTCGGGCTCCAAGGTGAGGGCGTCGAGGGCGCGCGCGACCTGGAGGCGATCGCGCGGATCCTCGACCAGGCGGCGGCGCTGCTCCACGACGGCGCGCGCCAGCGGCTTGCTGAAGCGGCGTTCCGGCAGCACCATGTCGATGGTGTCGCTGCGGCCGACCTGGCCGGCGAGATCTTTGGCGACCAGCGTGAGGCGCACCTTCATGCCGGCCCAGGGATGATCGCCGATTTCGTGGAAGCTCTGGCCCTCGGCCTGCTTGGGATAGGCTTTGGGCAGCCGCAAGGCCAACGCGGGCGGCCGCTCGAGGGGAGGACGCGGGCCTTTTTTCATCCCCGCCCGTGCCCAGGCCGTGGCCGAAGTGTCCTCCTTCGGGGCCACGCGCCGGATCCGCGTTTCGGCGGATACGACGCCGTAGTCGTCCTCGACCTTGAAGCTGAGCTTCAGGCCGCCGCGCGGCGTCCGCTCGGGCTCCTTCAGAAGGCTGATCTTCGGCGGCAGGTCGGGCGTCACTTGGAAGGTCCAGCTCGCCATCGGCGTGCCCGAACTGTACACGGTGACCGGCCCGGAGACGCTGATTTCGGTGCGGATCTCGGCAACGTCACCCGGGTTGGCCGGGGCGGGTGCCTCCAAGCGGCGCCTGGCGCCTTGGGCGCCGGCCGGGGCCTCGAGCGACAGGTCGCCGACGCCGGCGCCGCTGGCGCGGATCACGAGCAGGCTCTTGTCGGGGACCTCAAAGGCTCCCGCCGGCCGCTCCTGCTGCTGCCAGCCGCCGTGCGACCCATCGGCCAACATAATGGGCGGCTTGCCGGTGTAGGCCGGCGGCGTCACCCAGGCATCGAGTCGAGCCTCCGCGCCCTTGGCCAGGGGGCCGAACCGGAAGGCGGCCCACAGGCGGTCTTGCGTGCTGTCGCCGGCGGCAACCAAGAGTAGGAGAACGCCGAGCACCAACAGGGCGCGGACGGCGAAGGGATCGTAGCGATCGGTCCGTGGCGCCGGCCGGCCGACACGCAGCTTGCCCAACAGCTGGGCCAGCCGCTGGCGATGCACCCGCCACAGCACCGCCGTGCGGGCGTCTTCGGCGTTGAGCGTGAGCGTGTCCTCGTAGGACGAGGCGGGGCGGTGTTTGACCCCCGACACCCCCTCCACCCGCCGGATCGCCTCGGCCCGGGTCGGCCAGCGTACCCGGGCGAGCGCCACCAGGGCCGCGAGAATGGCGAGGCCGAACAGCCCGAGCACGACCTTGTGGGTGAGCTCATCCAACCGCGCCCAAAGGCCCAGGAGGGAGACCGCGACGAACAGTCCGGCAAGGCCGATCAGCGCCCAGGCGCGCGGCCACAGCTGCTCAAACACCAAAGCCCATCGGCTCAAGCCAACCTTGCGCTCGAAGCCGCGTTCGAGAGCCGATCGAGGTGCGTGTGGTGCCACCATTGCCTTACTCTATCACGCCTCGTGGGAGCGCGCTCAACACATTAACGGTGATGTTTGCGTGAAGGTTGCTGGGGCAATGGGGCGCCAACGCGGCGCGCGCCGTCCGCCGACCGCCCTCGACCTCGCTGGCCGGCCAGCAGCCGTCGAAGCCCTCCGCCATCGCCTCCCGCGGCCACCGGCGCGGAACGCCCATCATCGCGCGACCCCGGCAAAACCGGCAAAACATCTCGGACTTTGACCGGGTTCGTGAAATTATCCTCTCATTTGGCCTAAGCTAGGTTTTCTCTTTCTTTTTAGTGCCTAATGTTGCGAAATAAGGAAACATCATTCTATTTAACTCCCCGATACGGTCGCTTCCGACGGCCCGTCGCCCCGGGGGTCGCGGCGATGCCTTTGTGAACAGTGGGCAGCAACGGGCAACGGCATGGGCATCATCAGGGTCAGCGACCAGAGCGGCGCCACCCAGGCGCTGGAGGCGGTGGAGGGCTGGCGCGTCATGGAAGTCATTCGCGACCATGGCTTGCCGATTGAGGCCCTCTGCGGCGGCGCCACCTGTCACGTCCGCGTCGCCCCCGATTGGGCGGGCCGCCTGTCCCCCATGCGCGAGGAGGAGGAAGGTCTTCTCGATTCGCTGCCCGACGTGGCGCCAACCTCCCGGCTCGCCTGTCAGATTATCTGGGACACCGATCTCGATGGCCTCGAGCTCACCCCGGTGGGAGGTGGCGCGTGAGGTACTTTCCCCTATTCGCCGATCTGGCCGAGGCCGAGGTCCTCGTCGCGGGCGGCGGGGAGGCGGCGGCCCAAAAGGTGCGCCTCTTGCGCAAGACCACTGCCCGCATCACGGTGATGGCCGAAAGCCTCAACGGCGAGTTGTGCGCCCTGGCGCGCGCGGGCGCGTTGCGGCACGTCCCCCGCCTGCCGAGGCCGGCGGACTTGGCCGGCCACAGCCTCGTCTATGTCGCGACCGGGGATCGCCAGCTTGAGGCGGAGTTGTTCGGCGCCGCGCGTGCCCGCGGCATTCCCATCAACGTCGTCGATGCGCCGGAGCTCTCCACCTTCCTGACCCCCGCCCTGGTCGATCGCGACCCGATCGTAGTGGCGATCGGCACCGAGGGCGCGGCGCCGGTGCTCGCCCGGGAGATCAAATCGCGGCTCGAAAGCTGGCTGCCGGCGAATTTTGGTGCGCTCGCGAAAAAGGCACACAGCTTGCGTCGCCGCGTCGCCGCCCGGATTGGCGAGCCGCAAGCGCGCCGTCACCTCTGGGAGCGCCTGTTCAAGGGGGCGTTCCGCCGCGCCGTGCTGATGGGCGCCGACGGTGAGGCCCAGCGCATTTTCGTCCGCGAGCTCAGGGCTGCGGCAACCCCCAGCGTCGGTCGCGTTGTGCTTATTGGCTGTGGGCCGGGTGATCCCGACCTGTTGACGCTCAAAGCCTTGCAGCGGCTGCAGGAGGCCGACGTGTTGGTTGTGGACCGGCTCGTCAATCCACAAATCCTCGAATATGCGCGCCGCGACGCCAAGCGCATTTTTGTCGGTAAGGCGCCAGGCGGTCCGGCAACCTCGCAAGCCGAGATCAATCGCATCCTGGTTGCGCAGGCCGCCGCAGGGCAGGTGGTCGCGCGGCTCAAGGGGGGCGACCCCTTGATATTCGGCCGAGCCGGCGAGGAGCTGGCGGCGTGCGCGGCGGCCCACCTTGCGGTCGAGATCGTGCCGGGTATCACCGCCGCGCACGCCTGCGCGGCGCGCATCGGCTTGCCGCTGACCCTGCGCGAGCGCCGGCGTCAGTTCACGCTGCTGACGGCCAGCAGTGCCGAGGGCGTACCCGACCTCGATTGGCGCGCGCTGGCGGCCCCTGACGCGGCCTTTGCCATTTACATGGGGGTCACCAATGCGCCGCTGGTGCGCGAAAAGCTGCTCGCGGCGGGCGCCCCCGCGGAGACCCGCGTGGTGATCGTCGAGAACGGGACCGCGCCCGAGGAACGCGCCGTTGCCACGACGCTGCGCGACCTCACGGACGCCATCGACCAGCGTGCCATCACCGGCCCGGCCATCATCTTCGTCGGCCTCGATTGGGCGGCCGCAGGGCTGGCGCGTCCCCAAACGATAAAGGTCCATCGCCGTCGGCCGGGGCACCAGCCTCTGGCAACCAGCGATGCCATCGCCATCAGCGCGGAGGCCATCCTATGAGCAAGTCGAGCGGACACGTGCAGGTTCTGACCGCCAACCGTCTCGGCGACGGTGCCGTCGTGTTTCTCAATTTCGATGGCGACTGGGTGGCGACGCTGGCCGGCGCGGTGATCGCGCGTTCACCCGACGAGGCGCGCGGCCTCGTCGCGCGCGGCCTATTCGACGCCGGGCGCAACCTGGTGGTCGATCCCTATCTGGTCGAGATGCGCGAGGTCGCGGGCGCGCTCTTGCCCATCCGCCAGCGCGAGCGCGTGCGGCTCGATGGCCCCAGCATCCTCGACGACGTGCCGGGCTACACCGCGCCCGTCGAGCGCCCGCCCAACGCCGCCGCCAGGGGCGCGGAGGCCAACGCCGCCGAGGGTGCAGGGCCTCATCGTGGCGAAAGGTTGACCGGCGCGGAGGCCGCCTGAGCCATGTACCGCTACGACGAATTTGACGCCGCCTTCGTGCGCCAGCGCGTGGCGCAGTTTCGCGACCAGGTCGCCCGCCGCCTGAGCGGCGAGCTAACCGAGGACGAGTTCAAGCCGCTGCGCCTCAAGAATGGGGTCTATCTGCAGCTGCACGCCTACATGCTGCGCATCGCCATTCCCTATGGCACCATGTCGGCGCGGCAGCTGCGCAAGTTGGCCCACATCGCGCGCACCTACGACAGGGGTTTCGGCCACTTCACCACGCGCCAGAACCTGCAATTCAATTGGCCCAAACTCGCCGATATTCCCGATATTCTGGCGGAGCTGGCGGAGGTGGAGATGCACGCCATCCAGACCTCCGGCAACAATGTGCGCAACGTCACCGCCGATCATTTTGCCGGCGCCACCGCCGAGGAAGTCGCCGATCCGCGACCCTACGCGGAGATCATTCGGCAATGGTCATCGCTGCACCCCGAGTTCAGCTTTCTGCCGCGCAAGTTCAAGATCGGCATTACCGCCTCCGAGCACGACCGCAGCGCCATCAAGACCCATGACATCGGCCTGCATCTGAAGCGGCTGGGGGGCGGCGGGCTCGGTTTTGCCGTTTGGGTCGGCGGCGGCCAGGGGCGCACGCCCTATCTTGCCCAATTGATCCGCGATGCGCTGCCGGAAGCGGACCTGCTCAGCTACCTCGAGGCAATTCTGCGTGTGTACAACCTGCACGGCCGGCGCGACAACATCCACAAGGCCCGCATCAAGATCCTCATCAACGGCATCGGTCTTGAGGCCTTTCGCAGCGAAGTCGAGGCGGAGTGGATCCGCATCAAGGACGGTGTCCTCAAGCTACCCGAACAGGAGCTTGCGCGCATCGAGGCCTATTTCGCGCCACCTCAGTTCGCGGCGCGGCCGCCGCCGGCGGAGCTGCGCCCGGCCGATCGGAGCTTCGATCGTTGGGTGACGCGCAACACGCACGCCCATAAGCAACCGGGCTACGCCATCCTCACCATTACGCTCAAGCCCATCGGCGGCATTCCTGGCGACGCCTCGGCGGCGCAAATGGATGCCATTGCCGACATCGCCGAGCGCTTCTCCTGTGACGAGGTGCGGGTCAGCCACGAGCAAAACCTGGTGCTGCCGCACGTACGGCTCGGCGATTTGTGGTCGCTCTATCAGGAGCTGAAGGCGATCGGCCTGGCCGAGGCCAATGCCGGGCTCGCCACCGACATCATTGCCTGCCCCGGTCTCGACTACTGCGCGCTTGCCAATGCGCGCTCGATTCCCATTGCCCAACGCCTCTCTGCGCGCCTGGCGCCGCGCCAGGACCTGGTGGGTGACCTCAAAATCAAAATTTCCGGCTGCATCAACGCCTGCGGTCACCATCATGTCGGTGCCATCGGCATACTTGGCGTCGAGAAACGGGGCGAAGAGCACTACCAACTGTTGCTCGGGGGCTCGGGCACCGAAGCGGCAGCTCTGGCCAGCATCACCGGCCCAGGCTTTGGCCCCGATGGCATCATCAATGCGGTCGAGAAGGTGGTCGACACCTACCTGAGACTGCGCGCGGGGCCGCAGGAGGCGTTCCTGGCCGCCTACGCGCGTTTG
This sequence comes from Hyphomicrobiaceae bacterium, assembly GCA_035573335.1. Classification (GTDB taxonomy): domain Bacteria; phylum Pseudomonadota; class Alphaproteobacteria; order Rhizobiales; family Hyphomicrobiaceae; genus AWTP1-13. Next base: position 12,253 of record DATMZT010000065.1, on the reverse strand, counting down.
GGCGCGGAACCCTTCAAAGAGGCGATCTATGCCAGCGCCTGATGCCCGCTCGGAGCGCCCGGCGCAGCCAAGCCTGACCGGGAAGGTCGATCCCGAAGGTGCGATCTGGAAGGAGGGTGCCTTTCGGCGCGATCCCTGGCGGCCGTCCCCGGCAGGCGAGCGCGGCGCCTCCCACTTGCTGCTCGACAAGGCTCGCTGGGCGGCCGAGCGGGGCACGCTTTTGTCGCGACCGGCGCCGATCGGCCTCACCCTGGGGGGTGGGGAAAGCGTCGACGACATCGCCGACGACCTTGCGTGCTTTGCCCTGATCGCTCTCAATTTTGCAAAATTCTCCGATGGGCGCCCCTTTTCCACGGCGCGGCTGCTGCGCGAGAAGTTCGGCTACGGCGGCGAGCTGCGCGCGGTCGGCAATGTCCTATCCGATCAAATCCCCTTCATGCGTAGGGTCGGGTTCGACGCCTTCGAGGTGCACCATGCGCCGACCCGACGCGCGCTCAGCGAGGGCCGCATCGCCGAGGTGCGCCTTTACTATCAGCCGGTCGGGCCGGCGCCGGGACCGGGCACGCGGACCTGGCTCCGCGGCAGCGTCGGCTAGCGGCGACACCCCGACTTTGGCCGGCGGTCCGGGGGGACGGCGCGCTTGCTTTTCGGGGCCGGCGATCACAAGCTCTCAACCGGCGCGCCGCGCGCGCCCTTGTGCCGCCTCACGCTCGCCCACGAGGAGCCTCGCCCGCCATGGACGATACCTACTCACGCGCCGGCAATCGTGCCGATCCGCCCTACCTGGCCGCCGACTATCGCTCCACCCGGGTGCGGGCACCGTCCCGCCCTCTGATCGTGATCCCGCAGACGCTTTCGGAGATCACTGGGCCGGTCTACGGCCACGCCGATGTTCGGCCGGAGGAGGCCGATCTCACCCGCCAGCATGCCGGCGAGCCGTTGGGTGAACGCATCCTCGTGCGCGGGCGCGTGCTCGACGAGGCCGGCAGGCCGGTACCGGAAACCTTGGTGGAAATCTGGCAATGCAATGCCGCCGGCCGCTACATCCACGTCGTCGACCAGCATCCCGCCCCGCTCGATCCCAACTTCACGGGTGCCGGCCGCTGCCTGACCGATGCCGACGGCGTCTATGAGTTTACCACCATCAAGCCGGGCGCTTACCCCTGGCGCAACCATGCCAACGCCTGGCGTCCTGCGCACATCCATTTCTCCCTGTTCGGGCCGTCCTTTCTCACCCGTCTGGTGACGCAAATGTATTTTCCGGGCGATCCTCTGTTTGCCTTCGATCCGATCTTCAATTCCGTCAGTGACGCCAAGGCGCGCGCGCGCATGGTGTGCCAATTCGATCTGGACACGACCCGTCCCGAGTGGGCGCTCGGCTACACCTTCGACATCGTGTTGCGCGGCCCTGACGCCACCCCGCAGGATGCCGATCATGCCTGAGCGCACGCCCTCGCAGACCGTCGGACCGTTTCTGCATCTCGGCCTCGCGCCGGCTGACTATAATTTTCGCCCCCTGTTTGCGCCGGTTGTGGCCGAGCCGGGCCTCGCCGGCACGCACATCCGCATCGAGGGTCGGATCAGCGACGGTGACGGCAACGGCCTGCCCGATGCCCTGATCGAAATCTGGCAGGCCGATGCGCAGGGTCGCTACGCGCATGCGGCCGACGGGCGGGCCTTGAGCTCCAACTCCTTTCGCGGCTTCGGCCGCGCGCCGACCGACCAGGCGGGCGAGTTCTTTTTTGCCACCGTCAAACCGGGTTCGGTGCCGGGTCCTCACGGCCGCCCGCAGGCACCGCATATCAACGTCGGCATCTTCGCGCGCGGCCTTCTTAAGCGGCTTTTCACGCGCCTCTACTTCGCGGGCGAGGCAATGAACGCCAGCGATCCGATCTTGGCGCTGGTGCCGCCCGGGCGCCGCCATACGCTGCTGGCCACGCCGGACGCCGCGCGCGGCGGCGTATTCCGCTTCGACATTCGCCTGCAGGGCCAAGATGAGACCGTGTTTTTCGACGCTTGAGGGAGGAAACAATGAAAGCCGCGGTGCTGCACGAGGTCAATCAGCCGCTGGTCATTGAAGAGGTCAGCATTAATAGGCCGGGGCCGCGCGAGGTGCTGCTGCGCACGGCCTACGCCGGCCTGTGCCATTCCGATCTACACTTCATCGAAGGCCTCTATCCGCATCCGCTGCCCGTCGTTCTCGGTCACGAATCGGCCGGTATCGTGGAGGCGGTCGGGTCCGAGGTGAGCTACGTGAAAAAAGGCGATCACGTCATCACCTGCTTGTCGGTGTTCTGCGGGACCTGTGAGAACTGCACGACCGGCCGACCGGCCATTTGCACCAACACCGACGTCAAGCTGCCGCCGGGTACCGCCAAGCGGCTGAGCCTCAACGGTAAGCCGCTGCACACCTTCACCAATCTTTCCTCCTATGCCGAGCAAATGTTGGTGCACGAGCACGCCGTGGTAAAAATTCGCAACGACTTTCCCCTCGACCGTGCCGCCCTGATCGGCTGCGCCGTCATCACCGGCTACGGCGCCGTAGTGAATACGGCCAAAGTCGCGCCGGGGGAGAGCGTGGCCGTGATCGGTTGCGGCGGCGTCGGCATGGCGGCCATCAACGGCGCCGCGATTGCCGGCGCCGGCCGCATCATCGCGGTCGATACCAATCCGGTGAAACTGCAGTTGGCGACCAAGCTCGGCGCCACCGATCTCGTCAATCCGCGGGACGGCGATCCGGTCCAGCGCATCAAGGACCTCACGCGCGGCGGCGTGCACCATGCCGTGGAGTGCCTCGGCACCAAGCCGACGGCCGAGCAGGCCTTCCAGATGCTCGCCATCGGCGGCACCGCCACCATCGTCGGCATGGTCCCCTTCGGCCAGAAAATCGAGTTGCACGGCTTCGACTTCTTGCGCGAGCGCAAGATCCAGGGCTCCTCGATGGGATCCAATCGCTTCCGCGTCGACATGCCGAGGCTGGTGGACTTCTACCTGCAGCGCAAACTGCATCTCGATGACTGGATCTCCGACCGCATCGGCCTCAGCATGATCAACGAGGGCTTCGCCAACATGAAGGCGGGCAAGGTCGTGCGCAGCGTGATCGCCTTCGACGCTTGAACGGCAGGGACGACGCGGGGGACGGCCTCCGGACCGCTAAAAGCTTGGGGAGATGGGGTCCCAAAATACTCGTGCGGTCCGCACGGGCCACGCCGGCTTAGAACCGGTAGCCGTAGCGGATGCCGATGCCATCCATGCCCTCGTTGTAGCGGGCCGTTCCGGCATTGGAGGTGTGTTCGAAGTAGATGGACAGGCTTTGCCGGGCGTCGAGCCGGACACCGAGTTCCAGGGGGATGTGAAACAGGACCCGGGCGCCCAGGGCCTTGCGGTCTACTTCGCTGGGTCCCAGGTTGCCGTCGTGCAACGCGGCCCCCAAGCCCAGGCCCAGGAAGAGGCGGCTCGGCAGGTCGACCTCCCAGCGCAGATCCGCGTAGGCCTTGCTGGTATACCCTTGCGTATTGACCGAGCCGCCGATCGCGGGGCGCAGGCTGCCGCCGAGGATGGGAAGGCCGGCACCGAACAAAATCTCGCCGTTGACGTCGAGGCCGCGCTCGAGCCGAAACCCGCTCCACAGGTCCGGCACGTCGTGGGCCAATAGCCCGCCGCGGATCTCCACCACCGATCCGACCAGATCCTCGGCACCGGCAATCTCGCCGCCGCACAAGATGAGGATGAGGACGGCCATGGCAAGACCGACAATCTTCAAGGCGATCGTGCTCCGATAGGGTCGCCGGCATCGCGCCGGCGCGGCGAGCTTAGGTGACCCGCCGCCCCTGAGCCAAGCCGGGGATGGGGCCGCGGCGATGTTCCGCACGACCGGCGTGGCAAAACTGCCAGCCCGGCGCCGGCAAAACCCGAGCCCCGTGGCCCGTCATTCTTTACCCTTGGCAGCGGACCGCTTAGCCTCATCACAAACATTACAGGACGGCGCGGGCCTCGGCCAATGGGTCCCGCGAACCCGCGTGAGAGTAGGGGTGGCATGGAGGTGCTCGACGCGCTTCTGGTTGAGGGCATGCGCGTTCTATTCTCTAGCGCTCCGGCGGCGCTCTTCTTCTGGTTCAATCTCGCTTTCCTGATCGTGCTGGCGGCGTTCCTGCTGCCCGGGCGCCTGCGCAAGGCCCGGCGCCGGCGCCAGGTCGAGCGCCTGTTTCAAGCCTCCGCGCAGGCCAGCCGCGGTGAGCGCCGCGACAACGAGTTTGCCGCGTTCGCCCGCCACATCGGCCGGCTGGCCGAAGAATTCGGTGGCCGTCTCAAGGAGCTGCGCACCGACCGCATTCAGCTGGCCAAGATCTATATTGATCATTCCAATTTCACGAAAAATTGGAAGCGCGTCATCAACAACGACGCCCATAGCATCGAGCGCGATATTATTTGGTCGAAGCTGCCCGAACTCCTGTTGAGCGAAACCCGTCGCTGGCTCGCGGAAAGCCGCAAAGAGCCGCCGGCGCTGATCTATCGCGGCAGCAATTTGTACGGCACCCTGTTCGAGGAGGAGTATTTCGAGCTGCTCGACAACATGCTGCGGCTCGAGCGTTCGGCGCCGGAAAAGTTGCCGCTCAAGATCTATTTCCAAAAGGAGACCGTGGAGCGTTGGCGCCTGGAGAACGAGGCACAACGCGCCGAACTTACCGCGCTGCAGAACGAGTTTGGCTTTCTGGTGTTCGCCATTTCGCGGCGCACCCCGCGCCTCGATCGCCTGGGCTCGAGCAACTTCACGGTCGGCGGCATTCCGATCGCGCCCGAGAAGCAACTTGATACCCTGGTAACGACCGACCTGATCGCCGATGCCATGTACGACGTCTACGACATCGCCTTCCTGATCTCGGAGGACAGCGATTTCTGCCCGGCGGTCGAGTTCGTGCAGGAGACGCGCAACAAGCACGTCGTGCACGTTGGCTTTGGCTCCCACAGCAATGATTTGCGCTCCAAGTGCCGGCTGCGCATCGATCTTGCCGGCAAGGATCAGCTCTATCGTCGCATGCAGGCAAAGCCCGCCACGGATGCGGTGCCGGCGCGGGCCAAGAACGACAACGGCGGCGGCTGACCGCTGCTCAAGGCGTGAGCAGCTGATGCGGATCGACGTGGCCGAGATGCAGCGCATCCGCCACGGCGGGATGCACGACGTGACCTCGCATGATGTTGAGCCCATTGAGGAGATGCGGGTCGTCCAGCATCGCGCGCTGCGGCCCCTTGTTTGCTAGCGCCAGGATGAACGGCAAGGTCGCGTTGTTGAGCGCGAAGGTTGAGGTGCGCGCCACGGCACCGGGCATGTTCGTCACGCAGTAGTGCACGACGTCGTGCACGATGTAGGTGGGGTCGGCGTGCGTCGTCGGCCGCGACGTCTCCGAGCAGCCGCCTTGGTCGATCGAGATGTCGACGATGACTGAGCCGCGCGGCATGTCCTGGACGTGCTGCTCCGTGATCAGTTTGGGGGCGGCGGCACCGGGCACCAGCACGGCGCCGATCACCAGGTCCGCCTCGACCAGGTAGTCCTCCACCGCCTGCCGCGTCGAGAACACGGTATTGACGGCGGCGCCGAACTGCTGGTCGATGGCGTAAAGACGTTCGATGTTGATATCGAGCACGGTGGCCTGCGCCTCCAGGCCGATGGCCATGCGCACGGCGTTGACGCCGGCGACGCCGCCGCCCAGGACCACCACTTTGGCGGGCGCCACGCCGGCGACCCCGCCCAACAGCATGCCGCGGCCGCCGCGCTCCATCTCCAGACAATGCGCGCCCGCCTGCACGGCCATGCGGCCGGCGACCTCGCTCATCGGTGCCAGCAGCGGTAACCCGCCGCGCGGGCTCGTCACCGTCTCGTAGGCGATCGCGGTTACGCCGGCCTGGATCAGGGCGTTGGCCTGGGCGGGGTCCGGCGCCAGGTGCAAATAGGTGAAGAGCGTCTGGCCCTCGCGCAAGAGTGCGAGCTCTAGCGGCTGCGGCTCCTTGACCTTTACGATCAGGTCGGCCTTGGCGAAGACCTCCGCCGCCGTGTCGAGCACAATCGCGCCGGTGCGCTCGTAGTCGCGATCGGAGATGCCCTGGCGCAGGGCGGCATTGCGTTCGACAAACACCTGGTGACCGTGGGCCACCGCTTCGCGCACGCTACCGGGCGCCATGCCCACGCGATACTCGTGCACCTTGATTTCTTTCGGCACGCCGATGCGCATGAAGATCGCTCCCGAGCCTCGGTTGGCTCAATTTGCTTCGTCTCACCCTTGCACCAGGACCAGCTTTGGCTCCGGCACCTCTTGGACCTGATCGGCCAGGGCCTCGAGTCCACGCGGCACCGGGCCGCCGTAGGCCCAGTCGAGCAGCTCGACCGTGTGGGCGATCGGAATATCCATGCCAAAGGCCAGCTGCACGATGCAGCCGATGTTGCCGGCCGCCACCGCGTCGGGCCGCGCGCTCTTGATGTGGGTGACCTTGCGGTCGCGCAATTGAGCCGCGAGCTCAGGCTGCAGCACGTTGTAGGTCCCGGCCGAGCCGCAACAAATATGGCCTTCGGGAATCTCCATCACCGTGAAGCCGGCGTTGCGCAAAAGTTGACGCGGCTCCTCGATAAGGCGCTGGCCATGCTGCATCGAACAGGCGGCGTGATAGGCGATCCTGAGCGAGGACCAGCGCTTTGGCGGCCCCATCTCGTAGCCGGCCAGAAACTCGGTCACGTCGCGGGTCATGGCTGCGATCCGTTGTGCCCGATCCCGGTAACCGGCCTCGCCCTTGAGCAGGTGCGCGTAGTCCTTGACGGTGGTGCCGCAGCCCGAGGTGTTAACGATTACCGCATCGATCGGGCCAGCCTTATCGATCAGCCTGGTCCAGGCGTCGACGTTATTTTTTGCCATGGCGATGGCCGCTCGTTCGCGCCCCATGTGCTGCACAAGTGCGCCACAGCAGCCCGCCCCCGGCGCCACCTCGACGTCGACACCGCGGCGGGCGAGGAGGCGAATGGTGGCGTCGTTGATTTCCGGCCGCAGCACCTGTTGGGCGCAGCCGGCGAGCAAGATCACGCGTTTGCGGCGCTCGAGCTTGGTGATGGCGGTTCCGGGCCCGGCAAAGGCGGCACCCCGCAACAGGCCGGTGGGCGCCAGCTCCAACATCGCCACCAGTTCGCTGAGCCCAAGCCGACGCAAAATGCCGGCCAGCGGTTTGGCAAACCGCGCCGCGCGCAGGGCCAAGCGAAAGCGGTCCGGGTAAGGCAGCACGGCCGCCAGCATGGCCCGTAGCGCCCGCTCCTTGAGGCCGCGCTGGCCGGTCTCCTCGATGTGCACGCGGGCGTGATCGACGAGATGCATGTAGTCGACCCCGCTCGGACAGGTCGTCATGCAGGAGAGGCAGCTCAGGCAGCGATCGACATGGCGTTGCACTTCGGGGCTGGCCTTGCGTTCGTTCTCGAACATTTCCTTCATCAGGTAGATGCGCCCGCGCGGACTGTCGCGCTCGTCGCCCAACAAGAGGTAGGTGGGGCAGGTCGCCGTGCAGAAGCCGCAATGCACGCAGCGGCGCAGGATCTTCTCCGCTTCCGCCATGCGCGGGTTTTTCAGTTGCTTGGCGCTGAAATTGGTCTGCATGGGTGTCCGTTGACGTTCAAAAGTCCGCGTACATGCGGCCGGGGTTTAGGATGCCCGCCGGATCGAAGGCCGCCTTCAATTGTCGCGAGATCGTCCCGACACCGGCCTCCAACGGCTGGAATACGTCAACGGCTGCGCGCACCTCCGGCGCGGCTCGAATGAGGGTGGCGTGGCCTCCGTGCGTGGCGATGACACGGCGCACGTCGGCGGCGCCCGCATCCGTGGTCGGCAGCATCTCGAGCCAGATCAGCCCACCGGCCCAATCGTAGAAGGCACTACAGTCCATATAGCGGGCGATCGCTGCCACCACCTTCGGCCCGGCGCTCGGCGCTGTCGATATGCGCCACAGGGGTGCATCGCTCGCCTTGAGGAGCGTGAGGGCACGCAGTTCCTGCCACAGCGCCAGCGAATTGTCGTGGTCGAGATCGTGGATCTCGCCGTAGGCCTTGAGCAGCGCCTTCAGCTTGCCCTTGCGGTAGTCGACCGAGGCCTTGAAATTCTCAAGTCTGAGCGCCGTCACGGCCTGGCCTTGGCCGCGCAAACCCTCATGCTCCAGGCGCGCGACCATAGCAGGCTGCAGGTGCGCGGCACCGCTGACCTCGAAGGGCGTGCCCATGGCGGTACACAGCACTTCTATGGCGATCTCGTCCGGCAGACCGAGCAGCACCAGGGTCTCGGTATGCTCGGGCATCGGCAGTACCTTGAAGGTCACCTCGCTCATGACCGCCAGGGTTCCCCAGCTGCCGGCCAGGCCGCGGCAAAGGTCGACGCCGGTGACGTTCTTCATGACGCGCCCGCCGGCCTTGAAGATCTCGCCTCGCCCGTTCACTGCCCGCAGACCCAGGAGGTGGTCGCGGGCGGCCCCGACCATGATGCGCCTCGCCCCCGACAGGTTGGTGGCGAACACAGCACCGATGGTGGCGGCGCGCGCCTCGCCGCCGGCTGCGGCGCCCAGGCTCGCCGGCTCGAAGGCCAGCATCTGGCCGCGCTGGGCGAGGCTCTCTTCGAGCTGGGCCAGTGGCGTGCCCGACCGCGCCGCCATCACCATCTCGTTGGGTTCATAGAGCGTGATGCCGCGCAGGGCCCCGGTTGAAAGGCCAAGCGTGGTTGTCATCGGCCGGCCGATGTTGTGCTTGCTGCCGCCGCCCTTCAGCTCGAGCGGCGTTCTTGCCTGACCCGCCTCGCGCAAAATCTGCGCGAGCTCGCGTTCGTCGACCGGGCGCACGTCGCTTGGCACCAATCCTCTCCTCAGGCAGCCGCTTTCGGCTCTTTCGCTTGCGCCTCGGGGCGTCCTTCGAGCGGGAACACCTTGGCCGGATTGAGCAGCCAATTCGGATCAAACACGGTCTTGATGCGCATCTGCTGCGCAAGATCGCTGGCGTCGAATTGGACCCGCATCAGGTCGCGCTTTTCGATGCCGACGCCGTGCTCGCCGCTCAGGCAGCCGCCCACGGCCACGCACAACTCGAGCACCTCGGCCCCAGCCCGTTCGGCCTTGTCGGCCTGATCGGCATCGTTGGCGTCGTACAGGATCAGCGGATGCAAGTTGCCATCGCCGGCGTGGAAGATATTGGCGACCTTGAGGCCGTGCGCGTCGCAAATGCGCGAGATCTCGACCAGCACGTGGCCTAGCTTGCCGAGCGGGATCGTCCCATCCATGCAGTAGTAATCCGAGATGCGGCCGATGGCGCCGAAGGCCGACTTGCGGCCCTTCCAGATGGCGGCGCTTTCTTCGGCGCTCTGGCTGACGCGCAGCTCGCGCGGATCGAAGGGTTTGGCGAGCTCCGTGATCGCCTCGAGCAGCGCCTTGATCTCCGGGTCGGAGCCCTCCACCTCGACGATCAGCAGCGCCTCGACGTCGGGATAGCCGGCCTTGGCAAAGGCCTCGCACACACGAATGGCGGGCCGGTCCATGAATTCGATGGCCACCGGAATGATGCCCGAGCCGATGATGGCAGCGACGCATTGGCCGGCCGCCTCACTGGAATCGAAGCCGATCAGCATCGGCCGGGCGCCCTCGGCGGCGCGCAGGATGCGCACCGTTGCTTCCGTGACGATCCCAAACTGTCCCTCGGAGCCGACGATCAAGCCGATGAGATCATAGCCCGCCGCATCGAGATGTGGTCCGCCGAGTTCGACAATGCTGCCGTCGACCAGCACCATCTTGAGCCCGAGCACGTTGTTGGTCGTCACGCCATACTTGAGACAATGGGCGCCGCCCGAGTTCATGCCGATGTTGCCGGCAAGCGTACAGGCGAGCTGGCTCGAGGGATCGGGGGCATAAAAGTAGCCAGCGCTCTTGACGGCCTCGCTGATGGCGAGGTTGGTGATGCCAACCTCAACGCGCGCGATCCGGTTTACGTAGTCGACCTCGAGCACGCGGTTCATGCGCGAGACGGCGACCACCACCGCGTCCTCGGTCGGCAGCGCGCCGCCCGAAAGCGAGGTGCCGGCGCCGCGCGCCACCACCTTGATGCCCCATTGGTTACAGTAACGCAGGACGCGTGCGATCTGCTCCGTCGTGCTCGGCAGCACGACCGCCAGCGGCAGCCTGCGGTAGGCCGTCAGCGCATCGGTCTCGTAGGCGCGGCGGCCGACCTCGTCGGCAATGATCGCCTCCCCGCCGACCAGCCGTCGCAGATCCGCCACGATGCCTTCGCGCCGGGCAAGGATGGCGCGGTCGGGTTCCGGCAGGATCACGCGTGACATGTGGCTTTCATCTCCAGGGCGGGTAACACGCAATTGAAAGTATAGCTGCAAGCCACCTGCGTCGCCATTGCCACGCGTGTCTTGTCCCATTGTTGCGTGCGCGCACGCGTGGCCGGGAACGGGGGCGCCTCTGGAGACTTCGCCGGGCGCTGTGCGCTCGGGCAGCGCCAGGCGCCGAGCCTCGCCCGGGGCACGCACAGGGTTGGGGGGCGGCAATGGTTGGCCGCACCGACCTCAAGCGCCCCTGCGTGCCTCGTCATCGCCCCTCACCATCCCGGCCAACCGGTACGCCGCCGCGACGGCAAACGCCACGGCAGGGGGCCTGCAAGAAGTGCCGGGCCTGCCAGGACGTCGGACCGACGGCGAAGGACAAGGTGGTTCCTCCGTCCGGGCATCTTGGGGGCCACGCTGGTCGGAGGCCAGCAAGGCCACCGGCGCCACGGGGCTGGCCTGGAGCGAAGATGTCATGCTGACAGACCTGGAAAATCCCACGGGCGAGGTGCCGGGGACCAAAATGGCGTTTGCCGGCCACAAGGACGAGGGCGACCGTTGCGACGTGATCGCCTACTTGAAGAGCTTCCCGGAATGACCCTGGCCGATACGACCAGCGGCATGAGCCTGGGCCTGGCCGAGGCGGCCCGGGCCAGGTTCGAACGGAGCTAAGGCGGGGCTGCCCCCGGACAGCCCCGATCGGCGCCGGTTCGATTCGCGGCTGCGGATGCAACCTTCGAGGCAGCGCTGCAGCTGGACCTGGCAGCGCGAACGGTCGTGCGTTGACTTATAGCAGGCGCCGTAGGCGGCCCTGCAGCCCGACGAACAGGCATTCTGTGCCTGCACGCGCGACGGCCACACGCCGAAGCCCGCCAAAAGCGAGAGCGCCAGCAGCGCCGCGGCCAGCCACCGCCTTGGCGGGCGCATGCGGCCGACCTCGCCGCCCGTTGTCCGTGGCTGCGCCATCGCCGGTCGAGGTAACATGAACCCCATCGCCGCATTGCTACGCTCGAAAGCATGAACGTCAGCTGAATGTGGCCGCTCGGTCGCCGCGGCGCAGGATAGGCCAGTTGCTAAAAGGCAAACTCAGTAAACATTGGATCAGTACTCCGGCCCCAAACCGTTTCGTAGCGGTCAAGCATTTCCTGGGCGGGCGTGCAGCCGTCCGCGACGATGGCCTCGGCGGGTTCGAGGAAGATCGTCTCGTCCTGCCCTTTGCCGTTCGCGCAGGCGCGCCGTGCCAGCCCCGCCCGGGCGATGGCGGTGGCCTGGCGCGCAATCTCAAGGGCGCTGGTACCGTGCACGGGGGAGGCCAAGGCCAGCTTCGGCACCGCGTCGCGCAACGCCTGGCGCTCCGGCGCGCTCCAGGCCTTGACCAAGTCCCAGGCCGCATCGAGCGCCGTGGCATCGTACAGCAGACCGGTCCAAAAGGCGGCCACCGCACAAATGCGGCGCCAGCGTCCGCCGTCGGCACCCCGCATCTCCAGAAACTGCTTCATGCGCACTTCGGGGAAGAGCGTCGTCAAGTGATCGGACCAATCAGCGATCGTCGGCCGCTCGCCTGGGAGCGCGGGCAGGCGGCCCTCCATAAAATCCTGGAACGAGGCGCCGGCCACGTCGATGTAGCGGCCGTCGCGATAAATGAAATACATCGGCACGCCGAGGGCGTAGTCGGCGTAGCGCTCGAAGCTCATGCCGGGCTGGAATGCGAACGGCAACATGCCCGTGCGCGCCTTGTCGGTGTCGCGCCACACCTCGCTGCGCAGCGATAAAAAGCCGTTCGGTTTGCGCTCGCTGAAAGGGGAACAGGCAAAGATCGCCGTGGCGATGGGCTGCAGCGCCAGCGATACGCGCAGCTTCTTGACCATGTCGGCCTCGTCGGCGAAGTCCAAATTCACCTGGATGGTGGCGGTGCGGTACATCAT
>DATMZT010000064.1:0-3467 GCA_035573335.1 Hyphomicrobiaceae bacterium | reverse complement strand
AAACAACTCGTCAGCTACATTTCCCATCACATGACCCTGAAACCCGGTGATCTCATCTTCACCGGCACGCCGGAGGGCGTGATATCGGGCTATGCCAAGGACAAGCAGGTATGGCTGAAACCCGGTGACAAGGTTTCGACCGCGATCGAAAAGCTGGGTGAACTCACCTTTACGTTGACGTAAAGCACCGCTGAGCGGAACTGCGCCGGCATCAGCCTGCCGCTGCTGCGGGCGCCCGGCAGGGCGCCAGCGTGGCAGCTGGCGCGCCGTTTTCACGTTTGCCCGAGCCTGCTGGTGTCGTCGGGCGCGGCGCCGCCTCGGTCGCCAATCCAACGGCATGCTGCTCGAGGTCGTCCAGACGATGATGGATGAGGCCTCCACCAAATAAGCGCCGCCCCCCCGAACTTGACCCCTGTCCGGCGGCGCAGCGCCGGGCAAATCCCGGCGCGCTGCCCCGTCACGGATCGAACACGCGTTTGTGCCAGTCCTCTGCCGCCGATGTCACCGCTTTCGCCGGCCGCGATTTGCCCGGCGCGCCAATCGGTGCCACCGACGGCAGCTCGGTCCCAGCCCCGACGACGGTGAAGGGCGCCCAGATCGACGGGTGCGCCGCCCAAGGGCGCTTGTCGTCGCTGATCAAGGCCAGCATGGCGCGGCGAAAGGCCTCGGCTCGGCCAAGGCCGCTCAATTTCCGCATTTCCGCGAAGGTACGGCTGGTCAGCATGGTGGCCGCATAGGAATCGACGGGCCAATGCGAAACCAAGAGGGCGCGGGCGCCGGCGTAAAAGAACGCCCGCGCCAAACCCGAGAGGGCTTCCGCGCCGGCCTCCCCTCCGCTGGCGGTATTGCAGGCCGATAGCACCACCCAGTCGGCATTAAGCTTCAGAGCCGCGACCTCGGAGGCCGTGAGCAGGCCATCGTCTTCCTCCGTTGCTTGCTCGGGCGGCGACAGCACCAGCGCCGGTTCGGCGCGTCCCTTGCCCAATTGCGCCACCTCACCGGCAATGAGACCATGGGTGGCAAAATGCAAGACGCGATACCGGTCGAGCGCCGCGGTCTTGACCGCCCTTTCCGTCATGTCCGCGCCAAGCACCACCGTGTCGGGCTTTGCGCCGAGGCTGCGCGCCACGCACTTGAGCTCGTGCGCAGTGTCGGGCAGCGGACACAGCTTGCGAACCTCCGCAACGTTGGCCTGACCGTCACGAAAGTAGCTGGCGATGCTGGTGGGGCCCTTGCCGCTACGGCTGGCGACATGGCTGGTGCCGGCGATGCGGATCGCCTCGTCGGGGCAGGCCTCAGGCACGGCAATTCGCGGACAGTTCGGTTCGCCCGCAAGCACCGGGTCGCCGTAGCCAAGGAACGGCTCGGGAGCCGTCGAGCGCTTTGCATGCCGGCGCAACGCCGCCAGGGAGGCGACTGAGGGCAGCATGCTGATGGGCTGGCGCATCCCGAGCCAGGCCGCCTGGCGATAGGCGGCGAGCCCGGCGCCAGCCTCCGGCTTGGGGGGCTCGGTCACGAGCACATTGAAGGGCAAGCTAAGCAACGCCCCGGAGGGCACGATGATGAGTTGCTTGTCCCTGATCACGTGGGCAACTGGGCCGAGCAGGGCCTGGTAGAGGTCGTTGGCGCGCTTAAGATCGAAGGGCAAGAGCCGCGCGCCTCCTCCGTCGCCGTCGATCTCCTCGCGCGACTTTTGCAGCCAAGTGAGGCACTGCTCGGCGCCGGTGGCATCATTCCAGACGGCCTCGTCAAGACCACAGCGCAGCCTCTGCACGCTGTCCGCCAGCGCGCGCGTCCCCATTGGGGACCGGTGCCAGGTCACCGTTTTGCGGGTCAGGGCCCAGACCAGGGTTTGCTCCGGCAGGCCGGCGAGCTGTTTGACGTCGAGGAACAGGAGCAGGGCCTCCTCCGCGCTGAGCAGCGCCTGCACCTCGGCAATGCTCAGCGGTTTGGGCGCAGCGAGGTTGGCGTAATCGGGGAATTTTTGCCCGAGCTCAACGTCGGCTGCCGCAAGCTCCGTCTCGAGGTTGGCGATCGAGGCGCGCAGCTCCGCCGTGGCTGCGGCCTGGCCTTGACCGACGGCGGCGAGCAGGCGTTTGTCATCGTTATGCCGCCTCGCCTCCAAGTCCTGGCGCTTGCGCACCAGATCCACCAGCGGTCCATTGCCCTTGGCAAGGCGCGCCGACATCTGCGCCAGGGCCTCGGCCGCCTCGGACTGCAGAGCCCATTGCGCAACCTCAAAGCCCCTGGCGCGCTTGGCCGCATCGGCCGCCTGCGCACGGTTAAGCGCCAGGGCATAAAAGCGCAGCGAATCGCTGTGCTCGCGCAGCATTCCCTTCCTCAGCTCGTCGGGCTCAGGATCCGTGCGGCCGCCACCGCGCCCGATCCAGATCGGGGCGGCGCGGGAGAGCAGCTGCTCGGCTTCGGCCCAATCCCCGGCCTGGGCCCGCAGCACCGCCAAATTGTGAAGGTCCCTGGCAACATGGGGGTGTTGCAAACCATAGCTTTCCTCGTCGATTGCCAAGGCACGGCGCACCAGCGGTTCGGCCGCCTCGACGCCGTGCGTGTCCTTGAGCAAGCCTGCCAAACTGTTGAGGTCGCCGGCCACCCTGGGATGCCGGGCACCGTAGCTGGCCTCGTCGATGGCGAGCGCGCGGCGCAGCAGCGGCTCCGCTTCGGCCCGCCGCTCGGTGGCGAGAAGCAGCTCGGCGAGGTTGCCGAGGCGCCCGGCCACTTTGGGATGATCGGGTCCGAGGCTTTTTTCCCCGATGGCGAGCGCGCGACGAAAGAGCGCCTCGGCCTCCGCCGAGCGCTTGCTCCGATGCAGCAGCGAGGCCAGGTTGTTGAGCTGGGCGGCGACGCTGGGGTGTTCCGGCCCGAAGCTCTGCTCCTCGATGGCAAGGGCGCGACGATAGAGCGCCTCCGCCTCCACCACGCGGTTACTGTCCCCCAGCACGCCGGCGAGATTGTTGAGCGCGGTGGCGATATGGGGGCCATAACCGAAACTCTCGGCGAGCTGCAGCGCGCGGCGAAAGAATGCCTCGGCCTCGGCCGGGTGGTTGGTCTCAACAAGCAGGGTGCCCAGGCTGTTGAGCGCTCTTGCCTGCTCATAATTGGGCCCGTAGCTCTCCGCCAGTATCAGGGCCCGTCGCAGCAGCGGCTCGGCCTCGGCCAGCCGGTTCAGGTTGTGCAACACCCAGCCGAGATTGACGAGGTCCAGGAAGACGTGCTGCTCGTCGAGTTTCTCATCGTCGGCAAGCGCGCGGCGGAACAGCGCCTCAGCCTCGGTGGGGCGGTTCGTATCCCGCAGCAGCTGGCCCAGTTTATTGCGGGCGTTATGCAGCCCCATCTTGCTGGCCACATTGTTCGGATCGGTGGCGGCCTTGCGCTCGGCGGCGGCGAGTTCGGCGCGCAGCAGCGGCTCGGCTTCAGTGTAGCGCGCCTGCGCGTTCAAGATTTCGATGAGT
>DATMZT010000063.1:0-3649 GCA_035573335.1 Hyphomicrobiaceae bacterium | reverse complement strand
ATCGACACGCCGCAATACTACGCCGACTGGCACGGGCGCGATGCCGCCCTGCTGCTTTACACCACCGCGCCCTTGCAGCGGCCGCTGCTGCTGGCAGGCCATGCGCTGGTGACGCTGTGGCTCGAGGCCGATCAGCCGGATGCGGCACTCCACGTCTACCTGGAAAATGTGGATCCGGACGGTCGGTGTCGCTATGTCACCGAGGGCGCCTTGCGCGCACTGCACCGAAAAACCGCGCCCTGTCCCCCCCACCACCGCACGACGTGGCCCTGGCGCACGTTTGCTCGTGCCGATGCGGCAACGCTGCCGCCGGGCAAAGCGGTGGAGATGACCTTAGCGCTGCTGCCGGTCGCCTGGAGGTTCGGCGCCGGCAGCCGCGTGCGCCTAGCCATCTCCGGGGCCGACGGTGATCACGTGGTGCAGGTGCCCCACGGCCGACCGCCCTCGCTCTTGATCCATCACGGTGCGGGGCAGCCATCGTGCTTGGCCCTGCCCTGTGTCGATGACCGGTAACCGACGGGCGAGATGGCGAGGGACCCGGGGGATGGCATGGCGCTCCTGCAGGTGATCGGGGTCGAGCGCAGCTTTTATGGCCTCGAAGTCCTCAGCGGTGTCGATCTTGAGGTCAAGGCCGATGCCATCACCGGCCTCATTGGCCCGAACGGTGCCGGCAAGACCACGCTCTTCAATTGCATCACCGGCCTGGTGCCGCCCCACCGTGGCCGCATCGTCTTCGCCGGCGCCGATATCGCCGGCTTGCGCCCCGATCAGGTCAGCACCAGAGGTTTGGCGCGCACCTTTCAGATTGCTCGCGGCCTGCCGCGCCTGTCGGTGATCGAGAACCTGATGCTGTATGCCCCGCAGCAACGGGGTGAGCGCTTGCTTTCAGCCTTGCTGCGGCCGGCCGCGGCCCGCCGCCAGGAGGCAGCCTTGGTCGCCCGCGCCATCGCCATTGCCCGGCGGCTCAATCTTTACTCGCTGCTCGCCAATCCGGCGTCCGACCTGTCGGGAGGGCAAAAAAAGCTGCTCGAGATTGGCCGCGTCCTGATGAGTGAACCCCGGCTGATCTTGCTCGACGAGCCGGTTGCGGGCGTCAATCCGACGCTCGCGCGCGAAATTGGCACGCACCTCAAAGCGCTCGCGGCCGAAGGCATAACCATCCTGCTGATCGAGCATCACTTGGATATGGTGGCGCGTCTTTGCGATCATGTGATTGTGCTGGCCGAGGGGCGGCGTTTGGCCGAGGGCTCGTTCTCGGCGGTTGCGGCCGATCCGGCCGTGCAGGAGGCTTACATGGGACGTCGGCGGCCAGGCGTGCTGTAAGGGCGTGCGGTAAGATGAGCCTACTGGTGGCGAGCGGTGTGGTGGCGGGTTACGGCGCGCAGGATGAAATCCTGAAGGGCGTCGATCTCGTCGTGCACGCAGGCGAGGTGGTTTGCATCATCGGCCCCAATGGTGCGGGCAAGTCGACGCTGCTCAAGGCCATCGCCGGCTTGCTCAGCCTGAAAGTCGGCAGCGTGAGGCTCGAGGGGCGCGAGATTTCCGGCCTGCCGGCGCGCGAGATCTCGCGCCTTGGTCTTGCTTACGTGCCGCAGGAGTTCAACGTCTTTCCGACCCTATCGGTGCGCGAGAACCTGGAGATCGGTGGCTACATCGACCGCAAGGCGGCGGCCCGCCGCATCGAGGGTGTGCTGGTGCGCTTTCCGGTGCTTGCCGATAAGCAGCGCCATGCCGCCCGCGCGCTGTCCGGCGGCGAACGGCAAATGCTAGCGATGGCGATGGCACTGATGGTGGAACCCGTTGTGTTGCTGCTCGATGAACCCTCCGCGGGCCTCTCGCCGCGCGCCGCCGAGCGCCTGTTTGACGCCGTTGTCGAGATCCACAAGGACGGTATTGCCGTGGCGATCGTGGAGCAAAATGCCAACGAGGCGCTGGCCATCGCCGACCGGGCCTACATTTTGGTCGACGGCAAAAACAGCCGCACCGGCGCCGCCAGTGCGCTGGCCGCCGATCCGGAAATCAGAAGGCTCTTTCTCGGGGCCTGACATCGGCCTAGTATTTTGGAAGCCCTAGTTTGTTGGGGCACTTGCCAGGGGGTTTGCCATGACAGCAACGACACGCCGCGCCCTCCTCCAGGGGGCTGCCGCGGCCACGGCCATTGCCGCCACGCCGATCCCTGTCTCTGCCCAGGCCGATCCCGTCAAGTTCGGTATCCTGACGCCGTTGACGGGGGCGGGCGGCCAGGACGGCCCGCGCATGCTCAAGGCCATCGAGGCCGTGATCAATGAGGTCAACAAGAGCGGTGGCGTGCTCGGCCGCAAAATCGAAACCATCGTCGAGGACGATCAGACCAATCCTGAGGCCGCCGTGCGCGCCGCCCGCAAGCTGATCGAGGTCAACAAGGTGCCGGTCATCATGGGCACTTGGGCCTCGGCGGTAACGAGCGCCGTGGCGCCCGTGTGCTGGGAAGCGAAAACGTTTCTGTGCACGGTCTCCGGCGCAGACTCCATCACCCAGCTGCCGCATCAGGGCTACATCATTCGCACCCAGCCCACCTCCAAGCTGCAGGCGACCGCGCATGCGGAGTTCATCGCCGGCATGGGCAAGAAAAAGGTGGCCGTGATCGGCATCCAAGCACCGTTCGCGCTGTCGACCAAGGAGCACCTGGACAACGTTCTCAAAAGCAAGGGCGCCGGTGTGGTGGCGCACGTCATCTACGAGAAGGACAAGCCGACCTATCGCTCGGAGGTCGACCAGGCGATGCGCTCGGATCCGGATTTTCTCTACCTCAACGGCTATGCGCCGGACACCGTGGTGTTGCTGCGCGATCTCTTCAAGGCCAACATCAACCTGGCCAAGTTCTGTCAGTCCTACGCCGTACCGCAAAAGACGCTCGATAGCATTCCGCCCGAGGTGTCGGCAGGCACCTACACCGGCCAACCGTCCGCCGACGTCGAGGGCAAGGCCTTTGCCTTGACCGCGGCGCGGCTCGGCATCGCCGAACCGGATTCCTACGAGGCGCAGGCCACCGATTGGGCGAGCCTGGTGATCCTGACGTTGGCCAGGGCGAAGGAGGTAACCGGCACGGCCCTCAAGGACAACGTGCGCAAGATCAGTCAGGGGCCGGGACAGAAGGTCTATAGCGCGGTCGAAGGCTTGCAGCTGCTGGCCCAGGGCAAGGAGATCAACTACGAGGGCACCTCCGGACCCTGCGACTTCACCGATATCGGTGATATTCAGGGTTGCCGCTTCCGCTACATGGAGGTGGTCGATGGGAAATTGCGCTTCCTCAAGGTCGTCTAGCCAACTTGGGCGTACCCGCACCCGTGCCTGATGCTCGGCGGCCGTTAAGCGTATGCAAGTAACGCAGCTGATCCTCAACGGCTTGATGTCGGGCACCATCCTGGCGGTGCCGGCGATCGGGCTGACGGCCATCTTTGCCGTGCTGCGTTTTACGAACTTTGCGCTGGCCTCGCATATGACCATCGGCGCCTTCGCCGGCTTCCTCGCCAATGTCTGGTTGGGTTGGCCGGTGGTCCCCTCGCTGCTGGCCGCCTTTGTGGTGGCGGGGCTCGTCGGCGTCCTCTCCGACGAGTTCATCCTCAAGCCGTTTCGGGCCGCGGGCTTCATCACCACGGCGATCGGCTCG
>DATMZT010000062.1:0-45727 GCA_035573335.1 Hyphomicrobiaceae bacterium | reverse complement strand
GCCAATCCGCTGATGCCGATTTTCCGCCAGCGCGAGCTCAGGTTCATGCTGGGCTTCGGCGAGGCCAGGGTCGCCATCGTGCCGCAGGCCTGGCGCGGCTTTGACCACCTGGGCATGCTGCAGCAAATCCGTGCCGAACTGCCCCGGCTGCAGCACCTCTTCGCGGTCGGCGGCCGCGGCGAAGCCTCCTTTGAGCACGCCTTCCTGCAGCGCCCGGCCTTGACGCCAGCCGAGAAGGCGGGCCTTGCCGCTCGCCGTCCAGCGCCCAACGATGCGGTCGAACTGATCTATACCTCGGGCACGTCCGGGGAACCCAAGGCCGTGATGCATACGGCCAACACCGTGCTGGCCGCGGCGGCCACCTTCGTCAAGGACATTCCGGTCGACCACGCAGATGTGGTGTTCATGGGATCGCCCTACGCCCACCAGACCGGCTTCCTCTACGGCATCTTGATGCCGATCATGCTGGCGACCAAGACGGTGGCGCTCGACCAGTGGTCGGCCGCCGAGGCCGCGCCGCTGATTGCGCGCGAGGGCGCAAGCTTCAGCATGGGATCGACGCCGTTCCTTTCCGATCTCATCAACCTGCCGCAGGCTGTTCGCAGCAAGGCGAGCGGCAGGCTGCGTACCTGGGTGTGCGCGGGCGCACCGATTCCGCGCCTCTTGGTGCAGCGGGCAAGGGACGAAATGGATCTCGACGTGCTGTCCTGTTGGGGCATGACCGAGAACGCCGGCCTTACCATAACCCGCAAAAGCGATGCGCAAGCGAAGGTGATCGACACCGACGGCCGTGCGCTGCCCGGCAGCGAGGTGCGCATCGTCGATAGCGCCAGGCAGCCGCTACCCGCCGATACGATGGGGCATCTGCAGGCGCGCGGAATTACCCATTTCGTCGGTTACCTGAAACGGCCGCATCTCAACGGCGTCGACGAGCACGGCTGGTTCGACACCGGTGATCTCGCTCGCATGGACGGCGACGGCTACATCCGCATCGTCGGTCGCAGCAAGGACGTCATCATTCGCGGCGGCGAAAACATTCCCGTGGCCGAGGTTGAAAACCTCATCTATCGCCATCCAGACGTAGCCGAATGCGCCATTGTGGCCATGCCGGACCCACGCTTGGGCGAGCGGGCCTGCGCCTTTATCGTTGCCAAGCCGAACACGCTAGTTACGCTGGCCGACGTGAGGACCTTCCTCGAAGGCCACGGTATGGCCAAGCAGTATTGGCCCGAGCGGCTCGAGCTCATGTCGGAAATGCCTCGCACACCCTCCGGCAAGATCCAGAAATTCAAGCTGCGCGAGCTCGCCGCCAATCTCGATCCGGCGCATCCCGACCGCGCCGGCTGATCAGTTCACTCACCGATTTCACGGGCCGGCGCAGGCCCGGCTGATGTGCGCGCTGAGGAGCGCGGCAACCTCGCGAGCGTGGCTAGTGATCATGAAATGAGCGGCCCCCTCGAGGGTCGCCAGCGCCGCCCCGGGGCAATACCGACCGAGCAGCTCGTTGGCGCGCTGCACCGCCGCATGGCTGCTGCCACCGCGTATGACGAGCACCGGCAGCTCGAGGCTGGCGAGCAAAGCGGGCGACAGCTGAAAGCCGTAGGCGCTCGCCCAGTCACGCACATTTACTGCCGTTGTCGCCACCGCATAGGCGCGCACCCGCGGCGGCCAGGCGGCGAAGGTACCGGCGCCGCCGTAAAAATCGATCATGGTCGCGATGGCGTCGGCCTTGCCGGCCGCGAAGGCCGCAAAGTAGGCGTCCGTCATGTCTCGAAAGGCGCGGTAGTGCGCATGCTCGCCGACCTCGTGCAGCAGCTGCGCGGCGGGAGCCTCCAGGATCGACAGGCTGGCGAGGGGCACCGACCGCCTGAGCGCCACGGCGAGCGCCACCAAACCGCCGAAGGAATGTCCGACCAGGTGCGCCGGCCGGCCGGCACGGCGGATCACCGCCTCAAGGGCTGCGGCCACGTGCGCAATCGAGGCGTCGGCGGCGGCGCGCCGTTCCGCCGTGCCGCCATAGCCCAGAAGACTGGTTGTAACCCAGCGCCAGCGGCCCTCGCAATGCGAGATGATGGGCCGCCAGGCGGCCCCGGTACTGCATGAACCCGGCGCGAAAACCACCGTTGGACCCTGCCCACCCTCCTCGTAGTCGACAGGCGCGCGCGGGTCCTCGATCGGCATCTTTTGGGGCACCCCGGCAGGCGCGGGGCGGAGTGTTGTGGTTTTTGGGAGCATGACTTACTCCGGGTCGGCTTGGTTGTCACGCCGGCGCTCGCTTGCACAGCGGCGTGCGCGATTATCGCTTGCCCCGACGTCGGCGGCGAACGAGGCCTTGACCTGCGGCGAGCGTCGAGGTTTGGCTTTTTGCAGGCATTTGACGAGGAACGCTGGACCATGCCCACGAGCGCGGCGCGCATCTTGACGACGCATGCAGGGAGCCTGCCGAGGCCACCGCTGCTGACCCACCTTTTCACTCGCCGATCGCAAGGCGATCCAATCGACGCCACCGCGCTCGCCGCGGCCGGGCGCGAGGCCGTCGCCTGGGTGGTCGACAAGCAGCGCCAGGCGGGCCTCGACATCATCTCCAACGGCGAGCAACAGCGCGAGTCCTTCGTGCTCTATCTGCGCCGTCGGTTGAGCGGCATCGACGGTCGGGGAGAGCGGGCGCCGTTTGC
Organism: Hyphomicrobiaceae bacterium; assembly: GCA_035573335.1. Classification (GTDB taxonomy): domain Bacteria; phylum Pseudomonadota; class Alphaproteobacteria; order Rhizobiales; family Hyphomicrobiaceae; genus AWTP1-13. The sequence goes on along the minus strand of DATMZT010000062.1, from coordinate 43,052 downwards.
CGATATCGAAAGCTACCCGAAATTCAAGGCAGAGCGCGCCCGGCTCCTTGCCCAGCGCGAAGCGGTCAGCAACGTTGCCTTCCTGCCCAAGTGTGTTGGTCCCGTGACCTATGTCGGCCAGGCCGAGCTCGATGCCGAGTGCGCCACCTTCAAGGCGGCCTACGGCGGCCTCGGGCAGGGCGCAACTGCGCCCTTCGTCACGGCCGCGTCGCCCGGCATCCTCGCCTCGATCGTGAAGAACGAGCATTATGCCAGCTTTGACGCCTATATCGATGCCATCGCGGCGGCGCTGCGCATCGAGTACGAGGCCATCGTCGGCGCCGGCTTCCAGCTGCAAATCGATGCGCCCGACCTCGCGCTCGAGCGTCACGCCTCCTTCGCTGCCCGGCCGCTCAAGGACTTCCAGCACTTCATCGAGCGCGTGATCACCGCCATCAACGCGGCGCTCATCAATGTTGCAGCCGACAAGGTTCGGCTGCACGTCTGCTGGGGTAATTACGAGGGACCGCACGATCATGACGTGGCACTCGCCGATATTCTGCCGATCCTAATGCAGGCGAAGGTCGGTGGCCTGTACCTGCCCTTCGCCAACCCACGCCACGCCCATGAATACAAGGTATTTCGCCAGCAGCCGCTCAACGCCAACCAGGTGTTGGTGGCCGGTGTCATCGATACCGTCACCAACTACATCGAGCACCCGGAAGTGGTGGCCGACAGGCTCGAACGCATCGCGGCGGCCGTAGGCGACCCCGCGCGTGTAGTCGCGGGCACCGATTGCGGCTTTGACACCTCCGCGGGCATGGGACGCGTCACCGAGGACATCGTCTGGGCCAAGCTGCGTGCCCTCTCCGACGGAGCCCGTCTCGCCTCCAAGCGCCTATTTGCCTGAGCGCGAACGGCGCGCCAACCCGCGATCGACGCTGCCGTTCCGCGGCGGCGGGCCACAAATCGGCGCCCGTGCCGGCGGCCGCTATTTATTGCGCGGGTCATCCTTGGAATCGACGTACTTCACGTCGAAGGGGCCAACGCCGTTGATTTGCACGACGGCTTCGCCCTCGGCCCAGGCGTAATGCGCCATGCCGGCCGGCAGATGGACGAAGCTTGCCGCCGGCAGCGGCTTTGCGGCCGTCCGGTCCACCTTCTCGCCGGCGCCGACGGCGAATTTTCCGGAAATCACCGTGACGAACTCGTCCTTGGAATGGCGGTGGGGCGGCACCGTGAAGCCGTCGGGAAACTTGAGGCGAAGCACGAAGGGCCCCTCCTTGGCCGGGTTGCCGAGCAGGACTGCGGCTTGGGCGCCACTCGGCAGCGATGCCGGCGCCTGACCCCAGTTGACGGCGTCGCCCGGGACCACCGTGTGGTGCGCATCGTCCGCCAAGGCCGTCCGGCCAACTTGGGTAGACCCGATCGACAAGAACAACAGACACGCCGTAGCAACAGATTTTTTTTGCATGCGGAGGGCTCTCCTTCGACCGCGCGTCAGCCTCCCACACGCCGTGAGAGGTGATGCGAGGTTAAGGCTGGGCCGTGGATCGGAGCGTGGGAGGCGGCGTGGAAATGGACGTGGAAAAGCGGGCGGGCGCGGGCGGACCGCGGACCGGCCGGCGCCGTCGGCGCCACGGCAGGCGGGGTGCCGCGGCGGCCGGGTCAGGGTGCGCCTTCGCCGGGCGTTCGAGCTCGAGGCGGGCCTGACGACCCCTTAGGCGGCCGCCGCCGGCAGCGCCGCGGCGAGGCGCTCGAGCGTGGCGATGGTCGAGGCGTCGATCCGGCCGTCGACCCGGGCGGGGCGAAAGTGGCGTTGGAACGCCTTGACGACGAACTCGGTGGCGTCGTCGACGCGCCCGGTCGGCTCGATCGCATAGCCATAGGCGCGAAGCTGGCGCTGCAGCTCGGCAAACTGGGGGCCGGCGGCGCCGACGCCGATAGCAGGCTCGGCAGCGACCAGGGGGGCCGGTTCGACCCAATGGCCAACGCCCGCGGCGGCAAGCCGCCCCCAGGGAAACTTCTCGCCGGGGTCGATCTTGCGCCTGGGCGCCACATCCGAGTGCGCCAACACGCGCTCGGGCCGGATGCCGTGGCGGCTCAAGATATCCCGCGCCAAGGCTTCGACCGCCGCCAGCTGCGGTTCGGGAAAATCCGGATAGCCGAGCTCGTGGCCCGGATTTTGAATCTCGATGCCGATCGAGGCCGAGTTGATATCGGTTTCGCCGCCCCAGCTCGCCTCGCCAGCGTGCCAGGCGCGCGCCGCCTCCGCCACCATCTGGGTGATGCAGCCTGTTTCATCGATCACATAGTGGCACGATACGCGACTATCTGGCCGCGACAGCCACTCGATGGCTTTGGCCGCGCTGGCAACGCCCGTGTAGTGGAGAATGAGGATGCTGGGGCATAGGCCGTCGCGCCGCGGCTCGAAGTTCGAGGCGGGATGGAGCTCGTGCACGAGTCCTGAGTCCGCCTTGACGATCACAACCCGCGCTCCTTGGCGATACTGTCGTAGGCGACATTGATGGCGGCCAGCTTGCGGGTGGCGAGATCGACGAACTCAGGGGGCACGCCGCGACCGATCAGCTTGTCGGGATGATTGTCTCTGACGAGCTTGCGGTATTGGGCGCGGATTTCGGCATTGCTCGCCGACGGGGGAAGCTTCAGGACGTCGTAGGGATTTTCCGCATCACGCACGAAGCGGGCGCGGAAGTAGCGGTACTCGTTGTCGCCAAAGCCGAAGCGCAATGCCACCGATTTGAGGAATGCGTCCTCCTTGGGGTGCAGGGCGCCGTCGGCCGCCGCCACGTAGAGAAGGCCTTCCAGCACGTGCTGCAGCAACCTGCGGTCGTCGCCGAGCAGGGCCGCGATCTGATCGGCATAGGCCTCGTAACCGGCCGTATCCTGCTTGGCGAGGTCGAAGACGCGCGCGACGTTGGCGGCCTCCTGCGGCGAGAATTGAAAGACGCGGCGGAACGCGTCCACCTCGCGCGGCGAGACCACGCCGTCGGCCTTGGCCATCTTGGCGCTGAGAGCAATGACGCCGATGGTGAAGGCGACGCTCTTTTCTGGCGCGCTATCGCGGTCGAACCCGAAGACGTTTGCCAGCTCGTGCAGCAGACTGCCGCTGGCACCGCCGAGCGCCGTCGCAAAACCGGCAATTTTCTGCCAGACCGTCATGCCTAAGCCTCAGGCGTCCGTGACGTGAGCGAAAACCGTTGCCGCCGTCCAACGGGACCGCTAATCCCCCAGGTTAGAACGCCTTGTCAAGGATCGAGCATGAGCGCAACGCCAAAGGATGAGGTGCTGATCCGCCGCGAGGGCCGGGCTGGGCGCATCACCATCAACCGCCCGCAGGCGCTGAACGCCCTGACGCACGCCATGGTGGCGCCGATCTGGGATGCCTTGCTGGCTTGGCGGGACGATGCGCGCGTCGAGGTGGTGCTGCTCGATGGCAGCGGCGAACGGGCCCTGTGCGCCGGCGGCGATGTGCGTGCACTCTACGACAGCCGCGGCGCCGGCTCGGGTGCCGCGCGCGCCTTCTGGCGCGACGAATATCGGCTCAACGCCCTGATCGGTCGTTACGACAAGCCTTATGTGGCGATCCAGGACGGCATCGTCATGGGTGGGGGTATCGGCCTGTCGGCGCACGCGCGCCACCGTATCGTCACCGAGCGCTCCCGGCTCGCCATGCCGGAGACGGGCATTGGGCTCATTCCCGATGTGGGCGGCAGTTGGCTGTTGGGGCGTGCCCCGGGCGAAGCCGGGCTCTATCTCGGGTTGACGGGTGCCGAGATGGATGCGGCAGACGCAATCTATGCGCGCTTCTCCGATGCCTTCGTGCCCGTGAGCGGCCTCGGCGAGCTCAAGGCGCGCCTGCTCGATCCCAAGGGAGGGGCGATTGGCGAGGTGCTCAAGGGCTTGAAGCAGGAGCCGGGCCGGTCTCGTCTTGCCGACCGCGCGGCCGATATCGATCGGATCTTCGCCGCCGACAGCCTCGAGGCGATCCTGGCGCGTCTGGAACACAGCAACCTCGATTGGAGCGATGCAACGCGCCGGGCGCTGTCGCAAAAGTCGCCGAAAGCACTCAAACTTGCCTGCGCGGCGATTCGACATGCCCGCGGCCTGGCGTCGCTCGAGGCCGCGCTCGACATGGAGTTTCGCGTGGCGGTGCGTTTGTTCGAAGATGGTGAGTTCCCGGAAGGCGTGCGCGCCTTGATCGTCGACAAGGACCGCAAGCCGGCCTGGTCGCCGCCGCACCTCGCCGATGTGTCCGCGGCCCTCCTTGGCCGCTACCTCGCGCCACTGCCCGCCGCCGAGGAATTGGGGCTGGCGTGCGTCGGCGCACAAGCTTGAGGCTTCGGTCGCGACGGCGCCAAGCGCAAGCGACGCCTATTCGGCGGCGGCCTGCGCGATGGTCGGGGCATCGCCGGCGACGGTCGTGCGGCGCACGTCGCGCGGCTGGCTTTCGTCATAACGCCGGCCACGGTGCATGGTCTGGCGGTTGTCCCACATGACGAGGTCGTTGACCTTCCACTTGTGCACATAGACGAAGCGCGGCTGCGTGGCGTGCTCCTTGAGGTCGTGCAATAGGATGCGCGCTTCCGGCGTCGGTTTGCCGATAATGGCGCCGGCATGGGAGGAAAGATAGAGCGACCTGCGGCCGGTGACAGGGTGCGTGCGCACCAACCGCTGGCGTACAGGCTTGAAGAGCTGCTTTTCCTCTTCGGTGTAGTCGACGAAACCGAGGGAGCCGCGCGAAAACATCAGCGAGTGCTCGCACACCAGGTTCTCGATTTCGGCTTTGCTGTCTGCATCGAGCGCATCGTAGGCGGCGCGCATGTCGGCGAGTTCGGTATCGCCGCCTTTCGGGTTCACCACGCGCGCCGAAAGCAGCGAGTACTTGGCGGGAATGGCCCGGAAGGAACTGTCGGAGTGCCACAGCAGGTTGCCCAGGTTGAACAAGCGCTGGCGGCTGTCGCGGGCGAGCGGCCTGCCGTCCTTGCCGAGGTTGGAGACATCGTTCATCCCGGTGGCGAGCCGCTTGTCTTCCTCCTTGGTGACGTTGCCACCGCGCGCGTTCTCGATGGCCCCGAAGTTGCGGGTAAACGCCATTTGCTCATCATCGCTCACCGCCTGATCGCGAAACACGAGCACGGCATACCGATCCATGCCGGCTTCGATGGCCGCGATATCTTCGCGCGACAGGGGTCCTTTGATGTCGACCCCGGAGACCTCGCCGACGAACACTGGGTGGATCTGGCGAATGGCGACGGACACGGCTGAATCTCCTCCTGTGCGGTGGGCTCGGGGGACGCGTTGACCTGCCGGAAGCCTAGGCCAGGAGGGACCTTTTGAAAAGTGACGCGGCAGGCTGCCGCGGTGGCGGACGCGCCAAACGCCCGCAAGGGCCGCGCCCGGCCGCGGTGCCCAAGCGGCGGGCCCAGCGCTACGCCCGCCTCCAGGCGCGGATAGCGCTTCCGGGCCTCGCTCACCGACCCCTGTTGTTGGTTGAGCTGTGCGCGCACGCGCGCTTCCGCCTGCCGCTAGCAGGGATGCTCGTCTTCGCGCTTGCTGCGCGCCGTCATGTCCCAGCGTTGCAGCTCTAGACCGGCGGCGGGTCGCCTGGCCCTCCCCAGCCGCGCCAACAGCCTTGGCCGCCGGCACGGCCAGCTCGGTCTTGGCGAGGCGCCGATGGCCGCCGTGCTCGCCTCGCTGCCGTTGGCGGCTCGGCACGGCGTGCCGTGGTGTCCTCGCCGTCAGCAGCCGTCTGCGGCTTGAGCAGGGCCGGATTGGGCATGGCCAGGCGTTGACGGACCCGCCGCCGGCTCGCCGTTGCGACGGGGGGTGTCGGTGTCCGTAGGCGGAGGGCCGCTGCCCGCCGGCAGGCAGGCGCCGCCGTGGCCCGGCCAAAGGCAGGCAGTAAACCCGAGCCCCGAGCTGGTGCATCCCCGAGCCGGCGCATCCCCTCATGGCGGCAGCGGCACGAGCCTTCCTCCGCCGCAGGAGCGGCCGGCAATCTCGTTTGGTCTCGGTCCGGGCCGTCACATCTTGTCCCAAAATGTTACAGTTGACGGCCCAGGCTGGCAGGCGCGCGCTTGCCATGAAATGAACGTGATCTGGCGCCAGCCTGGCTTATCATCCGACGGCATCGGGGGTGGCGCCGGAGGATTGTCTCGGAGTTGCCCCTACGGCAAGGCTCCGACTGCAGGCAAGGCAGGTTTCAACGCTTCGGACGGCGCATCTCGTCCGAGCCGTTGCCAGGGTCCCAGGCGATTTCTGCCGTCGCAATCCGGGCGCCACCTCCGAGGCGTTGTGAGCTCGCAATCTGGCATAAGCCGTGCGAAGCTTGCGACGCGCGCCGAGCACGGCATTGAAAGGCTCGAGGAGGCATTAACGTGTATCGCATTGCTACCACGCTCGGCTATCTGGCCTGCCTGGCCATGACGGCCACCCCGGCCGCCGCACAGCTGCTGTGGCCTGGAACTGCGGAAGTCGCGCAGGCCAACGCGCCGCGGCGCGCGCAGCCGATCCCCAATAAACCAGTGAACGAAGAAGAGGCCGCCAAGGCTGCCCGTATCAACAATTGGACAATCGGCGTCGCCGGCGGCCTGCTGGAGGGAACCTTCGTTCGCTACGCCGCCGATTTGGGCAAGGCGCTCGACGATGGCGACAACATGCGCGTGCTGCCGATCGTCAGTTACGGCGCGGTGGGCAACGTCAGCGACCTCATCTATCTCAAGGGTATCGACATCGCTATCACCTATTCCGATGTGCTCGATCACTTCAAGAATGTGGAGCGAATTCCCGGTATCGAGCGCCGGGTGAACTACATCATCCCCATGTTCCAAGGCGAGGTCCACGTCTACGTGCGCGAGGAGATCAAAAGCTTCCAGGACCTGGTCGGCAAGAAGGTGAATTTCAACACCGTCGGCAGCGCCGCCAACTATACCGGCGGCATCGTCTTCGATCGGCTGGGCATCAAGGTCGAACGGCTGTTCCAGAACAACTCGGTCGCCCTCGAGCAGATGCGCAAAGGCGAAATCGCCGGCATCGTGCACGTGGTGGGCAAGCCCAACGACCTGTTTTCCAAATTCAAACCGGAACCCGGCTTTCATTTCCTGCCGGTCGAGTTCGGCGCCAAGTTCGAGGACTACTACGTGCCTGCCGAGCTGACGGCCGCCGACTACCCCAATTTGATCGCACAGGGCGAGACCGTGCAGACGATCTCGGTGCCGGCCCTGCTCGCGGTCTACAACTGGAACAAGGACACGGATCGTTACCGACGCTGCGTGCGCTTTGTGGAGTACCTGTTTGACCGCTTCGACAAGCTGCGCGATAAGCCCTACCAGCCGGGCTGGAAGGATATGAACTTGGCCGGCACCATTCCGGGCTGGACCCGCTTTCCTCCGGCCCAGGCCCTGGTTGCCAAGGCCGCCGCGCAGGCGAGCGCCGAGGCCAACCTGACCCGCGCCCAAGGCCAGCGCGCGGTCGTCGACAACAAGGTCGAGCAGGAGCGCCTGTTCAAGCAATTCCTGGACTGGAGCAAGCAGCAAAAGAAGCAGTGAAACGGGCGCATGCTTGCCGATCCTCGCCGCCGGCAGAGGAGGCAAGGGGCGGTGATCAATGCGTTCCTTAACCGCGGTTTGGTCGTCTGGGTCGGCGGGATGCTTAGCCCAAACCACCCGCCTAGGAAAACAAAGGAGAGGTGCCTGCGCGCAGCCCACCCTGGCATCGTCCCGAGCAGGAAGGCGACCTGGCCACGGCGGCCCGCGCAGGCCAACGCAGTTTTGCAGGTACGCGTGCCACTGAGAGCCGGCGTTTTCGCCCTCGTTTTTGCCGCCCTGTTGGCGGCCAACCCGCCAGGGGCGCAAGCCCCTGCCGCCGCCCAACAGGGCGAGCCCATCACACTCGAGGTGGCGCCGGTGACCAACGCAGCACCGGCCTCGCGCGTGCGCCTGCCGATCCAGGTGCGCCCGCGCGACGGGCTCGCCAAGAACTCGTTTGTCCGCATTCGCGGGCTGCCGGCGACGGCGGCGCTGTCGGAAGGATATGCAATCGCGCCCGGTTCGTGGGCCGTACCACTCAACGCCCTGCCGGGCCTCATGGTCATTGTGCCGGTGGGGCTGGAAGGCAACTCGGAGGTCGTCGTCGCGCTCGTCAACGTCGAGGGATCGATCTTGGCCGAGGCGACCACGACTTTTGCAATCACGCGTGCGGTGGCCCCGGCGGCGCCTCCCGCGGCAGCCGCCGCGCCGCCCAACAGCACGACGCGCGCGCTTTCGGCCCCCCAGCTCGCGCCGGCCGATCGGGATCGCGCTCTCAAGCTGCACGCCCGTGGTGAGGAGCAGTTGGGACGCGGCAACATCTATGCGGCGCGGCAGTTCTTCGAGCGTGCCGCCGAGGCCGGCCTGGCGGAAAGCGCCCTGGCGTTGGCAGCCACCTATGATGGCGCCGAGCTCGCGCGCCTCAAGGTGCTGGGCCTGAAGCCGGAGCCGGCCGAGGCCAAGAAATGGTATGAGAAGGCGCGCGAGCTGGGCGCGCCGGAGGCCGAAGCGCGCCTGCGCCGTCTGGGCGGGCGCTAAGCTGCGGGGATCCCAACGGGGGTAAAAAGCCGCGGCCGCGGAGCGCTTGCCCATTGACTAATGGGGAATTTCCCACGAGAGTTGCCCCATGCACACCATGGCGCGCGCCCTGCTGACGGAGATCGAGGCCTTTCTCGCCGAAACCGGCCTAACGCCGACCAAATTCGGCCTGGCCTCGGTCAACGACGGCCACCTGGTCGCCAACTTGCGGCGCGGCAACAGCGTCACGCTCAAGACCGCCGATCGCGTGCGCGCCTTCATGCGCGCTGCCGCGCCGGCCCCGCGCGCGGGCGCGGCGGCACCGGCGCGGACGACGGGACCGCAATGGCCCGGGCTCGCCCCGACGCCGGCGAGCGCGGCTGCGGGCCTTACCCGGGAGGCAGCGTTCGACAAACGCATCACCTTGATTATCGGTGGCGGCATTGCCGCCTATAAATGCCTGGACCTGATTCGCCGCCTGCGCGAGCGGCGGGTGGGCGTGCGTGCCATCATGACCAAGGCGGCGCAGGCCTTCATCACCCCGCTGTCGGTCGGGGCCCTGACGGGCGATCACGTTTTTACCGATCTATTCGACCTCGACGAGGAGCGCGAGATCGGCCACATCCGGCTCGCGCGCGAGGCGGATCTGATCGTGGTCGCACCGGCCACCGCCGACCTGCTCGCCAAAATGGCGGGCGGGCATGCCGACGACCTGGCCTCATGCGTGCTGCTGGCGACCGACAAGCCGGTGTTGGTGGCGCCCGCCATGAACCCGCGCATGTGGCTCAACGCCGCCACGCGGCGCAACGTGGCTCTGCTCCAGGCGGATGGAATTTTTTTCGTTGGGCCGGCGGTGGGCGAAATGGCTGAGGCTGGCGAGGCGGGCCCCGGCCGCCTGGCGGAGGTGCCCGAGCTGCTGGCGGCGATCGTCGACCTGTTGGGTGATGTAGCGCCGGCGCAGCTTCCCTCGCACGCTGACGCTGAGCCCAGCGCACACACGCGTGCAGCAGGTCCACTGGCCGGACGACACGTGGTCATCACCAGCGGGCCCACGCACGAGCCGATCGACCCGGTGCGCTATATCGCCAACCGTTCTTCGGGCAAGCAGGGCATGGCCATCGCCGCGCAAGCGCGCACCCTCGGGGCCCGGGTAACGCTCGTCTCCGGACCAAGCCAGCTTGCCGTCCCCGCCGGCGTCGACCTCGTGACCGTCGAGACCGCGCAAGAGATGCTGGCGGCGGTGTCTGAGGCGCTGCCCTGCGATATCGCCATCTTCGCGGCGGCCGTCGCCGACTGGCGCGTTGCCAGGACGTCTTCGGAGAAGATCAAAAAGGGCGCGCAATCCGCGCCGCCGCGACTGGAGCTGGTGGAGAACCCCGACATCTTGAAGACCATTGCCCGGGCCCCGCCGGGTCGACGACCGCCGCTCGTGGTCGGGTTTGCCGCCGAGACGGCAGACGTGGTCGAACACGCCAAAAAGAAGCGCAAGGCCAAGGGCGCCGACTGGATTCTTGCCAACGACGTCTCGCCGAAGACGGGCATCATGGGCGGCGATCGCAACACCGTGCACCTCGTGACGGCAGAGGACGTCGAGGCATGGCCGGACCTGCCCAAGGCGGAAGTCGCCCGGCGCCTCGTTGCCCGTGCCGCCCAATGGCTCGCAGACAATACCGCCGTGACATGACGGCCAAGCCGCCCCGGCGCCGAGCGATGGTGGGGGTCGTGCGTCTAGCGCACGGTCGCGGTCTCGATTTGCCCGGCTACCAAAGCGACGGTGCCGCCGGCATGGACCTCCTCGCCGCCGTCGCCGAACGCCGCCCGGTCCGGCTTGCGCCCGGTGCGCGCGCCCTGATCCCCACCGGCCTCGTCCTGGAATTGCCGCCGGGCTTCGAGGCGCAGGTGCGGCCACGCTCGGGACTGGCCCTCCGGCACGGCATCACCGTGCTCAACAGTCCAGGCACGATCGATTGCGACTACCGTGGCGAGGTCAAGGTGTTGCTCGCGAACCTGGGCGAAGCCGCCCTTGTCATTGAACGGGGCGAACGCATTGCCCAATTGGTGTTCCAGCGCGTTGAACGCGCGAGCCTCGTGGAGATTGAGGAGGCTTCGCCGACGCCGCGCGGCGTCGGTGGCTTTGGTTCGACCGGCAGGAAGGCAAAGACCGCACCGCGGGTTCGCCGCGGAAAGCCCGCGGCAAAGTCCGAGCGCTGATAAAGCCGCACATTACAACGCGTTAATCCTCATGCGGAGCGTTATACCATCATACGGCCGCAGAGCGACCGCGCTTTCGCCCAGACAGCATCCCGGCGCAGCCAAAAAACTGCAGTAAGCAAGTGAGGTCTGGCATCCTCGAGAAAGGGTTGAGACATGCGCATTTGGTCTGTTGCTCCTGTGGCGGCGGCGGCCTTCGCGGCGATCGGCGCCTCGAGCGGCCCATCGCTCGCCGAGCAAGGTCATCGCCTATCAGGGCCCCACAGTTACGAAAACTTGGCCGTCTACTTTGTGCACGGCGTCAGCGCGTCGGGCGCCGTGCCACTCACCCTGCAAGAGGCCGTCGCCAAGGGTCGAGTGCAGGTGATCGAAACCGGCCGGGTCAATGAGTTGCAAATCGAAAATACCGGTACCGAGCCGGTGTTCGTGCAAGCCGGCGACATTGTCAAGGGCGGCAAACAGGACCGGGTGCTTACCGTCAGCTTCTTGCTGCCGGCGAAATCCGGGCGCCTGCCGATCGCGTCATTCTGCGTCGAGCAAGGGCGTTGGACCGCGCGCGGCAAGGAAGATGTCAACAAGTTCTCGAGCGCGAGCGAGGCGATGCCGTCGCGGGCGGCCTTGCTGGCCATGGCCGCACCGGCCCCAGCCAAGGACGGCGGCTTTCGGCCGGCCGGTGAAGCGCCCGCCAGTGGCGAGGTGGCAGGCAAGCAAAAGCAGGTCTGGGACTCGGTGGCGGCGACGCAGAGCAAACTGGCGGGTGGCCTCAACTCCAGCGTTGCCTCGCCGACCTCGGCCACCAGCCTGCAGCTCAGTCTTGAAAACGAGACGCTGCAAGGCGCCCGCGCCAGCTATCTGGCGGCGCTGAAGGCCAAGGGCGAAGCCGAGCCGGACATCTTGGGTTATGTGGTGGCGATCAACGGGCACATGAGCAGTGCCAACCTCTACCCGTCGAACGCGATGTTTCGCAAAATGTGGGACAAGCAGCTCGCGGCCGTCGTCACCGAGGCGATCGGCGAAAAGAGCGGGACCGGCCCCGCCAGCCCAGCGCCAGCGGCGGCCAAGGCCACCGAGTTCTTGGCCGAAGCCGAGCGCGGCAATCCCCTCGAGCGCACGGGCGCGGCTGGCACGCGGCAGGAGACGCGCGACGGCGACAAGACGCTCTACAACGAAGCGCGCGGCGGCGACGGCGGCTGGCTACACCGCAGCTACCTCGCCAAGTAGCGGGCGATGCCAACCGCGCCCGCCCAGGGTTTCTTCGCCGCAAATTGGTCTGGCCACCCCTCAAGGTGGCCAGATCCTATGCGGGTACGCCGGTGAAGGCCGGGGACCCGGGCCAGAACACGCGCGCCGTTCGATTGACCCTTGCCGGATCACCCGTCGTCAGCAACACCGTCGCGGCCACCCCGGCCTTGTGTGTGCGGTACTCGGGATGCCGGGTGAGATAGTCTTCCAAGCTATCGGCGACCACCCGCGGCTGCGACAGAATGCGCGTGAACGGCGGCAGGTGGCGCCGAAACAGGTGCTCGACGAGCGGATAATGCGTGCACCCCAGGATGGCGCGATGCGGCGGCTGCCCTGCCGTGCGTGCCAGCAAGCTGCCAACGGCATCGGCGATCAGCGCCTCGATGACGCCTTCCGTAGTACCGGCTTCGATCGCGCCGGCAAGACCGGCGCACGCCTGCTGCACAACGGTCACCCTTGGGCAGCGCTTATGGATTTCCTCGGGATAGGCGTGCGAGGCGACCGTCCGCGTCGTGCCGAACACGGCGACCACATCGGTGTTGTACTTTTGCGGATACTGCGGGGTCGAAACCGCCCAGGGGGTCTGGGTCGCCGCTTCCACCGTGGGCGCGACGATACCGAGGATATTATGACCCTTCCAGCCGCTGACGGGCAGCCAGCCGCGCTGCAGGGTGCGCGCCGCCACACAGGTGGCGGTGTTGCAGCCAAGCAGCACCAGCCGGCAACCCTGATGGAACAGTCGCTCCACCCCCTGGCGCGTTAGGGCAACGATCTCGTCGGACGCGCGCTCCCCGTAGGGCACATTGGCGTGGTCGCCCAGGTAGGCGTAGGCAAGATCCGGGAAACGCCGAACCAGCTCACGAACGATGGTGAGCCCGCCATGGCCTGAATCGAAGACCCCGATCATGTTTCGCTGCCATGCCGGGCCGGACCCGGCAATCACGCAATGGTGGACCTACTCGGCGGCCTCTGAGGGTGAGGGGCCCGCGTGCGTCGCTTCCTGTTCCTGCTCCTTCAGGAAATCGAGGCTCGGCATGGCCACAGTATTGTAGCCACAATCGACAAAATGCACTTCTCCCGTAACGGCGCCGGACAAATCCGACAGCAGGTAGAGCGCCGAGCCGCCCACCTCATCGAGCGTCGGCGTACGGCGCAACGGGGCGTGATCGCGCTGGTAGTTGAAGATGACGCGCGCGTCGGCCACGCCCGCACCCGCAAGCGTGCGCATGGGTCCTGCCGAGAGCGCATTGACGCGGACCGCCTGGGCGCCGAGATCGGCCGCCAGATAGCGCACGGAGGCCTCCAGCGCCGCCTTGGCCACGCCCATCACGTTGTAGGAGGGCACCCAGCGCGTCGCGCCGCTGAAGGTCAGCGTCAATAGCGAACCGCCCGCCGGCATCAAGGCGGCCGCGCGCTTGGCCACCTCGGTGAAGCTGAAGCAGGAGATCACCATGGTGTTGGTGAAATTTTCGCGCGTGGTGTCGGCGTAGCGGCCGGACAGCTCGCGCCGATCCGAGAAGGCGAGCGCATGCACCACGAAGTCGAGACTGCCCCATTTGGTCTTGATCTCGGCGAAGACATTGTCGACGCTCTTGAGATCGAGGACGTCGCAACTGACGATGATCTCGGAGCCAACCGACTTTGCCAGCGGCACCGCGCGGCGCCCGAACGCATCGCCCTGGTAGGTGAAGGCCAGCTGCGCGCCATGACCGGCCAGCATGCAGGCAATTCCCCAGGCGATCGAGCGGTCATTGGCTACGCCCATGACGAGGCCGCGCTTGCCCGCCATCAGTGGCCCGGCCTGGGCCATATCCCTGTTCGTCATGACCTCGTTCCTCTCGCGACCTCAGCGGGCAAGGTGCCCGGTGACAAGCCTCCGACCTGCCCCTTTAAACAACGCCCAACATCCCCGCCGTCGCCACATGCTGGGTCATGCGTCGTAGCGCCTGAGGATCAGCGTGGCATTGGTGCCGCCGAAACCAAAGCTGTTCGACATGACACAGTTGAGATTTACCTCGTCCTGCCGCTTGCGCGCGATCGGTACATCCGCGAAGGCGGGGTCGAGTTCATCGATGTTGGCACTCTCGCAGATAAAGCGATTATTCATCATGAGCAGCGCGTAGATCGCCTCCTGCACCCCGGCGGCGCCCAGCGAGTGCCCCGTTAACGACTTGGTAGAGGAGATCGGCGGCAGGTTCTTGCCGAACACCTGCCGGATGGCATCGATCTCCCTTTCGTCGCCGACCGGCGTGGCCGTGCCGTGCGGGTTAATATAGTCGATCCTACCCACGCCCTTGCCATCGACGCCTTGCATGGCCATGCGCATGCAGCGCACGGCGCCCTCGCCCGAGGGCGCCACCATGTCGAAACCGTCGGAGTTGGCGCCGTAACCGACGAGCTCCGCGTAGATGCGCGCGCCCCGCGCCTTGGCGTGCTCCAAGGCTTCGAGCACGACCACCCCGGCACCGCCCGCGATCACAAAGCCATCGCGGTCTTTGTCGTAGGCACGGCTCGCGCGCCTTGGCGCGGCGTTGAATTTCGTCGACATGGCTCCCATGGCATCAAACAGCGCCGAGAGCGTCCAATCGAGCTCCTCGCAGCCGCCCGCAAACATCACATCCTGCTTGCCCCACTGAATGAGCTCGGCGGCATTGCCGATGCAATGTGCCGATGTCGCGCACGCCGACGAGATCGAATAGTTGGTACCCTTGATCTGCATGGCGGTTGCCAGGGCAGCCGACGGGCCGGAGCACATTCCCTTAGGAACCTCGAACGGGCCGATTTTTTTTGGGTCTTTTTCGCGCGTCACATCGGCGGCGCGAACGATGGCGCGGGTGGAGGGCCCGCCCGAGCCTATAATGATGCCGGTTCGTTCGTTGACGACATCCGTGCTCTCAAGCCCGGCGTCACGAATCGCCTGTTCCATGGAGACGAAGCACCAGCCGATACCAGCCTCCATGAAGCGGCGCGCCTTGCGTGGAACCATCGCCTCCCATTCGAGGTTCGGAGCGCCGTGGACCTGGCAGCGGAAACCGAGTTCGGCGTATTTCTCCGCGTAGACGATGCCCGACTTGGCCTCGCGCAAAGCGGCCAGCACTTCCTGGCTATTGTTGCCGATCGAGGACACGATACCCATCCCCGTGACGACCACGCGTCTCATTGCCAGACCTTTCTTGGCATCGTCGTGCCGCTCTTAACTCATGCCGAACCCGCACACGGAGGGATTGAGGCACCTTCACAAGGCCGCCGGCTGCTCCCCGGCTTCAAATAGCCCGACGCGAAGATCGGTCGCAGCATAGATCACCCGACCATCGGCCTTCATCACTCCGTCGGCAATGGCAAGCTTCAAACGGCGCAAGATCACCCTCTTCAGGTCGACGACGTACTGCACGGTTTTGGTCGTCGGCATCACCATACCGGTAAACTTCACCTCGCCGACGCCGAGCGCCCGCCCCTTGCCGGGGGCACCCAGCCATCCAAGGAAAAAACCCGTGAGCTGCCAGAGCGCATCCAGTCCCAGGCAACCCGGCATCACCGGATCACCCTTGAAATGGCAGGCGAAGACCCAATCGAGCGCGGGGTTACCGGAGACCTTGAGCTCGGCCACCACCTGGCCCTTGCCGTGCGCGCCGCCGACGTCGGAGATGCAAGAAATCCGATCGAACATCAGCATCGGCGGCAAAGGCAGCTGCGCATTGCCAGGCCCGAAGAGCTCACCACGGCCACAGGTGAGGAGATCTGCGTATTCGTAGGTTGCAACGCGCTCGGGCATCGCCCTCCCTCTACGAAAATGTCGGTGCGCGCACGGCACTTGCGCTTTATTTACCCACGCCAGGCATGTCCTATCACACTCGCCCCCCGCTCAAAAGCCCGTGTTCCAGGCACGCGCCCAGCGCGGGACGGCGGGGGTAAGGTAGACCGTTGCCCAGCCGGGAATGGCGACATATACTTGCAAAGAGCGGCAATATCAAAATGGCGGGACGCATTGTCGCTCAGGCAGCGCGCTTGGCGGAGGTCCCCACCGGCAGAGCCTGTGTTATGGCCAATTCTGTTTCTCAATTGTTGCGACGAGCCGGCCTGCGGCCGACGCGCCAGCGTATCGCGTTGGCAGCGCTGTTGTTTGGCAACGGCGACCGGCATGTCACGGCCGAGCTCCTGCACGAGGAGGCCGTGCGGGCCGGAGAACGAGTGTCGCTCGCCACGGTTTACAACACGCTGCACCAATTCAAGGGGGCGGGCCTGTTGCGGGAAATCGCCATCGGCGGCCAGCGCGCCTATTTCGATACCAACACCTCCAACCACAACCATTTTTTTGTTGAGGAGCACGGCCGCCTCGTCGACATTCCGGGCGACACGATCCGGGTCGATGGCCTGCCGGAGCCGCCGGCGGATCTGAAAATTTCGCATATTGACGTCGTCGTGCGCCTCGTGCCGCGTCGCTGAAGCGTCGGCGTTGGGGTTGGGCCTAGAGGAGCAAAAGGCCCAACTTAGCGGATGACCTCCCCCTGGTAGGCGCCCCACAACTTGACCTGCTCGATGTAGCCGCGAAAGCCGCCGACCGAGATCCGGCACCAGCGACCATCGCAACTGATGATGCTGGCAAGCACGCCGGCCTCAACGTAGGCGAGCGGCCTGGCCGAGGCGCTGTCATCATCGCGCAACGCCGCCGACGCCGGCTGCGGTTGGCCTGCCTTCTGCTCCCAGGGCAGCACGACGGCAGTGCGCCTGCCGCTGAGCATCGAGCCCAGCACCCACCCGGTGGTGCCCTCCGCATCGCGCACCTGGCGCCAGCTTTCAAATTCCTTGACGATTTCGATCGGCAGGCCGGCACGCCGGAAGACCCACGCCGTTGGGTAGTCGGTGCCGGGACCCTGGCGTAGGTTGACCCGATCGGATTTGAGGCTGGCAAAGCGCGGCAGCGCCAAGCCGCTCGCCCCGGTGCTCTGCGGCTCGGGCGCCGGCTGGGCGGCAAGCCCGGCGGCCGCCCCCAGGACCAGCACGGCAAAGGCAATTCTAGCCTGGAACTGCGGTCTACCCATGCGCCAACCCGTCAGTCGCCCCCTGCTTCGACACCCCGCGGGAAAGCACGATTTGATACTGGCAATCAAGTCCCACCCGTGCCCAAGCCGGCTTCGGCATTGGGCCACCTTGTCCCGATCACGGTATCTGCTAGTACAGGGCAAGGATGTGCCGCGAGGTTGGAGCGCCAACCCATAGCAGCGTGAGCATCGCATGCCCAATTCGATCAAGAAGCCGCTGGTGATCGTGACCCGCAAGCTGCCCGAGGTGGTGGAAACGCGGATGCGCGAGCTGTTTGATGCCCGGCTCAACCTCGACGACAAGCCGATGTCGCAGGCAGAGCTCGCCGAGGCGGTAAAGGCAGCGCATGTTCTGGTCCCGACGGTGACCGACCGGATCGACCGGTCCTTGATCGCCCAAGCCGGCCCGCAGCTTAAACTGATCGCCAATTTCGGCACCGGTGTGGACAATGTCGACCTGGATACGGCGCGCGTGCGCGGCATTATCGTCACCAATACGCCGGGCGTGCTGACTGAGGATACCGCCGACATGACCATGGCCTTGATCCTGGCCGTGCCGCGCCGGCTGGCCGAAGGCACGGCACTGCTCAAGGACTCCGCCAACCGGTGGGTCGGCTGGTCGCCGACCTGGATGCTGGGTCACCGCATTTGGGGCAAGCGGCTCGGCATCATCGGCATGGGCCGGATCGGCCAGGCCGTCGCGCGGCGTGCCAAGGCCTTCGGCTTACAGATCCACTATCACAACCGCCGCCGGGTTGATGAGGAGGTAGAGCAGGAGCTCGAGGCCACCTATTGGGACAGTCTCGACCAGATGCTGGCGCGCATGGACATCGTGTCCGTCAACTGCCCGCACACGCCGGCAACCTACCATCTCCTTTCGGCCCGGCGGCTCAAACTCCTGAAGCCGAGTGCCTACATCGTCAACACCGCCCGCGGCGAGGTGATCGACGAAAACGAGCTGGCCCGTCTGATCGAGACCGGCCAAATCGCCGGCGCCGGCCTCGACGTGTTCGAACATGAGCCGGCGATCAATCCCAAGCTGCTGGCAAACCGCAACGTCGTGGCCCTGCCGCATATGGGTTCCGCAACCATTGAAGGTCGCATCGACATGGGTGAAAAGGTCGTCATCAACATCAAGACCTTTTTCGACGGACACAATCCGCCCGATCGCGTGCACGCCGCCATGTTCTAACCGGCGTCGATCGGCGTGCGGCGATGCAGGAGCTCGACACCCGTGCCATCAAGGCTGCCGCCGGGCTCTACCACAGCTATTTCACGGGCCTGATCCTGACGCTCGTCACCCGCCGCGGCGCGCCGGAGGCGGCCGAGTGGGTGTTTCGCCTGTTTCGCCACCAGCACCAGGAAAAATTCCTGTCGAGCCTCGACAAGCTCGGATTGAAGGGCATGCCCGATGCCGTCGCCTGTGCCGCCTTTCACTATCTCTCCAATCAAATCGGCGGGGTTGAGGTCGAGTTCATGCGCGAGAGTGAGCGCAAAGCCTGGGTCAATTTCGTGCCGCCGCGCTGGATCTACCCCGGCGCCAGCATTTGCGCCGTGCCGAGCCAGGTCTCACGCGCCTTCCTGCGCGGTTGGTACGCGCACAACGGGGTCTCCCTCGCCAACCCCCGCCTCGGCTTTGTCTGTACCGCCCAGACCACGGATGGGCAGCATGGCCTTTCCGGCTACTTCCTAGAGCACGACCGCGAACTCCTCGAGGACGAACGGCTAGCATTCCGTCCCGGCGAGCTGCCGCCGCCCTTCGACCCCTCTGCGGCGCCGCGGCTGCCGGCGGCCGCATGGCCGCCCGAACGGCTGGCCAAGGCCGAGCGCAACTATGCCATGGAATACATCCGCTCCGGTCTGCCGCGGCTAGCCGAACTCTTCGGACCGGCCGAGGCCGCGCACCTGGGGCGCATCACCGGCCGCCTGATTGGCGCGCAGCAGTACAAGGCGACCGCGGCTCTGCTCGACATCGAGGCGGGCGGCGTGGAGGCGTTTGCCCGTTTCATGTTGCGGCTGGCCGCAGCCGAGGGCGATGCGGCGGCCCTGGCCATCCAGGCGGACGGCGCCACCTTGGTGCGTCGCGAGGGCTGGCGCCTGATGCGTGGGCTCGATCCGCTCTCGCCGGCCGTCTTCGAGGCCTGGAACGGCCTCTTCGAAGGCGCCCTCGCCGTGCACGATCGCTGGCTGGTGTTGGAGGTGCTGGCGCGACGCGATTTTGGCGATGAGGCCTTTGTGTGGCGCATCCGCCAACGCCGGTAACCGAGCCGCGCCACACAGTGGCAGGGCGGCGTCGGTCGGGCCCGCTTTTGCTCTCGGCGCTCGTGCACTTGGCCCGCGACGGCGGCGATCAGCTTCGCCCAGCCGGCGGCCCGCGGCGAAAATCGGCAATCAGCAAGAGGTCTACAAGCTCATCGACGATGCGATCGGCGTAGGGCTCGAGGTCCTGACGCCCGCTGGTGCCGCCCAGCACCCCCACCGTCAGGCCGACGCCCGCGGCGCGCCCCATGATGAGGTCATGGGCGGCATCGCCGACCACGGCGACGGCGCTCGGCGGCAGGCCGACGGCCGCGCAAAACGCCTGCACCATGCGCGGGTCGGGCTTGGCGCCAAAGCCGGAATCGCAGCCGACCTTGAACTCGAACAGGTCGAGGATGTGGTGCGGGCCCAGCGAGGCTTCCAGGCCGCCGATTGAATCGTTTGTCGCAAGGCCGAGCCGAAAACCGCGCCGGCGCAGTTCGGCGACGGTTTGCCTGGCACCGCGCGCGAGGCGCCCATGTTCGGACCCACCACGGCGAAAGATTGCCTCGATGCCCTGCGCCAGCTGCTGGGGGCTGCGCGCCCCAAGCTGGGCGGCGAAGGCGGTGGCAATGTCCTCGACGCTGCCCGCCGCGAGCACGGAACCGGGCACGACACGGTCGGTTGCCGGATCCTGGCCGCCGACGCGCAGCAACTGGTGCGCCAGGCCTAAGTCTCCGCCGGCAGCGAACAAAGCCACCTCGCGGTTAATCGGCACCCAGGTCAGCCAATAGTCGATTAGGGTGCCGTCCTTGTCGAATAGGATCGCGCCGATCGCCACAGTGCCTCCGCGCTGGCATGACTTCAGGCCGCGCAGGCCGGATCGTTTGCGGCCTGTTCGTGACCACTGAGATCACGGATCGTCGGCACCTTACCCGACAAGGGATTGGTCTCATCCCATGCCACCTTGATTTCGGTAAAGCGGGCGGCGCGCGCATCATAGATCAGCAAGCGTCCGGCCAAGCTCTGGCCAAGCCCGACGATTTCTTTCAGCACCTCCGTCGCCTGCAAGGCGCCGATCACGCCGACGATCGCGCCAAGCACG
This sequence comes from Hyphomicrobiaceae bacterium, assembly GCA_035573335.1. Taxonomy (GTDB): domain Bacteria; phylum Pseudomonadota; class Alphaproteobacteria; order Rhizobiales; family Hyphomicrobiaceae; genus AWTP1-13. The sequence continues at coordinate 22,671 of DATMZT010000062.1, read as the reverse complement.
CCCACTTCGGCGCAATTGGCCACCGTGCCCGGCGGCGGGGCTTCGGGAAATATGCAGCGATAGCTCGGAAACGGCAGGCCGTCGGGCGCCCTCTCGTGCGGTTTCAACGTGGTGAGGTAGCCATCGAATGGACCGACGGCGGCAAACACCAGCGTCTTTTTGGCGAGATAGCAGGCATCGCTGACGAGATAGCGGGTGGCAAAATTGTCGGAACCGTCGGCGACGATGTCATAGCGCGAAATGATGCCAAGTGCGTTCTTGGCCGTGAGGCGTTCCGGATAGCTATCGACAACGACATGTGGATTGAGCCTGGCGATCGTCTCTGCCGCGCTCGCCGCCTTGGCCACCCCGACGTGGGCGGTGTCGTGCACGATCTGGCGCTGCAGGTTATCGAGCGAAACGCGATCGTCGTCGATGACGGCGAGCGTGCCGACGCCGGCGGCGGCCAGGTACATGAGCGCGGGCGAGCCGAGCCCGCCTGCGCCCACCATTAGCACCCTGGCGGCCTTGATCCTCTGCTGCCCTTGGCCGCCGACATCGTGCAAGACCAGGTGCCGCTTGTAGCGCTCGATCTCTTCGGGCCCGAGTGTCATTGCGCGCCTCTCAAAACCGGGGTTTGCCTTCGGCGAACGGTGACAGCGCCTGCGTGATGAAGGTATGCGTCGGCACCGGCACGCCCGTGGCTGCGCCCAGCCGCACCAGGGCACCGGACAGGCCCGCAAGTTCGAGCGGCTTGTGCGCCAGCAGATCATGGCACATGGAGGCCATCATGGCCGGATGCAGGCCATCGATCGCCTTGATGACGGCGTCGGCATCGGCCGGTTCGAGGCGCACGCCCTGGGCGATGCCGACGGCGACCGCTTCCCTGACCGCCGCCTCGATCAGGCGCCGGCTCTCCGGGTACGCCCGCACGGGGCCGATCGGCCCGCGGGTCAGCGCGGTCAGGCCGGACATCGGCGCCAGCATGGCGAACTTCAGCCAGAGCGTACGCGAGATATCCTGGCTGAGGGAGGCGGCGATGCCAGCCTGCTCGCAGGCGGCAAGCAACGCGGTCGTGCGCGGACTGGGTCGGCCGTCGGCCTCGCCGAACTCGAGGCTAGCGAACTTGCCTTGCTGTCGGATCACGCCCGGCGCGGCGATCTGCGCATTGATGCGGGCCGCCCCGGCGACGACGTTGTCGGCGCCCAGCACCTTGCCGATGCGCCCGGCACTTTCGACACCGTTCTGAAAGGTGAAGACCGTCGCCCCGTTGCCGACGAGGCCGGCCAAGCGTTCGGCTGCCCCTTCCGTGTCCGCGAGTTTGACCGCGAAAATGATGATATCGGCGGCGGAAATTTCGGCCGCGTCCGCGACAACCTTGACCGGCTGCAAATTCAGGGCGCCAATCTCGCTGTCGAGCCTGAGCCCGTGCCTGCGCATCGCCTCGAGATGCGCGCCGCGCGCTACAAACGTGACGTCATTATCGGTGGCCGCCAGCCGGGCACCGAAGTAGCCGCCGACGCCGCCTGGACCCATCACCACTAGTTTCATCGAGACCTCATGGGCGCTACGGGGTAATGACGAGGCGGCCCACCACCCGGCCCGCGCGCAAGTCATCGAGTGCGTGGCTCGTGCCTTCGAGCGGACGCAACTCGACGGGAATCGGCGCCACCTTACCAGCTTTTACCAACGCGATCATTTCGCGCGCTTCGGCAAGCGAGCCGACATAGCTGCCCATGATGGTCAGCGCCCGCAGCGGAAACATCGGCACCGGAATGGAAAAGCTGCCGCCGATCAGGCCGACGATGACGACGGCGCCGCCCTTGGCGACGGCGCCCTGCGCGAAGTTCAGCGACTTGTCGGAACCTGCAAAGTCGACGGCGGCACCGACGCCGCCCGATGCCTTCATGATCGCCTTGCGCGCGCCGGCATCGGCCGGATCAAAGGCCTCCGCCGCGCCCAGCTGCAAGGCCGCCCGGCGCTTGTTAGCGTCGATATCGGCGACGAAGACGGGCTTATCGGTGGCGGCGCGGGCGAACTGCAGTCCCATCATGCCGACCCCGCCAAGTCCCACGATCAGTAAGGGGCCAGCCCGCTGATAGGCGACGGCCTTCTTGATCGCGCTGTAGCCGGTCAGGCCGGAGCACATCAGCGCACCGGCGATCTCCGGCGCAATGCCCGTCACGTCGAGCAAGTAGCGTGGATGCGGTACGACCACGTGCGTCGCATAACCGCCGTCCACCGTGACGCCGAGGGCGCGCGGCGCATTGCACATGTGTTCATCGCCACGCGCGCAGAGCCCGCATTTGCCGCAACCAATCCAAGGAAAGGCCGCATAGCGCGCAGCCTTGGCAATAGTGGCAGCGTCGGGCCCGACGGCCTCGACCACGCCGGCGATCTCATGGCCGAGCGTGAAGGGCATCGGCCGGTTGCCGCGCACATCGAGCTTTTGGCCGCCGCCAAGATCGAAGTAGCCGTCCTGCAGATGCAGATCGGAGTGGCACACGCCGCAATGGCTCACGCGCAACAGCACCTCGCAACCAGAAACCGTCGGCGTCGGCGCCTCGGTGGCCTCGAGGGGCTTGGCATATTCGACAAGGGATTGACGCAGCATCAGGGACCGTCCTTGTTGGAATAGGCAAGTCTAGCAGAAAGGTGCCGGCGGCGACGAGCCCTCGCGAGAACGCAACCGGTGCCGACCAACTGCCGGCGGGCCTCGTCGCTGCCAGGCACCCGCGCGGGCCGCGCGCCGTACCGGCGTCGGCGCGGCCATTGGCTGGGGATGGGACGAGGGAGAAGGTCTTGGCGCTCGACTATCAGGTCTTGTGGGCGTTCACGCTCTTGTGGCTCGCCATCGTACCCACACCCGGGGCCAACTCGTTGCTGATCGTCCACCTCGCTTTGACCCGCGGTTGGACAGAGGTGGCCATCGCGCTCATCGGCAATCTGATCGGTATTGCCGGCTATGCCTTGGCAACCCTCCTGGGCTTGGCGCTGCTGCTGGCGAAAGCGCCATCCGTGCGCCTGATCATCTATGTGCTGGGCGGCGCCTATCTGGTGTGGGTCGGCGCGCGGCTCCTGCTCAGGGGCCTCAAAGGTGCGGGCGCGACGGGGGCCGCGCCGGCCGCCGACGTCGTCGCCTCAGCGGCTGGCACTTTCACGCAAGGCATCCTCACTGCGCTCGCCAACGTGCAGGCCCTGTTCTTTCTCGCCAGCATCTTTGCCGGCGTCGGCATTCTCAAGGCCAATCTTGCGACCGGCCTTGCCGCGGTCGGGGTCATCGTCGTCGGCAACGGCTGCTATCTCGTGCTCCTCGCTTGGCTGATGCAAAAGCCCGCCGCGCGCAGCTTCTACAACCGCTACCGGCCAAGCATGGAAGCGGGGTTCGGCGCCGTGTTCGTGCTGCTCGGCGCGCGCCTCTTGGCGCGCGAACTGGCGGGCTGGCCGTGACGGGCCACCCCGCCGGATCGGGCGCCGAGCTTAAGACTGCGCGTCGACGCACACGGTGGCCTGGCCCTTGAAGTTCGGCTGCGAGCGGTACTTCATCTCGATTTCTTTGATGGCCCGGCGCTCACCTCTGAGGTCGAGGGGACGCGTTTGTCCGCCGGCACGAATTTCGGATCGCACGGGGATATCATCGGGTTCGCCATTGGCGTAGATCACCTTCAGGTCGTCCATGTAGACCTTGTTGCCGGAGACCTCCAGGCGGATGGACTTGAAGCGGCCTTCGCCGCGCCCAACCCTGATGACGTCCTTGTCGACGATAAAGCCCACCTTTTGACAGCCCAGTCTCTCCCAGCGGGCTTGCGCCGCCGTCGGCGCTAGGGCGAGACAGATGAGTGCTCCGGCAGTGATCGCTGCAGTTCCTGGCCGCATACATGTCCTCCATCGATGCGTTCACGCTCGTGCGCCGCTGAAGACCACAAGGTGCTCATCTGCCCACGAAGCCGGATGGTTAACGCGCCGCCGCCCGACTGTCCGTCGCGCGCGGGGGGGGCATTTTGGCTCAGCGAGACGATTGGGCCGTGCCACCAGCTGCGGTCTTCTGGCGGGCACCTTTTTGCCACATTGGCGACGGGCGCCGGCGCCCCGCCTCGAGGGGACTTGCCATGGCGCGGCCCGGGATGAGCGGTCCGACCGTTCACCGGCTCGGGTTGCAGGCGAAGCTGGAACGGAGCGGCCGTCGCTTTGGCTGGCAGGGGACGTGCCGCCTCAGGGCAGGCGGCCGCATCCGGCCTGGGACGGAGTGAGCATGCAAACCGATTTTCGATCTTTTTTGTTGGGCGGCCTGCTGGTGGCCGTCGTCGTGCTTGGGTATCTCTACTGGGAGCGTCAACGCAATACGGTCGAAATCAAGCTCCCCTCGATCACGCTCGAGAAGCATTGAAGCCGCCGCGCCCGCGCCGCCGCCGATCGAAGGGCGCCGCTATTGGCGTCCTTGTTGCGAGCGGCCGGCGCCGGCGACGCCATTATCCTCGTTCCCGGCGACGCTCCCCCCGATCGCCGCGCTCGCGCCGCGGCGGGCGCCCACTGCCCTCGAAGCGTTCCTCGGCCTCGCCCTCCGCGCGCGGGATCTCCTTGCCGGTCGCCTGATCGACGATTTTCATGGAGAGGCGCACCTTGCCGCGATCATCGAAGCCCAGCAGTTTGACAAAGACTTCCTGCCCCTCTTTCACGACCTCGCCCACGGTCTCGGGGCGACCGTGCGTGAGCTGCGAAATGTGAACGAGGCCGTCCTTGGCGCCGAAAAAGTTCACGAAGGCCCCAAATTCCATGATCTTGACGACCTTGCCCTTGTAGATCTGGCCCACCTCCGGTTCCGACGTGATGCCGCGGATGCGCGCCAGTGCCGCCTCGATGGCTTCGCGCTTGGCGGCGGCGATCTTGATGGTGCCGTCGTCCTCGATGTCGATTTTGGCGCCGCTCTCGGCCACGATCTCGCGGATCACCGATCCGCCCGATCCGATCACCTCGCGAATCTTGTCGACCGGGATTTTGATCGTCTCGATGCGCGGGGCGTGCTCACCGAGCTCGGTTCGCGCCGTACCCAAGGCCTTCGACATCTCGTTCAAGATGTGCATCCGGCCCTGGTGGGCCTGCTCCAGCGCCACCCGCATGATTTCCTCGGTGATACCGGCGATTTTGATGTCCATCTGCAGCGAGGTGACACCCTTCTCGGTGCCCGCCACCTTGAAGTCCATATCACCCAGATGGTCCTCATCGCCCAAGATGTCGGACAACACGGCGTAGTCATTGCCTTCCTTAATGAGGCCCATGGCAATGCCGGCGACAGGGCGCTTGAGCGGTACGCCGGCATCCATCAGCGCCAAGGACGAACCGCAGACCGTGGCCATCGAGGAAGAGCCGTTCGATTCGGTAATTTCCGAGACAATCCGCACCACGTAGGGAAATTCCTCCGCGCTCGGCATCAGCGGATGCAGGGCGCGCCAGGCCAGCTTGCCGTGGCCAATCTCGCGCCGACCCGGCGCTCCCATCCGGCCCGTCTCGCCCACCGAATAGGGCGGGAAGTTATAGTGCAGCAGGAAGCGTTCCTTGCGCGTGCCTTCGAGCGCATCGACGTACTGCTCGTCCTCGCCGGTGCCGAGGGTTGCCACCACCAGCGCCTGCGTTTCCCCGCGCGTAAACAGGGCGGAACCGTGCGTTCGCGGCAGCACATGCACCTCCGAGCGAATCGGACGCACGGTCTTCAGGTCACGCCCGTCGATGCGGCGCTGGGTGCGAATGATGTCGCCGCGCACGACTTCCTGTTCGAGCTCCTTGAAGACCGAGCCGAGCAGCACCTCTTCACTGGCGTCCGCCTCGGCTCCCAGCAACTCGGCCTTCAGTTTGGCGTTCGCAGCCTCGACGAGCTCATGGCGCCTTTGCTTCTCAGGCGTGGCGAAGGCCGTGCGCAGGTCCGCCTCGACGAGGGCCTTGGTTTTGGCCTTGTATTTGGACTTGTCGGCAGGCTTGAAATCCCACGGCTCCTTGGCCGCTTTTTCCGCCAAGCGGATGATCGCCTCGATGACCGGCTGGAAACCGCTGTGGCCGTGCATGACCGCCTCCAGCATCTGCATCTCGGGGAGTTCCTTGGCCTCCGATTCAACCATCATGACGGCGTCGGCGGTGCCGGCCACCACGAGATCGAGCTCGCTATTGGCCATCTCGTCGATCATGGGGTTGAGCACGAGTTTGCCATCGATCAACCCGACGCGGGCGGCGCCGATCGGGCCAAGGAAGGGTACGCCCGACAGGGTCAGTGCCGCCGAGGCGGCCACCATCGCCACGATATCAGGATCGTTCTCCATATCGTGCGACAGCACGGTGGCGACCACCTGCGTCTCGTGCTTGAAGCCTTCCACAAACAGGGGTCGGATCGGCCGGTCGATCAGGCGCGAGGTCAGCGTCTCTTTTTCCGTCGGGCGACCTTCGCGCTTAAAGTAGCCACCGGGGATTTTGCCGGCGGCAAAAGTCTTCTCCTGGTAGTTGACGGTCAAAGGAAAAAAATCAAGCCCGGCTCGCGCCGCCTTTTCAGCGACCACGGTCGCCAGCACGGTCGTCTCGCCGTATTGCGCCAGCACGGTGGCATCCGCTTGCCGCGCAATCCTGCCGGTTTCGAGCACCAGTTTGCGCCCGGCCCATTCAGTTTCTACACGTTGTGTGTCAAACATCTCGTATCTCGTTTCTCATTGTGCAAAGCGCCGGGTGGCGGCACTTGCTGCGGCTCAAAGCCGGCCCACAGTTCCGCATCGTTGCGACGTGAGCCGCTCGGCTGCCTGACCATTGGTCCGCTAGCGGCGGATTCCCAAACGCTCGATGATCTTCTGATAACGCCCTTCGTCGCGCGACTTCACGTGGTCGAGAAGCCTGCGGCGCAAGCTCACCATCTTGAGCAAACCACGCCGCGAATGATTGTCGTTCTTGTGCAGCTTGAAATGCTCGGTCAGGCCATTGATGCGCTCCGTCAACAGCGCGATCTGGACCTCGGGCGAACCGGTATCGTTCTTCTTAGTTGCGTATTCCTTGACGAGTTGCAGCTTGCGCTGTCCGCTCAGCGACATCGGCTTAACCTTTCTTGAGTGCTGAAGTGGTGGAGCGGCCGTGGCCGGGATGTCGTCCAGCCTGGTCGCGTTACCGCGGCGCTGGCCGCGGATGCACGGCGTTATACACGAACTGGCGACGATTGCGAGGAAAAACGCCGGACGCAAGCACTTGATTTAGATCAACTATCCAGCATCCCCCAGATTGAACACGCGGATCGGATGCAACTCCCCCCGCTCGATCTCGCCGAGCGCGACGAGGTTGCCCATGCACAGGGCGTAGGTCGGCCCGGGCTGGTAGGGGGCGTCGCGGCCGCGGATCAGGATCGGCTGGCCGTTCAAGAGGCGAGCGGCGTCGGCCGGGCCGACGTTGAGCACGGCAAAATCGTGCAGTGCCGCCTCGATCGGCAGCAGCAGGCGCATCAGCGCGCCCTCGCCCTCCTGCAAGGCCCGTTCGAGGCGTGCCAGGCTGATGGCGCCGTCTTCGGCAAATGCCGCAACCCGGGTGCGACGCAGCTCGATTAGGTGGCCGAGGCAGCCAAGCGCGCGCCCCATGTCGCGGGCAAGCGCGCGCACATAGGTGCCCTTGCCGCAGCGTGCCTCGAATACGGCGCTCGCGGCGTCCGGGATCTCAAGCAGTCGCAGGGCGTGAACCGCCACGGGCCGCGGCTTGAGGGCTACGGCCTCGCCCTCGCGCGCCAGATCATAAGCGCGCTTGCCGGCGATCTTGACCGCCGAATAGGCCGGCGGCGTCTGCATGATCTCGCCCGTGAATCGCGGCAATAGCGCCGAAATTGCCGCCGGCTCGCTGCGCACCTCACTCGTGCGCACGACCCGTCCTTGCGCATCGTCCGTTTCCGTCTCCGCGCCCCACCGCACGGTGAAGCGGTAGCACTTCTCGCCGTCGACCGCGTAGGGCACCGTCTTGGTGGCTTCGCCGAAAGCGATCGGCAGCACGCCGGTTGCCGCAGGATCGAGGGTGCCCGCGTGCCCGGCCTTGCGCGCCCCGAAAGCCCGGCGCACGGCACCGACCGCGTAGGTGGAGGTCACCCCGGCGGGCTTGTCCAACACCAGCCAGCCGTTGATTGCCTTACCCTTTCTGCGGCGCGCGCCTCTCATCGTTTATCGAGATCCTGCCGCACCTTGTCGCTCGCCAGCAAGCGGTCGATGCGCAGCGCTTCATCGAAGGTCTGGTCCGCGCGAAATCGCACCTCGGGCGCAAACTTGAGATTGACCGCGCGCGCGACCTCGCCGCGGATATAGCGTTTGTTGTTTTCCAGGGCAGCCAGCACCGCCTCGATATCCTTGCCGCCGAGCGGCATCACAAAAATGGTGGCGAGGCGCAGGTCCGGCGACATGCGCACTTCGGGTATTGTCAGGACGTGGGACGCGAGCACCTCATCGTGAATTTCGCCGCGCGCAAGCATCTCGGCGAGTGCATGGCGGACCAGTTCTCCCACGCGCAGCTGCCGCTGCGAGGGTCCCGTAGTTTTGCCGGAATGGCGCTTGGACATGCTGCGAAACTCGGATGGGAAAAGGGGTCGGCGCGTCCACGTACCGACCCCCTGCAACGGCAAACAAACGTCTAGAGCGTCCGGGCGATGCTCTCGACATTGAAGCATTCGATGACGTCGCCGGCGCGGATATCCTGGTAGTTGGCAAAGGCCATACCGCACTCCTGCCCGGCCGGCACCTCGCGCACCTCGTCCTTGAACCGCTTCAGCGTGGAGAGCGTACCCTCGTGGATGACGACGTTGTCCCGAATCAGCCTGACCTTTGCGCCGCGCTCGACTTTGCCCTCGGTCACGCGGCAACCGGCGACCTTGCCGACCCTGGAAATGTTGAACACTTCCAGAATTTGCGCATTGCCAAGGAAGATTTCGCGCAAGGTCGGCGCCAGCAGGCCCGACATCGCCGCCTTCACGTCGTCGACCAGATCGTAGATGATGTTGTAGTAACGTATCTCCACACCGGATTGGTCGGCGAGCATTTTTGCCTGCGCGTTGGCGCGCACGTTGAAGCCGATCACCACCGCCTTGGAGGCATTGGCAAGTGCGATGTCGGATTCCGTCACGCCGCCGACGCCCGAGTGGATGATGCGCGCTTCCACCTCATCGTTGCCGATCTTTCGCAGGGCCCCGGCAATGGCCTCCACCGAGCCTTGCACATCCCCCTTGACGAGCAGCGGAAATTCCTTGCGCCCCGCTTCCTTGAGCTGCTGCATCATCTGCTCAAGGGTGCGCGCGGTACCCGCCGAACCCAGCGTCTGGCGCCGCTTGCGCGTGCGATAGTCGGTGATCTCGCGCGCTCGGGCCTCGCTTTCGACCACGCCAAACGGATCGCCGGCCTCCGGCGCCGAATCGAAACCCAGGATTTCCACGGGCACCGACGGCCCCGCCGTCGTCACCGGCTCACCCCGATCGTCGATCAGCGCGCGCACGCGCCCCCAGGCCGATCCGGCAACGATGATGTCGCCGACGCGCAAGGTTCCGCGCTGCACGAGCACGGTACCGACGGGACCACGGCCGCGCTCGAGTTTCGCCTCGATCACCACACCCTCGGCCGACCGGTTTGGGTTGGCTCTCAAATCGAGGAGCTCGGCCTGCAACTGGATGGCTTCCAGCAATCGGTCGAGACCCGTCCTTTGCAAGGCGGATACCGGGACTTCGAGCGTTTCACCCGACATGCTTTCGACGATCACCTCGTGCTGCAAAAGGTCGGTACGTACACGATTGGGATCGGCATTGGGCTTGTCCATCTTATTGATGGCAACGATCAGCGGTACGCGGGCGGCCTTGGCATGGTTGATCGCCTCGACGGTCTGCGGCATCACACCGTCGTCGGCGGCCACCACCAGCACGACGATGTCGGTGACCTTGGCACCGCGCGCGCGCATGGCCGTAAAGGCCTCGTGACCCGGCGTATCGATGAAGGTAATGCGTTGCCCGTTGGGCGTCGTGACCTGATAGGCGCCGATGTGCTGGGTGATGCCCCCGGCCTCGCCGGCGGCAACATCGGTCTGGCGGATCGCGTCCAGGAGCGAGGTCTTGCCGTGGTCGACGTGACCCATAATGGTGACGACGGGGGCCCTGGGCAGCTGCTGCTCATCGGCATCGGTCTTGCCGATGAAGCCTTCTTCGACGTCCGCCTCGGAGACGCGTTTGGGCGTATGGCCGAACTCCTGCACGATCAGTTCGGCGGTGTCTGCATCGATCACGTCATTGATCTTGTGCATGGCGCCTTGCGCCATCAGCAGCTTGATCACGTCGACCGCCCGCTCGGTCATGCGGTTGGCCAGTTCCTGAATGGTAATGACCTCGGGAATGATCACTTCGCGCATGACCTTGTCACGCTGCTGTACGACCCCGGCCTGCCGCAGCTTTTCGCGCTCGCGGCGCCGGCGCAGCGAAGCAAGCGACCGTTCGCGTTGGGCCTCGTCGAAGGCATTGTTGATGGTGAGTTTGATGCGTTCGCGACGCTCCTCGGCGCCCTTGACCGGACTCTTGGCCGGCTTGGCGCCCTTCTTCTTGGTGCGTGTTTCCTCTTCGCTATCGGGTTCGACCTCGAGACTGCGCGCCGGACGCTTGCTCACGACTTCCGGCCGTCTGACCGTGTCGGCGAGCTTGCCCGTCTTTTCGGGCGCGCGCGCCGGCTTCGGCTCCGGGGCCGGCGGCTGCACCGCTTCGCCGTCGGCTGGCGGCCCGGCTGCGCCGGGCACCGTGGCGGCGGCTTCGACCTCAGGGGTTGGCTCCTCCAGCGCCGGCGGCGGCGTCAAGGCTTCGAGGCGGGCCCGCTCGCGCTCTTCCATTTCTGAACGTTCGCGCGCGGCCTCGAGCGCACGACGACGCGCGTCGACCTCGTCGGTGGACAGGCCGCCGGTCCGCTGCGCATGCACGATCTCGGCGACCACCGCCTCGGCCGCTTCGGGCGTGGTGGCTTCCTCCGCTTCGGCGCCGGGTGCCGATATCGTGCGCTTTTTCTTCTTTTCGACCACCACCGATTTCGATCGGCCGTGGCTGAAGCTTTGCCGCACGTGGCCGGACTCGACCGTGCGCTTCAAGCTCAGGGGCTTGCGCACATCACCGCGTAGCGTCTTGTCGGCGGTCTCTTTGATTTCGCTCATACACGTCCTGTATTCGAACCAATATCCGTAGGTACCTCGGGGCCACCCTCTCGGTAGCGTCTGAGCCGGCTGGCCTCATAGGCAATTCGCCGGCAGGCGCCACCTCCGGACGCAGCAGCATGTACCACATTTGACCGCCCGATGGCCAAGCTCAATTCGGCACTCGTCAACTCCCGTACAATTGCCTCAGCCGCTGCACCCGGCCCCCGTAACGCCCTGAATTTACGATCGAGCTTGGCAACACCGTCACCGGCGGCATCGGCCGCATGCACAAGAACGACGGCTTGGCCCAGGCCAATCAATTCTTCCACTTTGGCAAATCCCGCAACCAGGAGGCCGGCCTTCCTGGCGAGGCTGATGGCATCGGCGAGGCGTCGCTTGAGCAGGCTTTCGACCCTCTCAACGAGGTCGTTCGGCACCAGAACAGAACGCTTCAGGCTGCGGGCAAAAGCCTTCTGGCGTAGCGCGGCGGCCACGTCCTGCCGGGTCGCGCCAACCCAAACCCCACGACCGGGCAACCGCCGCGCCAGATCAGGAACGATGCTGCCATCCGGGGCGAGCACAAACCTGATGAGATCATCGGCGCCCTTGTGGGTGCGGGTAACGGCGCACAGCCGCAGCGGCGAACCATGCGTCGCATCCGGAGGGACTTGCCTGTCTTCGGCGCTTGCCACGTGCCTGTTGGTCCTTGCCGCCCATAGCTTTCAAGCCTTGGCGCCTGTCGCCAGGGCCGGCGCGCTCTGTGCCGCGGCGGCGGCGGCTTGCGCTGCGGCCGCGGCGGCCTCCTGCTCGGCACGCAGCTTTTCGAGATCCTCGGCCGTCACCCAGCCCGCGGCAATGCGCGCCGCCATGATGATGTCTTCGGCCTCCTTGCGCCCGATCTCCATGCCCTCGAGCACGCCCTTGTGGCGGACCGGTTCGGCATCCTTCTCCCGTTTGCGTTCGGTCCAGCCAACGAGCTCGTCGGTCACCGCACCGGCGAGGTCTTCCACGGTTTTGATCTCGTTCTCCCCGAAGGCCACCAGCATTGTCGTGTTGATGCCGGGAATTTTGGCGAGCTCGTCGGAGACGCCCAGAGCCTTGCGTTTGGCATCCCGTTCGGCCTCCTGCCGCTCCAGGTATTCGCGCGCGCGTGCCTGTATTTCTTTGGCGGTATCCTCATCGAAGCCCTCGATGTGGGCGATCTCGCCGGCATCGACGTAGGCCACCTCGGCGACGGTCTCGAAGCCTTCGGTCGCCAGCAGCTGGGCGATCACCTCGTCGACGTCGAGCGCTTCCATGAAGAGCTGCGAGCGCTCGGTGAACTCCTTCTGACGCCGCTCCGACTCCTCCTGTTCGGTCAGAATATCGATATCCCAACCGGTAAGTTGGGACGCAAGCCGCACGTTCTGGCCGCGCCGCCCGATCGCCAGCGAAAGCTGGCTCTCGGGGACCACCACCTCGATGCGGTTGGAATCTTCGTCCAACACCACTTTGGTCACTTCGGCCGGCGCCAGCGCATTGACGATGAAGGTGGCAGCATCCTGGTTCCACTGGATGATGTCGACCTTCTCGCCCTGCAACTCGCCGACCACCGCCTGCACACGCTGACCGCGCATGCCGACGCAGGCGCCGACCGGATCGATCGAGGAGTCCTTGGAAATGACGGCAATTTTTGCCCTGGAGCCGGGATCTCGCGCCACCGACTTGATCTGCACGATGCCATCGTAGATCTCAGGGACCTCCGCCCGGAACAACAGCGACATGAATTCGGGACGAGCACGGGAGAGAAAGATCTGGGGCCCACGTTGCTCGCGGCGCACATCATAGATGTAGGACCGGATGCGGTCGCCGAGCCGGACGTTTTCGCGTGGAATCATCTCGTCGCGCCGGATGATCCCCTCCGCCTTCTGCAGATCGACGATGACGTTGCCATATTCGACGCGCTTGACGGTACCGCTAACGATTTCGCCGACGCGATCCTTGAACTCGCCGTACTGGCGCTCGCGTTCCGCATCGCGCACCTTCTGCACGATCACCTGCTTGGCATTTTGGGCGGACACCCGGCCGAAATCCGGCGGTGGCAATGGCTCAGCGATCAGATCGCCGATCTTGGCGTCGGGATTGCGTCGCTTGGCGGCCGCCAGCACGATTTGCGTGGAGTCGTTTTCTACCGTCTCGACCACCTGCAGCACGCGCGTAAGTTTGGTCTCGCCCGTCTTTGGGTCGATCACGCAGCGAATGTCGTTCTCGGCGCCATAGCGGGCCTTGGCCGCCTTCTGGATCGCGTCCTCCATGGCCTCGATGACGATCTTGCGATCAATCGACTTCTCGCGCGCGACCGCATCGGCGATCTGCATCAGCTCCAAACGGTTAGCGCTAATTCCGGCTTGGGCCATCTAAGGCACCCTCCAATTCAAGCTAAGGCGCAACATCATCTGCCGCTTCGTCAGCACGTTCTCGCTTCGAGCGCCGCAGCGATTCGCGAATGAGGGCCTCCGTCAGCACGAGCCGCGCCTCGGCAATGAGCGCAACCGGTAGTCCCATGACTTGACGCCCGAGTTGATCGAGCTCGACCTCGATGCGAACCTCTCCGTTCTCGACACCTTCCAGCACGCCCCGGAAACGCTTGCGACCGGAGACGGGCTGCTTCAGCTCGATTTTCGCCTCATAACCCGCCCAGGTCTCGAAATCGGAGACGCGAGCCAAGGGCCGGTCGATGCCGGGCGAGGACACCTCGAGCGCATAGTGGCCGGGCAGCGGGTCGTGCGCATCAAGCAGCGGCGACAGATTGCGCGAGATCTCCGCGCACTCCTCGACGGTGATGGTCCCATCCGGCCGCTCGGCCATGATTTGGACCGTCGTACCGTTGTGACCGGAAATGGTAACCCGCACCAAGCGAAATCCCAAGTCCTCGAGCACCGGTTCGACCAACCCAGCAAGCTGTGCGGCCAACCCGGTCTCATGAAGAAAGCGCGCCTCGGGTGTGCTATCGACCACCGCGTCTCTGCCTGCCCGAAACTCCCGTGTGGGGGTGTTCGCTCGACCCCTCAAAACAAAAAGAGCGGACCCGGAGGGCCCACTCTCAGAGTTGAGATGATCATGAGCAGCACGATGGTAGGCGGGAATTGCCCAACTTGCAAGCGGGAAGTGTGAATTATGTCGCACCGCAAAAAGGGCAACGCGCGCCCGGGTTGCTGAGGCCGGGTTGCTGAGGCCGGGTTGCTGAGGCCTGGTTGCCCAGGCTGGGTCGCTCGGGGCCTGCGGGGTACTCAGGGCCTCGTTACTCAGGCTCTCTTTACTCAGGCTCTCGTTATTCAGGGCCCCGTTACTCAGGACCGCAGGAAGCGGAAATAGCTGCAGCGCCGGCCCGCGCGCAAAGCCTTGGCTTCGTAACGGGTCTGGGGCCAGTCGACGCCCCGCTCGCGCCAGTCGGCGGTGGCCTTGGCCGTCCAGCGAAAGCCGCCCTGCCCGCGCACGGCCAACAAGATCCATTCGGCGTAGTCGGCAATATCGGTGGCAATGCGCAGCTCGCCGCCCGGCGGCATAACCCGCGCCAGCTCGGCGAGCGTGCCCTCCGACACCAGCCGGCGCTTCCAATGCCGTCGCTTCGGCCACGGGTCGGGAAACAACACAAAAGCCCGCCCGATCGAGGCTGCCGGCAGGTGTCGAATGAGACTGCGGGCGTCATCGGCGTACAAACGAATGTTGGAACAACCACGCTCGGCGATGGCGGCCAAGACTTTGACCACGCCGTCTTGGAAGGGCTCGCAACCGAGCAGGCCCACCTTGGGATGTTGCTCGGCTTGCCAGAGGAGGTGCTCGCCGCCGCCAAAGCCAATTTCGAGCCATACCTCGCGTACGCTGGGCGGGAACAGACCGCGCGGGTTTGCCAACTCCGCCGCGGTGCCGGCAACGGCAACGCGCGGTAGAAGATCGCGCCAAAGGCCGGCCTGACGCGCGCTTAGGGCACGTCCGCGCCGGCGACCGTAACTGCGTAGCACACCGGCGCCCGCCGTCATGGCATAGCCCAGCGGTGAGGGCGCCCGGCGCCGCAGAAGATGGACCGCGCGGCGCGGGCCTCAGGCCATCGCGGCCCTGATCTTGGGACCAAGATCGGTCTTCTCCCAAGAGAACCCGCCCTCATTGTCCGGCTCGCGGCCGAAGTGCCCATAAGCTGAGGTGCGGGCATAGATCGGCTTATTGAGGTCGAGGTGCTTGCGGATGCCGCGCGGCGACAAATCAACGAGCTCGCCCAGCACGCTTTCAAGCTTGGGCGTATCGATATCGTTGGGATTGCGGCCGACGTCCACGTAGATCGACAGCGGCTTGGCGACGCCGATGGCATAGGAGAGCTGGATCGTGCACTGATCGGCAAGCCCCGCCGCCACTACATTCTTGGCGAGATAGCGGGCCGCATAGGCCGCCGATCGGTCAACCTTGGTGGGGTCCTTGCCCGAGAAGGCGCCGCCGCCATGGGGGGCTGCCCCGCCGTAGGTATCGACGATGATCTTGCGTCCCGTCAGGCCGGAGTCGCCATCCGGACCGCCGATGTGAAATTTACCCGTCGGATTGACGTGCCAGACGGTGTCCTTGCTGATCCAGCCGTGCGGCAGCGCCTTTCTCACGTAAGGCTCGACGAGTTCGCGCACCTGGGCCGAGGTCATGGATTCCACCAGGTGCTGGTGGGAGACGACGATCTGGGTCGCCGCAACCGGCTTGCCGTTTTCGTAGCGCACGGTGACCTGGCTCTTGGAGTCGGGACCCAGCACCGCCTCCTTGCCGGCGTGCCGGGCCTCGGAAATCAAGCGAAGGATCTTGTGGCTGTAGTAGATCGGAGCCGGCATCAGTTCCGGGGTATCCTTGCAGGCAAAGCCGAACATGATGCCCTGATCGCCTGCGCCCTCATCGCGATTGCCGCCACTGTCGACGCCCTGGGCGATATCGGCCGACTGCGGGTGCAAGAGCACCCGAATATCCGCCCGATCCCAGTGAAAGCCCTCCTGCTCGTAACCGATGTCCTTGATGGCCATGCGCGCCACATGCGCGACCAGATCCCGGGTGATGGTCTTGGGCCCGCGCGTCTCGCCCGCGATAATGACCTGATTGGTGGTGGCGAGCGTCTCGCAGGCGACCCTGAGCTGCCAGGGATCGATGCCGGCTCTCGGGCCTTCGCGGAAAAACAGGTCGACGACCTCATCGGAAATGCGATCGCAAACCTTGTCCGGATGCCCCTCCGAAACCGATTCACTCGTAAACAAATAAGACTTTCGCGACACTGTGTTCCCCATGGCTAGGCGCCAAATTGCGCGTCTTGTTACAGTGTTTATGGCGGGGGTCAAGATGACCGCAGCGTGCGTGCGGCACCGGTTGGCAGCCGCGGCCGGCAGCTGCCGCAACGGACTCAGTCCAACACTTCGTCATCGGCGGCCAGGCTGCGCACGAGCTCTACAATGGCGCGCCGGGCCCGCACGTCCGCGATCCGCACAAACGCCTTGTTGAGTTCCAACCCATCGCGGCTGCGCAAGAATTCCACAATCGAACTTTCCGCCGGGCGCTCGGCAAAGCCGTCGGCCACAAAGCGTGACACCTCCCCGGTTGGCGCCTCCTCGTAGAAAAACTGCACCGACACCCCAAGCACCTGCGCCAAGTCGAACAGCCGACTGGCGCCGATCCGATTGATGCCCTTCTCGTACTTTTGGATTTGCTGAAAGGTCAAACCCAGCTTCTCACCCAGCTTTTCTTGGCTCATCCCAAGCAGCATGCGGCGAAAGCGGACCCTGCTCCCCACATGGACGTCGATGGGATTGGGTCGCCGCGAGCCTTTATCCTCGCCATCGACTGCCGCGGCGAACTCGGTCGGTCTCGACATTCACTCAGCCCCGTCATCCTGTCCTTCGCCCTGCAATTGGTAGGTGCAGATTGCCAATGCGTCAACCTCAGGTGCACTGCAGCGCGTCCGGTCGGGCCCGGGCAAGGGGATCGAGGCGCCCTAGGCGCACCCGCGGCGCCGGACGCCGGCGGCCAGCGCGGCCGCCCCGCACAGCCACAGGCCCAGAAAAATACCATCGCCAAAGCGGGCGTAAGGGGTCGGCGGCAGGGGCGCGGGCAGCTCCGTATCCGCCGAACCGCGCTGATCGAGGCCTAGCTCAACCAGCACCCGCCCGTGGCCATCGACCATGGCCGAAATGCCGTTGTTGGCCACGCGCAGCAAGGGCAGGCCCTCCTCGACCGCTCGTACCCGCGCCTGCTGCATGTGCTGGCGCGGTCCCGTCGTGTTGCCGAACCAACCATCGTTGGTGAGATTGACGAGGAGCGAGGGCCGTTCGGGCCCGGCGACGACGGCGCTCGGGAAAATCGCTTCATAACAGATCAGGGGCGCCAGCGCCGGCAGCCCGGGTAGATGCAAGAGCGGACGGGGCGCCACCCCACTGGTAAAGCCGCCGCGCAGCCGCGTCAGGCTTTGCAGGCCTACCGCCTCGAGCGCCGCCTGAAACGGCAGGTACTCGCCAAAGGGCACGAGGTGGACCTTGTCGTAGGCGGCGACGAGGCGTCCGCCGTCGCCGAACACCAAGAGGCTGTTGAAGATCCGCCGGCCTGCCACCGACCCCGCCGGGGCGGCCTCGGCGCGCAGTCCACCGGCAATCAAAAGGCTTCCGGGCGGCAAGAGGCGTCCGATCGCCGCGCGGGCTGCCGGGTGATCGACCGGCAGGAACGGCATCGCCGCCTCCGGCCAAATTACGTGCGTAATGCCTTCCAGGGCGTCCGGGAGGCCCGCGGCATTGCTGGTCGACAGCTGGAGATGGTCGAGAAAAATGCGTTCCTGGTTCTCGGGCCGCCATTTCTCCCGCTGCGGGACGCTCGGCTGCACGATGCGGAGCTTGACGCCCGGCACCATCGCGGCCGCAGCCCCGGCCAGCCGCAGGTGGCCCCACGCCGCCAAAGCCAAAAAGGGCAGCATGCCGAGGGCCAGCGCCAGGCCGCGGCGGCGCCGTCCCGCTGGGCCGGTCGCCGCCTCCGCCAGCAGGACGAGGGGGGCCGCCAGCAAGCCGACGCCGACCAGGGTCAAGCCGTAGATGCCGATAAGGGCGGCGCTTTGCAGCAAAGACGGGGGATGGGTGAGCGCATAGCCCAGCACGTTCCAAGGAAAACCGGTCAACAGGTGCCCGCGGGCGTATTCCATGGCCGACAGCGAAAGCGCCAAGGCAAGAACGCGGGAGGGACCAGGGCGCCAGAAGGGAAACGCCAGTCCCGTCGCCATCCCGTAGAACAGCGCGAGACCGGCGGGCAATAAGGTGACGGCGAGGGGCAAGAGGGGTGCAAATACCTCAGCCTCGACAAGAAACGCATCGCCGACCCAGTAGAGCCCTCCAACAAAATAACCAAACCCGAACCACCAGCCGACGGCTGCCGCCGCCCTTGCCGAGGTCCAGGGTCGCAGCGCCGGTGCCCGCGGCTCGAGCAGCGCCGTTTGGCCGATGGCGCCATCGATCAGCCAGATCAGGGCGGGCAGGGTGACATAGAGCACCGGCCAGACGTTGAAGGGCGCCAGTGCTGCCACCGACAGCAGACCGGCGGCAAAGGCGGCGGCAAAGCGCCGCCAGCCGGCCAAGGCTGCAAGGCGCCCCGCCCAGACGGCAACGGCGGCGGCCAAGCGCGCCCAATCCCGCGCCGCAGGCGGCTGTTGCTGCCCGGCGCGGCGGCAGGTCGGCTCAAGATTTGGCAATGCTTGCTTCCGCTGACGCTGACCGACGCGTGACATGCACCCTTAGTTTTTTCACCCGCCGCGGATCCGCATCCAGGACCTCGAACTCGACGCCCGCTGGATGCCGGATCAGTTCGCCGCGCGCGGGTACACGCCCGACCAGCGCGAACACCAGGCCACCAAGGGTATCGATATCGGCCTCTTCACCCTCTTTGAGCAACTGGATCCCGAGGTGCTGTTCGAGTTCGCGCACGGGCGTGCGGGCCGCGGTCAGCAAGCCAAGCTTGGAATCACTGATGATGTGGGCGGCCTCAACCTCGTCGTGCTCATCCTCGATGTCGCCGACAATCTGTTCGACCAAATCTTCGATCGTTACCAAGCCGTCGGTGCCGCCGTATTCGTCGACGACCAGGGCCATATGGATATGCGTCGACTGCATGCGAATGAGCAGGTTCGCCGCCGGCATCGAGGGGGGCGCGTAAATCATGGGACGCCGCAACTTGGTGGAGGCAATCGGCTTCGACAGGTCGGTGCGGGACAGATCGAGCCCCGGTTCGGGCGGCGTCGACAGCAGGCCGCCCGTCGGGCCATTGCCGTCGGGCGTGCGCCCGGTGGCGTCGCCATAAAGCCAGCGCAATAGATCTTTGACGTGCACCATGCCGCGTGGATCGTCGAGCGACTCGCGAAATAGCGGTACGCGCGACACGCCGGCCACGTCGAAGGTGCGCAGCAGTTCGCGAAGCGGCTCGTTCTCATCGACCGCGATGATGTCGGCGCGCGGAACCATGACGTCATGGACGCGCAAGGCGCCGAAGCGCAAGATGCGCAGAAGCATCTCGCGCTCCTCCGTCGAGAAGGCATGCCCGTCGCCGGCCGCTTTCAGTTCCGCCTCAAGCGTGGCGCGCAGCGTCGGCGCACCCGGGATGCCGAGCCGGGCGCGAAGCGCCGAGAGCCAGCCGTGCGCCGATTCGCCCGCGTCTTGGGCGGCGGGCTGGCCGCCTTCGGACTTGGCGCTAGGGGATTTGCCGCTCATGGCGTGGGCAGGGCCTGGTAATGGCAAAACACTAATGTTGGCTCGGCGAGCTCGAGGCATAGGGATCCTTGAGACCGAGCGCCGTCAAAATCTCCGTCTCCAGCCGCTCCATCTTTACGGCCTGGGCCTCCGTCTCGTGATCATAACCGATCAGGTGCAAGAGCCCGTGCAGGACAAGATGCTGCACATGCTCGACCGGCTCAAGGCGGCGTTGCGCGGCCTCCCCGGCAATCGTCTCGGCCGCCAGTACGACGTCGCCCAGATAGCGATCGCCTTCCCGGTCCGCGCGGGCGCGCGGCTTGAAAGGGAAGGAGAGGACATTGGTGGGGACATCCTTGCCCCGGTAGGTGGCGTTCAGGCGACGCAGCAGCTGATCGCTGCCCAGCACGATGGTTGCCTCCCGGCCTTGCGTGCCCGTGCCGGCCGGATGGCGGCTTAAGGCCGCCGCCACCCTGCGGATTGCCACCACAAGGGCGTCGCCGTCGGCCCAATCGCCCTCCGCTTGGCTGACGATGAGGCTGAGGTCTACGCGCTCGGACGGTTGCCGCGCCTCCTCGTCGGTCGGCAAATGCGCGCTATCGGCTGGAAGGCTCATGACCATCGGCTAGCGCAAGCGCTCATAGGCATCGACGATACGCGCGACGAGATCGCGGCGCACGACATCGGCCGACGTGAAGCGGATCGCCTCGATGCCGTTGATCCCATGCAACAGACCGACCGCCTCTTCCAGCCCGGACTTCTGGCCATGCGGCAAATCGATCTGGCTCGGGTCGCCGGTGACCACCATCTTCGATCCCTCGCCGAGGCGCGTCAGAAACATCTTCATTTGCATGCTCGTGGTGTTCTGCGCCTCGTCCAGGATGACAAAGGAGTGCGCCAGCGTGCGTCCGCGCATAAATGCCAGGGGCGCGATCTCGATCACGCCCGTGGTCAAGTCCCGCTCGACCTTGGCGGCCGGTAGGACATCGTAAAGAGCATCATAGAGCGGGCGCAAATAGGGATCGACCTTCTCGCGCATGTCGCCGGGCAGGAAGCCCAACCGTTCCCCGGCTTCCACCGCCGGTCGCGATAGAACGAGCCGCTCGACCTGCCCGCGCTCCAGGCACTGGGCGGCATAGGCAACGGCAAGGTAGGTCTTGCCCGTGCCAGCCGGGCCCAACCCAAACACCAGATCCACGCGGTTGAGCGCTTCGATATAGGCACCCTGGTTCGGCGAGCGCGCCGTCACCACCTTGCGCCGCGTGCGGATCTGGGCCAGGGGGCTGGCTGGCGCGGCGTCGGCGCGCGAATGGCGCAACAGGCCATCAACGTCGCCGGGACCGATGTCTTCCCCCTGGCGGATACGCGTATAAAGCTTTTCTAGAACCTCGCGCGCCGTCTCGCAGGCCGGCCCAGGTCCCGTCAGGGTGACAACGTTGCCATGGGCGTGGGCCTCGATCCCAAGCCGCTCCTCCAACAGCGCCAAATGGCCGTCGTATTCCCCAAGCAGCCGATTGAGATGCCGGTTGTCTTCGAACGGCACCACCAGACGGGCCTGCTCATTCTTGAGCTGCTTGCCAAGTCCGGCAGCTCCCGGCCCACGCATGCCAGTCAAAGACCTGGCCTCCTAATGAAAGCCGAATAGCAGAGAATCTCACCCTCCAACTCTAGCACATGACGCGGGTTTCTGCGTCATGCCTGCCGCGCCCAGGGTCCAGGATCAAACCGCTGAGACTATTGGGTCCCGCGCCCAGAATTTCAACGTCGAGGCTTCCCCCCATATGATGCTGAGAACCTTGGGCATAGACGGATTGAAGGTAGGGGGAGCGGCCGACGATCTGGCCCTGGCGTTGCCCCGGGCGCTCGAACAACACCGACATGACCCGACCGACGCAGGCCAAATTGAACGATGTTTGTTGACGCCCCAAGAGGCCTTGCAGGCGTTGCAGGCGACGCTCTTGTTCCGGCTCTGGGACCGCCCCGCCAAGCGTACTCGCCGGCGTGCCGGGACGCGGACTCCACTTGAAGGAATAGGCTTGCGCGAAGCCCACCGTTTCGACGAGCGCGAGCGTGGCGGCGAAGTCTGGCTCCGTCTCGCCGGGAAAGCCGACGATGATGTCGGTGGAAAGCGCGATGTCGGGGCGGGCGGCGCGCAGTCGCCCGACCAGGGCAAGGTAGGCGGCAACCGTGTGTTTGCGGTTCATTGCCGCGAGGATGCGGTCAGAACCCGATTGAAACGGCAAATGCAGGTGCGGCATCAGCTTGGCCACGTCGCGATGCGCCGCGACCAGGTCATCGAGCATGTCGCCGGGATGGCTGGTGGTGTAGCGCAGCCGCTCGATGCCATCGATACCCGCCAGGTGCTCCAGCAGCTGCGCCAGGGTCCAGCGCGCCCCGTTGGGCCCGCTGCCATGATAGGCGTTGACGTTTTGCCCGAGCAGGGTCAGCTCGCGCGCACCGTTGTCGACGAGCTGGCGTGCCTCCGCCTCGATCTCCGCCACGGGGCGAGAATACTCAGCACCGCGCGTATAGGGGACCACGCAAAATGTGCAGAACTTGTCGCAGCCCTCCTGCACCGTCAGGAAGGCGCTGGGCCGCCGCGTCGGGCTTCGCTTCGGTAAGCCGGCAAACTTACTCTCCACCGGGAATTGCGTCTCGACCTGGGGGCGGCCTTCAAGCCTTGCGCGCGCGATCAGATCACCCAGACGATGATAGCTCTGCGGCCCGACGACGAGATCCACCACCGGGGCACGCCGGACGATCTCGCTGCCCTCGGCCTGCGCAACGCAGCCCGCCACCGCAACGAGCGTTTGCTTTCCCTGTCGCTGGCGCT
>DATMZT010000061.1:0-29185 GCA_035573335.1 Hyphomicrobiaceae bacterium | reverse complement strand
AGGCCGGCCACGCACGCCGCCCCGGCCATGTCGCCCTTCATGTCTTCCATGCCGCCGGCGGGTTTCATGGAAATGCCACCGGTATCGAAGCACACGCCCTTGCCGACAAAGCAGAGCGGCTTGGCGCGCTTCGATTTGGCCCCATGCCATTTGAACACGACGACGCGCGAGGGACGCTGGCTGCCCTGACCGACCGCGAGCAGCGCCTGCATGTTGAGGGCCTTGAGCTCTTCCTCCTCGAGCACCTCGATCTCGAGGCCATTGCCTTCCAGATCGCGCATGCGATCGGCGAACTCGACGGGCCCGAGCCGATTGGCCGGCTCGTTGACGAGATCGCGGGCCAGGAATACGCCATCGGCAAGAGCCTTGCGGGAAACGAACGCCTTGCTCGCCGCCTCGGGGCGGTCGCACAGGATCTGGAGCTTGCTGAGGCCGTCGCCGGCGTCGGCCTCCGCCCCCTCCTCTGGCTTGCCGCGCGTCAGGTATTTCTTGAAGGCGTAGCTTCGCAAGAGCGCGCCGAGCGCCAGGTCGGCGGCAAAGCCCTCGACGCCGGCATCGCCCGGATCGGCCGGGTCGCAGATGAACGTTGCCTTTTCGCCCTTGCGCGCGTTGGCCTGCCCGAAGGCATAGCCACCCAGCAGCAGCCGATCCAGTTCCTTGCCCGGGCGCCCCGACCCCACCATGATGAGGCGCTGCGCTTCGATCCCGGCGGCGGCGAGCAGCTCGATTGCGGTTTTGCTCTTGCCGCTGAAACCGGCGGCGGCCGCGGCGCGCAGGAGCGCGCCCTTGGCCCGTTCGTTAAGGGCGCGGGCGGCGGCACCAAGGGCTAGCTCCTCGCCCGCCAACACAATGAGCGTGCCGCTGGGCGCCTGCGACAAGGGCGCGAATTGAACTTCAACAGCTTCAGCCATCAGCAATCCTTGGGCGAAAGGTCGCGCGCCGGGCGCGCTCACCGCAACGCGCCTGCGCTTCGATGGGGGGTGAGTGCGGACGCATGCCCGACGCTCGCCGGCCACAATAGACGCTCGGCCTCGAAGCGCAAGCACGGCAAGGCAAGCGCCCAATTCGGGGCGGGGATCGAGGGCTGGAGCAAAGGATCGCTCAGGCTTGCACCAAACCCTCGCTCAAAGGGACCAAACCCGGCACACAAAGGCAAGCGCTGACAGCTGGGCGCCATTGGCCCCGCGCACCGTCAAGACCGAAAGGGCGAGCAAGCCCAAGGCGCTACCGGACAGCTTTGCCGCCATGCCTCGGGCGGGTGGGGGTTTTTCGCGCTCCCGCAGCCCTCACGTCACCGGCGTGCGGAACACTTGAATGTCGAGGTCGCGGATCTTTTTGCGCAGCGTATTACGGTTGAGCCCCAGCAGGGCGGCGGCACGGATCTGATTGCCGCGCGTGGCGGCCAGCGCGGCCATCAACAGCGGGCGCTCGAGGTGCTGTAACATGCGATCGTAGAGGCCGGGCGGCGGCAGTTCGCGACCATAGCTGGCGAAATGGCCGGCCAGGTAGCGCTCAATGGTTTCGGAAAGCTCCTTGGGGGCAGCGCCGGCATCGCTATTGGGTGGCGGGGCCGCGTCTACGAGCTCGGCCGCGATGATCTCCAACGTCAACGTGTCTTCCGGATGCAGCGCGCTCAGCCGGCGCACCATGTTCTCAAGCTCGCGCACGTTGCCCGGCCAATGGTAGTGTTTGAGGCGCTCGATCGCCGCCGTCTCGATGGCCTTGTGCCCCATGCCTTGCTTGGCCGTCTGGCGCAAGAAGTGGCGCACGAGGTCGCCGATATCCTCCAAGCGTTCGCGCAGGGGCGGCAATCGCAAGGGCACGACGTTGAGGCGATAGTAAAGATCCTCGCGGAATAGCCCCTGCTGGATTTGCGACTTGAGCTCGCGATGCGTCGCAGCGATGATGCGCACATCGGTCTTGATGGGCGTGCGCCCCCCGACCGTGGTGTATTCGCCTTCCTGCAACACCCGCAACAGTCTGGTCTGGGCCTCCATCGGCATGTCGCCGATCTCATCGAGGAACAAGGTGCCCCCGTCCGCCTGCTGGAAGCGGCCCTCGGTGCGCGCTTGCGCCCCGGTGAAGGCGCCTTTTTCGTGGCCGAACAGCTCGCTTTCGATGAGTTCGCGGGGGATTGCGGCCATGTTGATGGCGACGAACGGCCCGTTGCGCCGTTTGGTATAGTCATGCAGCACGCGGGCCACCAATTCCTTGCCGGTGCCTGACTCGCCCGTGATCATCACCGTCAGGTCGGTGCGCGTCAGCCGCGCCAGCACGCGATAGATCTCCTGCATCGCCGCCGAGCGGCCGATGAGCGGTAACTCCTCGCTCTCCGCATCGGGGATCGTGCGTTCCTTGCGCCGGCCCGGCTCGGCCAGCGCCCGGCCGACGACGCTGACGATCTGGCTGAGATCGAACGGCTTGGGCAGGTATTCGAAGGCACCCTTTTCCGCCGCCGAGAGCGCGGTCATCAGGGTGTTTTGCGCGCTCATGACGATGATCGGCAAATCCGGACGTAGCTTCTTGATGCGGGGAATGAGATCGAAGGCATTCTCGTCGGGCATCACCACGTCGGTGATGACGACGTCGCCCTCGCCCTGGGAAACCCAACGCCAGAGCGTGGCGGCATTGCCGGTCGCGCGCGGCAGGTAGCCAGCCCGGGCGAAGGCCTGATTGAGCACGGTGCGGATCGCGCTGTCGTCGTCCGCTATCAGAACAGTTCCACCAGCCATTGACCACTCACTTCCTAGTCTGTTGTCTGCGTTGTTAGTCCTGCAGCGGCAGCAGCACGCGAAACACCGTGCGTCTCGGCACCGATTCGCATTCGATGACGCCGCCGTGGTCGCCGATGATCTTGGCGACCAGCGCCAAACCGAGCCCGGTTCCCTTGCGTTTGGTGGTGACAAAGGGATCGAACAAATGCGCCTTGAGCGAGTCGGCCACGCCGGGTCCGGTGTCTTCCACCTCGATCATCAAGGGCAAGGCGACGCGCGCAGCGGTGCCGGGCACCGACAGCCGCATGCCCGGGCGAAAGGCGGTACGCAAGACGATGCGACCCGGCTCGCGCAGCTCCCCGATCGCCTCGGCGGCGTTCTTTACCAGATTGAGAAAGGCCTGGATGAGCTTGTCGCGATTGCCCGGTACGGGCGGTAGGGACGGATCATACTCGACGTTGATAACGATGCCGTCCGTGAAGCCGGTCTCGGCCAGGCGTTTTACGTGGTCAAGGACCGAGTGGATATTGACCGGCTCGGTGACCAGGGTGCGCTCATCGCCGAACACCTCCATGCGGTCGACCAAAGTGCGGATGCGATCGGTTTCCGTGCAGATCAGTTGGGTCAGCGCCCGATCCTCGTCCTTCAGACCTGGCTCCAGCAGCTGAGCGGCGCCGCGGATGCCCGACAGGGGATTCTTGATCTCGTGCGCCAGCACTGCCGCCATGCCCGAGACGGAGCGCGCCGCGGCCCGGTGCGTGAGCTGACGCTCGATCATCTGCGCCACCGAGCGCTGCTGCAGCATCAACACGATCAGGCTCGGCTGCTCGGGAAAGCCGCCGGCGAAGACGTCCACGAGGCGGTGCATGCCGCTGCGCGGCAGGTCGACTTCGACGCCGTATTCGTTGACGGCTGCGCCCGTGCGCCGGACCTGCCCGACAAGGGCGGTCAACGGGCTGGAAAAGGCGATGATGTCGGGCAGCGTCTGGCGCTTCAGCATACCCTGGCTCAGCGAGAAGAAGGCCTCCGCGGCGGGATTGGCATAGAGCACGCGATCATCGTCGCCGAGCACCAGGATCGGATGCGGCAGCGCAGCGAGCAACAGATCGTGCTCGATGTGGCGGCGCGGCGTGGCGCTAGCACGCTCGCGGACGAGCTCGGGTTTCATGCGGCCATCTCCTGGGCAACGCGATAAAAGGCGGCGATGCCGCCGAGCACGCTTGCAGCATCATCTGACGTACAAAGCCGCCGTCGCCACGCCTGCACGACCTCGGGCGCGCGCCCGCTGGCGGCCAGATACCAACCGATGTGCTTGCGCGCGTTACGCAGCCCGACGCCGAGCCCGTAGGCACTGAGCATCGCCTCGACGTGGCCGACGGCGATTTCGCCCTGGACGTGCAGTGGCGGGGCTCCCGGATCCTCGCCGGTCGCGAGCGCGCGGGCGATGCGGGCGGGCATCCAGGGCTGGCCGCAGGCGCCACGGCCGATCATCACTGCATCGGCGCCCGATTGCGCCAAGGCTACCTTGGCGCTGACCGGGTCGAGGATATCGCCATTGATGACGACGGGAACCTTGACCGCCGCCTTGACGGGGCGCACCAGCGACCAATCCGCCCTACCCTTGAAGAACTGACAGCGCGTGCGTGCGTGCACGCTCACGAGGGCCACGCCGAGGGCCTCAGCCCTGCGCGCCAGCGCGGTGGCCGACAGCGTGTGCTGATCCCAACCCAGCCGCATTTTAAGGGTCACCGGCAGCTTGACCGCGCCGAGCACCGCCGCGATCAGGCGCTCGGCATGGTCGAGATCGCGCATCAAGGCCGATCCCGCCTGCTTGCCGGTCACCTGGCGCGCCGGGCAACCCATGTTGATGTCGATAATATCCGCCCCCAGGTCGGCGGCGACCCGCGCGCCCTCGGCCATCCACTGGGCCTCACAGCCGGCGAGTTGTATCACCCGCAATCCAGTCTCGGTGCCCGAGGTGCGCAAGCGCGCGCCGTGGCGATCGCGGCTCAGGTGCTCGCTTGCCACCATCTCGGAAACCACCAGCCCGGCCTCGAGCGCCAGCGCGAGCGTGCGAAAGGGCTGGTCGGTGATCCCCGACATGGGCGCCAGCATGACGCCCCCGCGCACCTGATGCGGACCGATCCGAACGGATGTCTCGCGGCTGGTTGGCGAAGTTCCTGCGTTGCCCATTTATTAGGCAGAAGATGTCGTTGCCATTCTCTTGTGCAGACTAGCCTGCCGGTGCGGGCTTCGCAAGCGCGAAACGTGTGGCCCGGGGCCGCTGTGGGCGCTTATCGGTCCCGGTTGTCGCGTAGGGCTGGCGGAGCTATGGATTGGACGCCGGCCGTTGTCGAGAGCACCCGTGAAAACAGCCGCCTTGATTTTGGCCGCAGGCAGCGGTGCGCGGGCGCCCGGCCCGGTCCCCAAGCAGTATCGCTCGCTCGACGTCGGTTCGGCGGTGGCCCGTTCGGTGGCGGTCATGCTGGCGCAGCCAGGCATCGACCTGGTCCAGGTCGTGATCGCCGCTGGCGATCGCCCTCTCTATGACGCGGCGCTGCCTGACGCGGCGCTGCCTGGCGCTGCGGCGCGGCTGCTGCCGCCCGTTTCCGGTGGGCCGACGCGGCAACAATCGGCGCTGCAAGGCCTCCTGGCGCTGGCGGCACATGCCCCCGATTGCGTGCTGATCCACGACAGCGCCAGGCCCTTCGTCACGTCCGACATCATCGTGCGGGTGCTGGCCGCGCTGGCGCACGCGCCCGCCGCCATCGCCGCCCTGCCCTTGACCGATTCGCTCAAACGCGCCGACGCCTCGGGCCGCGTCGCCGAATCGATCGATCGCGACCGCCTGTGGCGCGCACAAACGCCGCAGGGATTTGCCTTTTCATCCATCCTGGCGGCCCATCGCGCCGCCGCAGCCGCGGAGCTGACCACCCTGAGCGACGATGCGGCGGTGGCCGAATGGGCGGGCCTGCCGGTGGCGCTGGTGATGGGCAGCGAGCACAATCGCAAGCTCACAACCGCCGAGGACCTAGCGATGGCCACCCCCCAACCCACGCCCGACGTGCGCACCGGGCTCGGCTTTGATGTGCATCGCTTGGTAGCGGGCGATCACGTTTGGCTGTGTGGCATTCGCATCCCACACGGCGCCGGCCTGGAAGGCCACTCCGACGCCGATGTGGCCTTGCACGCCCTGACCGATGCGCTGCTCGGCGCAGTGGGCGAGGGTGATATCGGCCAACTGTTTCCCGACAGCGACCCGCGCTGGAAGGGCGCGTCCTCTCACCTGTTCTTGAGCGAGGCGGCGCGGCGCGTCCGCCTCAGGGGCGGCCAGGTGGCGAACGTTGATGTCACCATCGTCTGCGAGGCCCCCCGCATCGGCCCGCATCGGGAGGCGATGCGCGCGCGCATTGCGCAGCTGTTGGAGATCGAGGCCGAGCGCGTCGGCATCAAGGCTACCACCACCGAAACCCTCGGCTTTACCGGCCGCCGCGAAGGCATTGCCGCCCTGGCAACGGCAACCGTGGTGCGCGTGCCGCGGCCTCAATCCTGAGTTGCCGCTGCTCGTTGCCTTGCGCAGCCGAATCGCGGCATGCACAGAACCGAGCCTAAAGATCAGCGCCAGGGGGCGCCCGATGAATATCATGACACCCGGCGTCGGTGTTGCAACCGCGGACATCGGCGAGATTGCTGAGAGTACGTCAGCGGCCTGCATATCAACGCGCGTGCGCCAATTGAGTCGCATTGTGACGCGAGTCTACGACGATGCCTTGCGCCCGCTCGGGATCACCGCCAGCCAATTCACCTTGCTCACCCAACTTGCCCAGCAAGATGGCATTACGGCGGTCGAGATCGGACATGCGCTTGATATCGAGAAGTCAACCCTGTCGCGTAACCTGAAACGCCTCTTGGCCCTCAACCACATCACCATGGATCCGCCGGCAGGCCGGCGCGGACGCGGACTACACCTGACCCCCAAAGGACAGTCCGTGATCTACAAGGCCTATCCGGTGTGGAAGGAGGCCCAATCCAAAACCATGCGGGTGATGGGCCCGGAAAGCCGCACCACGCTCGATTCCTTGCTGACCCAAGCGGAGAAGCTAGCCGCCGCTTGATCCTTTACCCTCTCTCTATTTCTGCCTCCCTTGACGGTATCCGTTGCCCGACGGATACCGTTCTTGTTTTTGCGAGGCTCAATGTTTCCTGCGCCCTTGATCGATGAAGCTGGCCGCCTTGTTGCCGCCTTCCGCGCGCGGGGAGCAAAGATCGTGACCGCGGAGAGTTGTACCGGCGGCCTTCTGGCAGCGGTGCTGACGGAGATCGCCGGCTCCTCCGAAGTGCTCGAGCGCGGGTTTGTCACCTATTCCAATGCGGCCAAGCAGCAGGAACTTGGCGTTGCCGGCGAACTGTTGGCCCGGCATGGCGCGGTGAGCGCCGAGGTGGCGCAGGCGATGGCGGCGGGGGCGCTGGCGAGGGCGGGAGCCGACGTCGCCATCTCGATCACCGGAATTGCCGGTCCTGGCGGCGGCAGCGCGGTCAAGCCCGTCGGCCTCGTCTATCTGGGTGCGGCCAGCATCGGCCGCCCGGCCACGCATGTGGAGTGTCGGTTTGGGGATATCGGCCGTGCCGCCATCCGACAAAAATCGATCGAGGCGGCCTTCGTCTTGCTCTGGCAGGCCCTGACGGCGTGATGGGGCTGTTCAGGGCGGCGGTGGGCTGGCGCTGCCGTAGACGCGATGGGCGCGCTCCTCGAAGGCGCGCGTGTAGCGGCGAAACACGCGATCAAACAGGCTGCCGACCAGTGCCTGCAGCATCAGCGATTTGAAGGTGTAGCTGATGAAGAAGTCGACGTCGCAGCCGCCCGCAGCGGGGCGGAAGCCCCAGCGGTTGTCCAAGCGCTGGAACGGACCGCGCCCTTGCGGGGTCGCGCTCGCCAGCACGGTTGGACCGGAGGGGTCGAGGTCAACCCGGCTCGTGAAGGTTTCCCGAATGCCCAAATAGCCAACCGTCATGTCGGCCAGCAGCACGGTGGTACCCTCGCGTTGATGGCGCTGGCGAACCACCAAGGCCTCGCACAGCGGCAGGAAGCTCGGATAGCTCTCGAGGTCGGCAACGAGATCGAACATCTGCCGCGCCGTAAAGGGCACTCGGTGGGTTGTGCGAAAGGATGGCATGCCCGACGATGCTTCCCGCCCCCGGCGGGGACAGGGACGCGCGCTCCCGTTGCTTCAGTCGTCGTGCGCCTGCTGGGCGGCGCGCGCGGCGCGCAGCCGAGCGAAATCCTCACCCGCATGGTAGGACGAGCGCGTCAGTGGGCTGGCGGCGACCAACAGAAAGCCTTTCGACAGCGCCACCCGGCGGTAGGCGTCGAAGTCCTCCGGTGGCACGAAGCGCTTCACCTCGGCGTGCTTGCGGGTCGGTTGCAGGTATTGGCCGATGGTGAGGAAGTCGACGTCCGCCGTACGCAAATCGTCCATGAGTTGCAGCACCTCCTCGCGCTCCTCGCCGAGGCCGACCATGATCCCGGACTTGGTGAACATCCCCGGTGCCAGCTCCTTCACGCGCTGGAGCAGGCGAATGGAATGGAAGTAGCGCGCCCCGGGACGGATCCTGAGGTAGAGCGAGGCAACCGTCTCCAGGTTGTGGTTGTAGATGTCGGGCGCGGCAGCAACCACCGTTTCCAGGGCACCGTCCTTGCGCAGAAAGTCCGGCGTCAGCACCTCGATCGTGGTCTGCGGCGTGTGTGCGCGGATGGCGCCAATGGTGCTGGCGAAGTGGCGGGCGCCGCCGTCGGGGAGATCGTCACGGTCGACCGAAGTAATGACGATGTGTGCGAGCCCCAGCTTGGCGACCGCCTGGGCCACCCGCTCGGGCTCATGCGCGTCCAAGGCACGCGGCAGCCCGGTGCGCACGTTGCAGAAGGCGCAGGCGCGCGTGCAGGTGTCGCCCATGATCATCAGGGTGGCATGCCGCCCGGCCCAGCACTCCGCCAAATTGGGGCAGGCGGCCTCCTCGCACACCGTATGCAGCGCGTGCTCGCGCAGGATCTGCCGCGTCTGGGCGATGTGCGGCGAGGCCGCCGGCACCTTGACGCGAATCCAATCGGGCTTGCGCAAAACCTCGGTGTCCGGCTTGTGGGCCTTTTCCGGATGCCGGGGCTGGTGTGTGTCGAGACTACGGACCATGCGGGCTCTTGCTGGTGGACGTCTGCCGTTTAGCGGCCGTGGACTAGCAAGATTTGCGCATCAAGCCGCGC
This sequence comes from Hyphomicrobiaceae bacterium, assembly GCA_035573335.1. Lineage (GTDB taxonomy): Bacteria > Pseudomonadota > Alphaproteobacteria > Rhizobiales > Hyphomicrobiaceae > AWTP1-13. The sequence goes on along the minus strand of DATMZT010000061.1, from coordinate 20,215 downwards.
GAAATCAAGCCGATCGGGCAAGCGTTTGCCCGAGAGGGTGCTAGCCGACATCGAGCACCACCCGACCGCGGATTTTGCCGGCCAGGATTTCGGGCGCGAGCTGGGTGACCTCCGCCAGCGGCTTGGTGGTGGTCAGGGCGCGCAGCTTGTCCTTGTCGAGGTCCTGCGCCAGTCGCTGCCATGCCTCTTGCCTCAGCGGTTTGGGCGCCATCACCGAGTCGATGCCGGCCAGCGTGATGCCGCGCAAAATGAAGGGTGCGACGGAGGAGGCAAGGTCCATGCCTTGGGCCAAGCCGCAGGCGGCGATGCTGCCGCCGTACTGGGTCATGGAGAGAACATTGGCAAGCGTGTGGCTGCCGACGGCGTCGATGCCGCCGGCCCAACGCTCCTTGCTGAGCGGCCGCGCGGGACCTTGCAGTTGCGCGCGCTCGATGATCTCGGCCGCCCCCAGGCCGGTGAGATAGTCCGCTTCGCTCGTCCGGCCGGTGGAGGCGATGACGCGGTAACCGAGGCGGGCAAGCAGAATGATGGCGACGCTGCCCACTCCGCCGGCCGCGCCGGTGACGATCACGGGCCCCTTGCTGGGCGTGAGGCCATTGCGCTCGAGCGCCAGCACGGCCAGCATGGCCGTGTAGCCCGCCGTCCCGATCGCCATGGCCTCCCCGGCGCTGAGCGCCGCCGGCCGCTTGATCAGCCAATCGCCCTTGACGCGGGCGCGCCCGGCGTAGCCGCCGTAATGGGTCTCACCGACACCCCAACCGTTGAGCAGCACCTGATCGCCGGGCTTGAACTCGGCGTGTGCCGAGCCGGCGACGGTACCGGCAAAGTCGATGCCGGGGATCATCGGCCAGCGCCGGATCACGGGCGCCTTGCCGGTGAGGGCGAGCCCATCCTTATAGTTAATGGTTGTATGGCTTACCGCGACCGTGACGTCACCCTCCATCAGGTCCCCATCGCCGAGCTCCTGCCAGGTAAGGCTCTGGCCGGCCTCCGTCTTAGTGGCCAGCAAGGCCTTGAAGTTTGCCATCGTGGTCTCCAGAAAACGCCTGATTCGGCCTCCTAGCGCGCTTCGGTAGGCCATTGGCGCCGGGGTGTCGAGGCCGATCACCGTCCGCGGCAGGCCGCTGGGGTGCGGCGGATCTGTCGCATCTTTGCAACGGCGGCAGCGCCGATGCGACGCCGCGACCGACGCCGCCGACGTTCTTTCTGTACAAGAACTTGAATGACGCTATTGGGGCAGGATTGGGATGGTCGCAAGCTCTACAATCTGAATGTAAGGTTAATACAGCGCATTTACTCAAACAAGTCTCTTGTATAAGACTAGTGTTCGCGTGGTTGTTGTGCATCAAGAGGTGAGGCAATCCGGAAACTTCATTCGACAACCTAGAATTATTGCGCTGCAGCAGCGATTTCGCTTGGCAGCTATCGAACCGATCCCTAGATTCCTGCGTTGGCGCGGGGCAACTTGCGTCAACACTCGCCGGAGGCAGAGCGATGGAACTACGGACCAGGCTCAATGTGCTTGCCGCCCTGATATCCTTCGCCTTTCTGACTGCAGTCGTGTTTGGCATGTTCTAGAGGGGAGAGCGCCGATCCGCGGGACATGGGGATCGGCCGAAGTCCCAATCAGCCTTTTGAGGGCGCGAGAGAGCGATCTCCGCGCCCTCGGCATTTTTCCCATGGGCATTTTTCGCAGGGCCTTTTCCCCTTGGCCATTTTTCCCATGCCAACACCGCAGCCCCGCTGCGCAATGAGCGCATAGCCGCTCAGCGCTTCAGCGTGTCATCCAACAAGGCCCCGAGCAACGCGTAGAGGTCATCGCTCAAAGCGCGCGTGGCGCTGCGCAGTTCCACGGGCAGGGCGCCGCGCAAGGCGATGAGGAGTGCGCCTGCCAAGGCGAGCAAAATCGGGGCCATCACGGTGGCGCCGTGGTCTGGCGCGCGTCGCGCCCCACCTGCGACAGGGCGAGGCCCACGAGCCAAACCACCAGCCTGCCAGCACGGCAGAAGCGGAGAATGCCGAGGCCGCCGAAGGGCGGCAGCGCCTCGAGCAGCCGTGGCGTCGCCACACAGCCAACGACGAGCTGCACGGCCAGCAGCACCCCACCTGAGCGCATCCCATCCCCCGCTCGCCCCGACGTCGCCTCCTTGGCTGCTGCGCGCGGCTCTCGCTCTTTCTGTGGCGCCGACAAACCCTATCAGGCCGCGGCGCTACGGGCGAGCTTGGGATCATAGTTGAGCACCGGCGCGAGCCAGCGCTCGGTTTCCTCGATGCTCCATCCCTTGCGCCGCGCGTAGTCGGCTGCCTGATCGCGCTCGATCTTGCCGACGCCGAAGTAGTGGCTGTCGGGATGGGCGAAATAAACGCCGCAGATGCTGGCGCCCGGCCACATCGCGTAGCTTTCGGTCAAGCGGATGCCGGTGGCCGCCTCCGCCTCGAGCAGATCAAACAGCGTCGCCTTCTCGGTGTGATCGGGCTGGGCAGGATAACCCGGCGCCGGGCGAATGCCCCGATAGGCTTCCGCGATCAACTGCTCGCGATCCAACCGCTCGTCGCGCGCGAAGCCCCAAAATTCGCGGCGCACGCGCTCGTGCAGACGCTCCGCGAAGGCCTCGGCGAGCCGGTCGGCGAGCGCCTTCAGCATGATGCGTCCGTAGTCATCGTGCTGGTCGATGTAGCGGGATAGCGCCTCCGGCTCGCCGATGCCCGCCGTCACGGCGAAGGCGCCGACGTGATCGGCGATACCGCTCGCCTTCGGCGCCACAAAGTCGGCGAGGGCGGTGTGGGCCCGGTCGCGCAAGTTCTCGCGCGCCATCTGCTGGCGCAACGTGTGTAGAACCGCGCGCCGCGACCCGCGCCCTTCGTCGTCGTAAAGTTCGATGTCGTCGCCGACGGCATTGCTCGGCCAGAACCCGATCACCGCATTGGCCGTGAGCCAGTTGCCGGCGACCAGACGGCGCAACAGTGCCTCAGCGTCGGCGAACAGTTTGCGCGCTTCGCTGCCCACCACGTTGTCGTCAAGGATGCGCGGATACTTGCCCACCAGCTCCCAGGTGGCGAAGAAGGGGGTCCAGTCGATATAGGGCACGAGCTCGGCCAGGGAGTAGGCCTTGAACTGCCGGGTGCCCAGAAAGCTCGGCCGCACCGGCCGAAACGCCGACCAGTCGATCTTGAAGGCATTGCTGCGCGCGGCCTCCAGTGGCAGTCGCGTTTTTTTGCCTTCGCCTTTGAGGTAACCCTCGCGGATCCGGCTGTATTCGGCACGAATCCTGTCGATGTAGGGCCCGCGCTCGAGGTCGGACATCAGGTTCGACACCACGCCGACGGCCCGGCTGGCGTCGGTGACGTAGATTGTCTGCCCGCGCGCGTAGTTCGGATTGATCTTGACCGCGGTATGCACGCGGCTGGTGGTGGCACCGCCGATCAAGAGCGGAACGGTGAAGTTCTCCCGCTCCATCTCGGCGGCGACATGGCACATTTCGTCGAGCGAAGGGGTGATCAACCCGGACAAGCCGATGATATCCGCCTTTTCCTTTTTCGCCGTCTCCAGGATCTTCTGCGCCGGCACCATTACGCCGAGATCGATGACCTGGTAGTTGTTGCATTGCAAGACGACGCCGACGATGTTCTTGCCAATATCGTGCACATCGCCCTTGACGGTCGCCATCACCACCTTGCCCGCCGCCGGCAGCTGGTCGAGGCCGGAGGCCCTTTTTTCGGCCTCCAAGAAAGGTTGTAGATAGGCGACGGCCTGCTTCATCACGCGCGCCGATTTGACCACCTGCGGCAGGAACATCTTGCCGGCCCCAAACAGGTCGCCCACGACATTCATGCCGGCCATCAACGGGCCTTCGATCACCGCGATCGGCTTGGCAGCCAGGCGCCGGGCCGCCTCCGTGTCGGCCTCGATATAATCGTTGATGCCATGCACCAGAGCGTGCTTGAGGCGCTCTTCGACGGGCGCCTCGCGCCAGGCGAGGTCCTTCTCCTTCGATTTGACGCCCTCGCCCCGGTAGCGTCCGGCGGCCTCCAGTAGCCGGTCGGTGGCGTCTGCTCGTCGATTGAGGATGACGTCTTCGCACAGATCTCGAAGCGTCGGCTCGATGTCGTCGTAGATGGTGATCTGCCCGGCATTGACGATCGCCATGTCGAGGCCGGCGGCAATGGCATGGTAGAGAAACACCGAGTGCATTGCCTGGCGCACGGCCTCGTTGCCGCGAAAGGCGAAGGACAGGTTAGACACGCCACCCGAGACGTGCACGTGCGGTAGCTTGGCCTTGATCTGGCGCGTCGCCTCGAGGAAGGCAAGCCCGTAAGCGTTGTGCTCCTCGATGCCGGTCGCGACCGCGAAGATGTTGGGATCAAAAATGATATCCTCGGCGGCAAAGCCGAGCCGGCCGGTGAGCAGGCCGTAGGCGCGCTCGCAGATTGCCACTTTGCGCTCGACCGTGTCGGCTTGGCCCTGCTCGTCAAAGGCCATCACCACCACGGCGGCGCCATAGCGCATCAGCTTGCGGGCGCTGGCAAAAAACGCCTCCTCGCCCTCCTTCAAGGAGATGGAATTGACGATCGCCTTGCCCTGCACGCATTTGAGCCCGGCCTCGATCACCGACCACTTGGAGGAATCAATCATGATCGGCACGCGGGCAATATCCGGTTCAGAGGCGATCAGGTTGAGGAACGTCACCATCGCTTTTTCGGAATCGAGCAGACCCTCGTCCATGTTGACGTCGAGGATTTGCGCGCCATTTTCGACCTGGCTGCGCGCCACGGCGAGGGCGGCGGCATAATCATCGGCCTCGATCAGTTTGCGAAACTTGAGCGAGCCCGTGACATTGGTGCGCTCACCAATATTGATGAAATTGGTGGCGGCGCTCTGATCCCTCATTGCAGTTTAGGCTCCCAGCTTTCAGCCGTGCACGAAGGGTTCGAGCCCCGACAGGCGCATGCGGCGTTCGATCTCGGGGACGCGGCGCGCTTGAAATCTTTCGACCTTGGCCTTGATCTGGGCAATGTGCTCCGGCGTCGAGCCACAACAGCCCCCGACGATATTGACAAGACCGTCCTTGGCCCACGGTTCGATATGGCAGGCCATGTCGTGGGGACCTTCGTCGTATTCACCCATGGCGTTGGGCAAGCCCGCATTGGGATAGGCGATGACGCGCGTGTCCGCCACGGCGGCGATCTCGGCAATGTAGGGACGCATCAGCTCGGCGCCGAGCGCACAATTGAGCCCGACCGCCCACGGTTTCAGGTGGCGGACGGAGTAAAAGAAGGCAGCGGCGGTCTGCCCGGATAGGGTACGGCCGGAACGATCCGTGATGGTGCCGGAGATGATCAATGGCAACTCGACGCCCAGTTCGTCGAAGGTGCGCAGTGCCGCAAAGCCCGCCGCCTTGGCATTAAGCGTGTCGAACACGGTCTCGATCAGCAGGAGATCGACGCCGCCTTCGATCAGTCCGCGCACCTGCCCGCCATAGGCGTCGGCAAGCTCATCGAAGGAAATGTTGCGAAAGCCCGGATCGTTGACGTCCGGGGAAATCGAGGCGGTGCGGTTGGTCGGACCCAAGGCGCCGGCGACCACGGCCGCCGGCGCGCCATTGGCGCGCCGGGCGCCATCGGCAGCGGTGCGGGCGAGTTGTGCTGCCACGTAATTGATCTCGTGCGCCAGCGCCTGCATGTCGTAGTCGGCAAGCGAGATGCCTTGGGCATTGAAGGTATTGGTGCAGATGATGTCGGCGCCGGCGGCGAGATAGTCCGCGTGAATCTTGGCGATCGCCTGCGGTTGGCTCAGCACCAACAAGTCATTGTTGCCCTGCACGGGCTTGCCATGACCGGCGAACCGCTGACCGCGAAAGGCGGCCTCGTCGAACTTGAGGCGCTGGATCATGGTGCCCATGGCACCGTCGATGATCAAAATGCGCTCTTCGGCGGCCGCCGTCAGCGCCGCCAGACGTTGGGATCGTGTCATGCGTTGACCACTTTGTTCGACGTCGAGGCCGGTGGCCTCAGACCCAAGAGATGGCAAATGGCATAGACCAGATCCGCCCGGTTGAGGGTGTAGAAGTGGAATTGGCGGATGCCCTGATCGACGAGATCCATCACCTGCTCGGCGGCCACGGCGGCGGCGACCAGGTGCGTGGTTTGCGGATCGTGGTCCAAACCGTCGAAGCGCCGCGCCAACCAGGCCGGCACGCTGGCGCCGCAGCGGGCGGCAAACGCGGCGACTTGCTTGAAGTTATGCACCGGGGCGATGCCGGGAACGATCGGCGCCCAGATGCCCGCGCGGCGCGCGTGCTCAAGAAAGCGCAAATAGTGGTCGTTATCGAAGAAAAACTGGGTGATGACGCGCGCTGCGCCGGCATCGACCTTGGCTTTGAGGTTGTCGAGGTCCCGCGCCAGGTCGGGACTGTCGGGATGGCACTCCGGATAGCCGGCGACGGAGACCTCGAAATTGCCGATCCGCTTCAGGCCACCGACCAAGTCGGCGGCATTGGCGTAGCCGCCGGGATGGGGGGCATAGCGGCTGCCGGCGCCACCCACCGGATCACCGCGCAGGGCGACGATGTGGTTGACGCCGCTCGCCTGATAGCGGCGCGCGACCTCGTCGACCTCCGCCTTGCTCGCCTCCACGCAGGTAAGGTGCGCCGCCGGCACGAGGCCGGTTTCGCGGGCGAGGCGGGCAACGGTGGCGTGGGTGCGTTCGCGGGTGGAGCCGCCCGCGCCGTAGGTGACCGACACGAAGCGGGGCCGCAGGGGCTCGAGACGGCGAATGGCACCCCAGAGCGCCTCCTCCATCTTTTCCGTCTTGGGCGGGAAGAACTCAAAGGAGACGTTGATGTCGCCGTCGCCGACGAGCCTGCTGCGGCGTTCCTTGACGCTCTCCATCAGCTCACCTGCTCGAGGTTGCGCTGCTCGCTACCACCCTGCCTGGGCGCCCCCGTCCCGGGCCGGCTCGCGAGCCAGATCGAAACGGTGAGTTGCCCACCCGGCGCCGCGCTCGCCGGCGCAAGATCATGCCGCTGCCGCAGCTCAAGTCCGCAGTCGGCAAGCCACTGGGCCACCTGCGCATGAGAAAATCCCAAGCGCTCGTGGGCAAACTGATCGCGCAGGTATTCAAGCTCGTGGGGCGCAAAATCGACGATCAGCAACCGCCCGCCCGGCAGCAAAACGCGGGCGGCCTCGCGGATCGCCTGCGGCGGATCGCCTAAAAAATGCATCACCTGGTGCATGACGACGGCGTCGGCCACAGCATCGGCGAGCGGCAGGTCGTAAATGTCGCCCTGGCGCACTTGCGCATAGTGCAGCCGAGCACGCTCGAGTTTGGCGCGTGCGTAAGCGAGCATCGCCGGGCTGCGGTCGATGCCGAGCCCTCGGCGATAACGCCCGGCGAGCAGCTCCAGCATGCGCCCCGTACCGGTACCCAGGTCGATCAGGAGGTTTAGAGGTTCGCCATCGAGGGCGGTCGCGATTGCCGCCTCGACGCTACCCTCGGCCACGTGCAGCGCCCGTATGCTGTCCCATTCGTCGGCATGGGTTTGAAAGTAGGCCTGGGCCATTGCCTCGCGTTCCGTGCGCAGGGCCTCTGCCCGCGCGCGATCGCGCAGCAACACGGGATCGTTGGCATCGACGGCGCCCAATACCAGACCGGCGAGCTCGCTGCCGTTTTGTTGGTCGGACAAGCGGAAGTAGACCCAGCTGCCTTCGGGGGCACGCTCGACCAACCCCGCTTCGCACAGGAGTTTGAGGTGACGACTGATGCGCGGCTGGCTCTGGCCCAGGACCCTCGTCAGGTCCTTGACGTTGAGTTCTCCGTAGGCCAGCAGCGCCAGGACGCGCAGCCGCGTGGGCTCTGCCATCGCCTTGAGGACACTGACGCACATCTGCTGGGACAGGGCTGGCATGGCGTTTCTCGGCTCCAGCGCCCAACCATATAAAGATATCCTTATATGTCAAGTGGAGACTCCGGCGGCGTCCCGGCCGTGGGCCAGAGCCGCGGGCACCGGGCCGCGCCCAGAACGGTCCGGCCCTGGGACGCTCACCAAGTCCGGCGGTGGGTCCAAGTGGGACGCCGCGCGGGAGCCCCCGCGCGGGAGGCCGGCGGCAGCGGCCAAAAGGCATGCGAACGCTCAGGCGGCGCTGGCCGGCAGGTGCCCACGCCGTTGGCAGGTGCCGGGGTGCCTTGCCGTTGCCGACCGTGCGCGCCGTTTCCCCGCTTTCATCCGTGCACTGCTTGTCGCCCGACACGACCGGGCGGCAGCGCGCGCGGGCGCCGTGCACCCCATTCCGCCTCGGGACGGACGGGCGCCCCGGCGACGCGGTTGCTTTGGGGCGAAGGGTTGACGAAAAGGTGGCGGCAAAATGTCATTTGCGGTGGCGGCCGCCCGGATGTTCCAACCCCCCCACAAAAGCCGTCTCGACGGCGCCCGCGCGGCGCAACCTTTGCGCCAGTGCTGGGTTGTCCCGAGAGCAGCAACAACAAACGGAGATTGCATCATGACGACGCTCACGCGCCTGCGCCTGATCGGTGCCGCGGCCCTCCTGTCCAGTGCCGCCGCATTCTCTGCCGCGGCGCAAACGCAGACGCCCACGCCCGACACGCAGGTCACCCCTCCTGCGGTCAAGCCGGAGCCGGCACCGACACCGCCCACCGGTATGAAGCCCTCCGACCCGGTGAAGACACCGGCGGCGCCGTCCGCGATGGAGCGGCAGTCGGCGGCCCCGGCAAAAAACCCGATGATCGGCCTCAATGTGTTTTCCTCGGACGGCAACAAGCTTGGCTCGGTGCAGAGCGTTAACGCCGGTCCCGACGGCAACGTGCGGGCTATCCGCCTCAAAACCGGTGGTTTTCTCGGCTTTGGCGGCAAGCTCGTAGAGATTCCCGAAGGGAAATTCACCAAATCCGGCGATAGTGTGCAGCTCGGCATGACGTCCGACGAAGTGAGCAAACTGCCGGAAGTGAAAAACCAGAGCTAACGGATTTAAGTTGTTGGCTGTGTGCGGCGGGCCGCGCCTCGAGGCGCGGCCCGCTTTTTTACGGGGCTGCGCGCGTGCGCGGGGTGGGCGTCGCATCGCCGGCTCGACACAATTCAATGACATTGAGGGGTGCACACCCGATCCGGTCGTCGGTGGCAGGAGGCCTTTGACGGGGCGCCCATTCCGTGTTCAAAAACACGTGCAAGCTCCAGACGACGAGTACGGGGGCCTGCGTCACGGGAGAGGGGACACGTTGCGCATGATGAAGCAATTAGGTTGCATGACCAGCCTTGCCAGGAGTTGTCGGGCCAGGGGTCGGGCCAGCCTCGCGGCAGGGGTGCTCGCTGCGGTTGCGATCCTGGCTTCGCTCCTCGCCGATTGGTTTGGTGCAGCATCGCTGGCGCGCGCCGCCGATCCGCCGGTCGTGTACATGTCGCAGGTGGGTAAAGAGCTGATGTCGGCCGCCCGCACGCGCTCCCCCGGTGTGATGGCCACCGTGATCCAGCGTCATGCCGATGTGTCCTATATCGGCCTTTATTCCCTCGGCAACTATCGCGCCAAGTTGGCCGCAACCGACCGGGAAACCTATTTTTCCGGCATGGTTCGCTTTATTTCGCGGTATGCCGCCAGCGAGGCACCGAAATACCCCGTCTCGCGCGTCAACTGGACGAACCAAAGTTCGCGCGGCAGCAACGGCGTGATGGTCGACAGCCAGGTCGTGCTGCAGGACGGCACGGCCTACGACGTGCGCTGGCTGCTTGCCAAGTACGGCAACGGCTACAAGGTCCGCGACGCCATGGTACTGGGCTTTTGGATGACGCCATTTCTGAAAAAATTGTTCGAGGACTACATCGATCAGAATGGCGGCAACCTGCACGCCCTGACCGCTGCGCTCAATCGAAGCTAGCGTCCAACGCGGCAAGCTCAAAAGGCCCCCGCAGAGGCGCGATCGGCCCGAGCCCAGCGTGGTCAACGAACCGCGGCCGGCAGCGCGCGGATCGCATTGTTTCCATGCGCCGGGCTCCGGGTCGACGATTAGGCGCTCGACCATCGCCCTGAAAAGCGCCGGTTCCTCCTGGCCCCGGAAAGAGAGCCCCGGGCGGTCGGCAACAATCGCTTTCTCCACGGCTTGACGTCGCGGCACCGCTCGTCCGCGTCCGCGACCCATGGCCAGGATGGGCACCGACCGAGCCCTGGGCTCAGCTTCCAGGTCATCAAGCAAGGCACGGCTGGCCTTGCCCGGCGTCTTGGCCGCCGCAAGCGCCGAGGTGCTGGGCCAGATGACGGACGAACCTGCGCCAGCCCCATCGCAGCCTTGCGCAGGGGCCTTACGCGCGTGGGATGGAGACCGACGGCCTCATCTCCTACGCTGGAGGCGACCGCCGCGGCCGCACGCTGCTCGGGGCGAGCGCATCGGCGATCTGGGAAGACAGCAGGGTGCGCGCGGGCCTTGCCTTCAATTTTAGGGGCTGGGGCTCGCTGTCGGCCCAGCAAGAAGCCCGGACCCATAAGCGCGGCCGCTGGCGCGGCGGCTTGGAAAAAACCGCAAGACTGGCGCCGGCGACGGGCGCTGCTCGCGCCAAACCGCTGACCGTGCCCCAAGGGACGGTTGGCAACTGCTGCCTAGCGCCGCTCGAAGCGCTTGAACTTAATCCGATGCGGCTCGACGGCGGCATCCCCGAGCCGCCGCTTCTTGTCGGCCTCGTAGTCCTGGAAGTTGCCTTCGAACCATTCGACGTGACTATCGCCTTCGAAGGCCAGGATGTGGGTCGCCATGCGGTCGAGGAAGAAGCGGTCGTGGCTGATGATGACGGCGCAGCCAGCAAAATCCTCAAGCGCCGCCTCCAGCGCCGACAAGGTCTCGGTATCGAGATCGTTGGTGGGCTCGTCGAGGAGCAGCAGATTGCCGCCCTCCTTCAGCATCTTGGCGAGATGCACGCGATTGCGCTCGCCGCCCGAGAGCAGACCAACCTTTTTTTGCTGGTCGGGCCCCTTGAAGTTGAACCAGCTCACGTAGGCGCGGCTGTTCACCTCCATTTTGTCGCCGAGCTTCATGATGTCGAGCCCGTTCGACACCTCCTCCCACACCGTCTTCTTGTCCTCAAGATGCGCGCGGCTTTGGTCGACGTATCCAAGCTTGACGCTGTCACCGAGCCGGATGCTACCGCCGTCCGGCCGTTCCACCCCCGTGAGCAGCTTGAACAGCGTCGTCTTGCCGGCACCGTTTGGGCCGATCACGCCAACGATGCCGCCGGGCGGCAAGGTGAAGGACAGGTCGTCGATCAGCAAGCGGTCGCCGAAGGCTTTCGACAAGCCTTCGACCTCCAGCACGACGCCCCCCAACCGCGGCCCCGGCGGGATCTGAATTTGTGCCCTGCCGGCCTGCTCGCGACCGGCCTCCTCTGCCAACCGGTCGTAAGCCTGAATGCGCGCTTTCGACTTCGCCTGGCGCGCCTTGGGGGAGGACCTGATCCATTCGAGTTCGCGCTTCAGCGTGCGTTGCTTTGCTTCCTCCTGGCCCTTTTCGACCTCGAGCCGCTTGGCCTTTTGCTCCAGCCAGCTCGAATAGTTGCCTTTGTAGGGCACGCCCTGGCCGCGATCGAGCTCGAGGGTCCATGCGGTGATATTGTCGAGAAAATACCGGTCGTGCGTCACCAGCATGATGCAGCCGGGATACTGCTTGAGATACCGTTCCAGCCACGCCACCGATTCCGCGTCCAAGTGGTTGGTCGGCTCGTCGAGCAGGAGGATGTCGGGCTTGGCGAGCAGCAACTTGGTCAGGGCCACGCGCCGCTTCTCGCCGCCCGACAGCGTGTTCACGTCCGCTTCCCCGGGTGGGCAGCGCAAGGCATCGAGCGCCTGCTCCACCTGGACGTCGAGGTCCCACAGACCTTGCGCCTCGATTTCATCCTGCAGCCTGGCCATCTCCTCGGCGGTCTCGTCCGAATAGTTGGCGGCCAGTTCGTTGTAGCGATCAACCAGCGCTTTCTTCTCCGCCACGCCCTCCATGGCATTGGCGAGCACGTCCTTTTGCGCATCGAGCTCGGGTTCTTGAGGCAAGTAGCCGACGCGAATGCCGTCCGCGGCCCAGGCCTCGCCGACATAGTCCTCCAGATCACCGGCCATGATCTTGAGCAGCGTCGACTTGCCAGCACCGTTCAAGCCGACCACGCCGATCTTGGCGCCGGGAAAGAACGACAGCGAGATGTCCTTCAAGACCTGCTTGCCCCCTGGGTAGGTCTTGGACAGCTTGTGCATGTGATAGACGTATTGGGGATTCGCCACGGGCGCCTCGCCGTTCGGAGTCATGGGGAGTTGTTGGGCCTTTTAGCTTGAAGCGCTTTCCGCCTCAAGCGCAGCATCGCGGCCCCTGCCTCAGCGGCGCCCCGAGCGCTCCCAGGGCCCGCCGTTGTACCAGCCGGCCTGGCCCCGGTGCGCGGCGGCCGAAGGATCGAGCGCTCCAAGCAGCACCCAGCCTGCGACAAAGCCGCCGATGTGCGCCCACCAGGCGATGCCCGCACCCAATTGGAAGGGCGAGAAGAGCTCGCTTGCTCCCTGGATCAGCTGCATGAAGAACCAGATGCCGGCGAAGGCTATGGCCGGGATGCTGAAGAATAGGGGTATGAAAACGATCGGCACCAGAATGCGCACCCAGGCGTAGGGAAAGCGCACGGCGTAGGCGGCGATCACGCCGGCGATGGCGCCGGAGGCGCCGAGCGCCGGCACCATCGAGGTGGCATTGAACAGGGCATGCGTGGCGCTCGCGGCGACGCCGGCCAACAGGTAGAGGATGGCGAAGCGCACCGAGCCCAAGCGATCCTCGAGCGCCGGACCGAAGATATAGAGCGTCCACATGTTGAAGATGATGTGCAGCCAGCCGCCATGCAGAAAAATGTTGCTGAGGAAGGGCGAGAAGTCGGTAGGCGACAGGCCCACCATGTTAGCCCATCCCGGGCTGAAATAACGTCGCGGCACCAGGGCATGCTGATACAGGAAATAGTTGAGCTCCGGCGCACTCATGCCGAGCTGATAGAAGAAGGCGGCAATGTTCAGCCCTATGATCGTCCAAACGACGATGGGGTCAGTGGTGCGGCTGACGCTGTCTCGGATCGGGAACATTGCTGATCGTTCACCTTGCCCCGTTGCGCTCCCTTGAGATGGGAACGATGCGACCGCCGGGCAAGTTCCCAAGCCGGGCTCGGCCCCACGCCTAGGAAAACTGGGCGCGCGACGCTAGATTGGCGGCTTACATGCTCGGTGCCGTATCCTGGCAGGACGCCAAGGAGCCAAGGCAAATGACGGCAGCCATGGAACTGATCTATGTCGCCGATCCCATGTGCTCTTGGTGTTACGGCTTCGCGCCGGTGATCTCCGCGCTCGGCGAGCGGTTCGCAGCGCGGTTACCGCTGCGGCTGATGATGGGCGGGCTCAGAGCCGGCAACACCGAGGTCATGCGCGCGGCCGACAAGGACTACGTCCGCCAGGCCTGGACCCAAGTCGGCGCCGCCACGGGTCAGCCTTTCGACATGAGCTTCTTCGAGCGTGAAAGCTTCAGTTACGACACAGAGCCAGCCTGCCGTGCGGTGGTGACGGTGCGCCGGCTGCAACCGGCGTTGGCCCTGGCATTCATGGCCCCGATCCAGCAGGCGTTCTATGCCGAGAACCGCGACATGACCTCGGCAAACGAGATTTCCCGCGTCGCTGAGGAGGCGGGCCTCGCACGCCAGGCGTTCGCCGCGACATTCTCGGCACCGGCGACGCGCAACGAGACCTTCCGCGATTTCCTGACCGCCCAGGAGCTGGGCATCCGCGGTTTTCCCACCCTGATCGCCGGCAGCCGGGCCAAGGGTTACGCGCTCGTGACCAATGGCTATCGGCCGCTCGAAGACCTGCTCGAACCGCTCGAGCGCTGGCTGGCCGGCGGGGCTCCCGTCACGGCATCGGCCTAAGGAGGTGCGCCAATGGATGACGCGCTCGCACCCTATCGGCTGATCGCCTATAACAGTGCCCGCCAGTCCGAAAACAAGATGCACGACGACACGGTCGCCCGCCAATTCGGCTTCGCGGGCGGGCTGGTACCCGGCGTCGACGTCTACGCCTATATGACGCATCCGCCCGTGGTGCGCTGGCGGCGAACCTTTCTCGAGCGCGGCGTGCTCGAGGCGCGGTTCGTGAAGCCGGTCTACGACGGGGAGCCCACCACCGTTACGGCGCGGGCGGCCAATGGCGGCCTCGACCTCGAGGTGACGTGCCGCGATGAGCTGTGCGCCACCGGTCACGCCTGGCTCGGCAGCGTGCCCGCACCGCCCCTCGAAGCCTTCGCCGCCGTGCCGGCCGTCGCCCATCGCCCCCCGGCCGAGCAAGCAACGCTCGCGCGCGATCGATGGCTCGGCATCCGTCCGCTTACGGTGACCGCGCAATTCGCGGCCCAGTACTACGATGACGTGCGCGAGACCGATCCGATCTATGCCGCCGAAGGCCTCTGCCATCCCGGCCTGCTGCCGCGCCTTTTCAACTGGGCGCTGGTGCACAATGTCGTGCTCGGCCCATGGATCCATGTCGGCAGCCGAATAGAGCACTTCGCAGCCGTGAGAATCGGCGACCAACTCAGCGTTCGTGCCAAAATCGTTGCCAACGACGAACGCAAGGGCCATCGCTTTGTCGAGCTCGATGGCTTGGTCGTGGCTGACGAGCAAAGGCCGATCGCGCGCATCGCGCACACGGCGATCTGGCAGCCCCGGGCGCGCCCGGCCTAACGGTGGGCGAGTACTGCTAAGACTAGGCAGGCCGCACGCGCGGCGGCTCGGCGGGCGGCAGGACGCGGCCTGCGATTTCGTCGCCGGCACCCGACGGCAGCCGCAACATCAGCACCGAGGTCATCGCCGACACCAGGCCGACGACCACAAAGGCGGCGGCAAAGTCCGCCACCGCTGGGGCCAGCCGCCCGGCCGCCCAAGCCGATATCTCGAGCACCATGGCACCGGTCGCCACCCCCAGACTGATTGACACTTGCTGGGCGACGCTGGCCAACCCGGTTGCGGCGCTGATCTGCCGGGTTTCCAGCTCGGCGTAGGTGATGGCCGATAGGCTCGTGAATTCCAGCGAGCGCAGGAACCCACCCAACAGCAGCACGCCCACCATAATGACGTGCGGCGTGGTCGGCTTGAAGAGCGCGAACGCCATCAGCGTCAGGGAGGCCAACAGTCCGTTGACGATCAGCAGCCGCCGAAAGCCGAACCTGAACAAAAAGCTGCGCGCGAACGGCTTGACCATCAGCGCGCCGACGGCTCCGGCGAAGGTGGTGAGGCCCGAGCGCAAGGGATCGAGACCGAAGCCCAGTTGCAGCATCAGCGGCAGCAAGAAGGCGCTGGCACCCACGCCGAAACGGAAAAAGGTGCCGCCGAGAATTCCCGCCTCGAAGGTGCGAAAGCGCATCAGGCGCAGATCGAGCAACGGCCGTTCCGTGCGCAGCGCATGGCGCACGTAGCCCGTCAGCATCACGGCCCCGATCAGCATGGCGCCGACCGCCACTTCAACGGGTGCGATGTGCCGGCCCGTCATGGCCGCCCCCAAGATCACCCCGCCGAGGCCGAGAGCGCTCAGCACAAATCCGCTGACGTCGAGCGGGGCCGTCTCCTGCTTGATGTCTGGCACGTAGATCGAGGCCAGGATGATGCCGAGAATGCCGATCGGGATATTGACGAAGAAGATCCAACGCCAATCCGCATAGCTGACGATCAGACCGCCGAGCGGCGGCCCGAGCATGGGGCCGATAAGCGCCGGCATGGCGATGAAGGAGAGCGCCCGTACCAGCTCGTTTTTGGCCACCGTTCGAATCACCACCATGCGCCCCACCGGCACCATCATGGCCCCGCCCACGCCCTGCACCGCGCGCCAGAACACGAAGCCCGCCAGCGAGCTCGAGAAGGCGCACCCGATCGAAGCGACCATGAACAGAAAGAGGGCGAGGCGAAAGGTGGTGCGCGCGCCGGCACGGTCGGCGACCCAACCGCTGACCGGAATGAAGACGGCAAGACTGACGAGATAGGACGTGACCGCGAGCTTCAGGGAAATCGGATCGAGGCCCAGGTCGCGGGCGATGGTGGGCAGCGCCGTCGCCAGAATGGTGGAATCGGTGTTCTCCATGAAAAGGGCGGTGGCAACCACCAGCGGCACAATGGGAATGGCCATCGCTCAGGCCTTGAGAAGGAGCTCAGGTACGTCTTGATCCGCCGGGCAGGGGGAAGGGTGAGATCGGCGCAAGTTGCATATCCGGCGAAATGCGCCACCCGTCAATAGCACCACCCGCCGTCTGCGCCGCGCCAACGGCCGCCTTTTTTCAGGGCGCCCGCCGGGCCGCGGTGCCAAGCATTCGGGCGCGTTTGCTCCAGCGGCGCGCCACTTCCTGCGCAATGCTTTCGGCCGAATTGAGCGGAGCATAGCTCCAGGTCTCGAAGCGCTCGAAACGTCGGGGCAGCCGCCGCGTCGCTCCATACCGCTCGAGCGCGCGATGAAAGCGGTCGAACTTGGCCGAGCCGCCGTCGGGGTGGAACACGAAGACGGGCCGCCCCGTGGCGCACGGCTCTCCGGTCATGTTGACGGAATCGGCGGGCGCGATGAAGGCGTCCGCGTGCGCCAAGAAATAGGGGTAAGGGTTCTCGCCGACCTCGTCCCAAAGCCATTGGGATGGGCCCGTCACCGCCTCCCGGATGCGCGCGACGACATCGACCGGGGTCCGCCGCGACGGCGTGATCATCAGGCCCGCGCCCAAGGCGGTGAGCGAGGTGAGCGCGCTCGCAAGATGCGCCATGACCTCGGCGGTGTAGCGATAGTTGCCGTTGGGTCCGCCGAGCGCAACGGCGATGCGTGGTTGCGGTAGCGCGGCGAGCATCGGCGGCAGATGCTTGCCAAGTTCGAGCAGGCAATGTTGCGAGAAGCCGTGCGGGGCCGTCAGCGTCGTCACAACATTGGCACCTCGGCGCGCGTCATGCTCGGGCACCCAGAACAAGTCGGCGGCGGTCGCGCTCACCTTCGGGTCCTGCAGGATGATGGTGTACGTGGCAAGGCCCGCTGCCCGTTTGAGCGCGCGGATGTAGGGCGTCGTCAAGCGGCCGGTGGCGATGGCGAAATCCGGCCAAGGCGGCCGGAATTGACTTTGTGGCCCGCCGAAATGCTCAGACGGGCTGACGGGACCCCACGGCGACAAGAGCTGCCAGAGCCCTTTCGGTTCAACCAGCTTGGTCTCGCAGGCAAGGCCCAGCGCCGCCAGCACGCCGCCGCTTTGCACTTCGTTGCCGCGCTTGCCGTCGCTGATGATCCAGCCGCGACGTCCAGCAGTCGCCGCCTGAGCGCTCATTGGGATCCTCCTTGGCTTGGGGCCGCCACGGCCTCGGCGCGGCGAACGACGTTGCGCCGGCGGGCGCTTTTGGGGAACAGTTGCAACAATTGCTCGGAGCCCTCTTGCCATGCGTGCCCGTCTCGATGCCACCGATTGGCGCATTCTCAAGGAACTGCAAGCCAATGGCCGGGTCAGCAACGTCGAACTGGCGCGCAAGGTCGGCATCTCGCCACCGCCCTGCCTGCGCCGCGTGCGGGCGCTGGAGGAGGCCGGCATGATTGCCGGCTACTTCGCCCTGGTCGACGAAAAGAGCGTCGGCTTTGACGTGATAGGCTTTGCCATGGTGGGTCTGCATAGCCAATCCGAGGCCGATCTGCGGGCTTTCGAGAACCGGGTGCTCGCCTGGTCCTTGGTGCGGGAGTGTTACATGCTGTCCGGCGAGACGGATTTCCAGCTCAAGTGCGTAGCCCCAGACCTGACGGCATTCCAGGACTTCGTCATCCAGGACCTGACCGCGGCCCCCAACGTGGCCAGCGTCAAGACCACCTTGGTGATCCGCCGGGTCAAATTCGAACCCGGCGTACCGGTGACCCAGGCGCGGGCACGGCCTTGACGGGGGTGAGCACGGCGGTATGTGGTTTTCACCACACCACGCGAGTTGTTTTTCCCACTCTGGAGAATAAATGCCGCCGTCAGGCGTTAGATCCCCGACCCGCGGGGAGACAGCGCGCGTGACGGACGAGTTCCGCACCCGAATGGTCGAGTTCCTACCGAGACTTAGGCGATTTGCCATTGCTCTCACAGGGGACTTGGACCAAGGCGACGATCTTGTTCAAGAGACGTGTTTGCGTGCGTTGTCCCGCATGGACCAGTGGCAGCCAGGTACCAGATTAGACAGTTGGATGTATCGTATCGCGCAAAATCTGTGGCTGGACCGGACGCGGGCTCGCAAGTACCGCTCCGAGGTGTCGGATCCCGAAGTCGTTGAGGCTGTGCCCGGTCAGGACGGCCGCAATGTGGTGGAGGGCCGCCTCACGCTTGAGGCCGTCCTCGACGCCATGACCGAACTTTCCCCAGAACAGCAGGTGCTGGTGGCGTTGGTATGCATCGACGGGGCCTCCTACAAGGAGGCCGCCGAAATCACCGGTACGCCGATCGGCACGGTGATGAGCCGACTAGCGCGCGCTCGCCGCGAGTTGCATGAGCGGCTCGAGCCGTCGCCCCCCGCTAGCCGGGCCCGGTCGCAACCGGACCTGCCCACCGAGACTCATCTTACCGTAACAAAAGCAGGGACGCGGCTATGACCAAGATCTCGGACGCCGATCTCATGGCCTACGCCGATGGCGTGCTACCGCGGCACTTGCGCCCCCTGGTGCGGCAGGCTCTGCTGCGGGACCCTGCCCTCTTGGAAAAGCTTGAAAGCTACATCATCACCAACCGCGGCCTGGCGGCGCCGTTCGATCGCCTGCCGCCGGTTCCCGATCGCTTGCGCCGGCTGCTGGCCGGAGAAACCCCCGGTCCGGGTGAGCGCCGGTGGATCATGCTGATGCGCTCGATGAGTGAGGCACGACTGGCCGACGGCTGGCGCCTACCGGTGTGGTCGCTTGCGGGCCTTGCCGCCCTCATTTGTGCGACCGTACTTGCCTGGCACCTGAGCACGACCAACGCTTCGGGCCCGCAACTGGCCGAGCTCGAGGCGAAGGGGGTGCTGCTGCCGGGGCAATTCCAGCGCGCGCTGGAGCACACCGAAAGCAATATTGCGACCCCCCTCGCCAGTCTCAAGCCGACCGGCACTTTCTTTAGTCGGCAGAACGAGTGGTGTCGCCAGTACGAGGTGACGCGCGGGGAAGAAGCACGCCTTGCGGGCATTGCCTGCCGCGACGCCACCGGCGATTGGCAGGTGAAGGGTTGGGCCCGGCTCGACCCGCCGCGGCCGCAGGACGGCAGCTATACGCCGGCGGGCAAGGAGACAAGGGAAGGCAAGGATGGCCTCGGCAACCTCGAGATCACGCTCGGCAAGCTGATGCGCGATGTCGTCCTGCTGCCCACCGATGAGAAACGACTGATTGCGGACGGTTGGCGGCAGCCGCGCTGAATAAAACGCGGGGCCCTCCCGTTGGCTTGCACCGGCGGTCCGCGGCCGGCCTCGCGCTCGCGGCGGAGGGTCCGCCCCAGGGTCGCCCCAGGGTCGCCTGAGGGTCGCCTCGTGACGCAGTCGCTCGGAACACCTTACGACGGCGCCAAACGACGCAGGGGCCCCGGTAACGGACGCGCAACCGAAGGCCCGTTACACACCCCCGGAAAAAAGCGCGGCGGGACTCCCGCTACTGATCGGCCTGGAAGGAAAGGTGCTGCACCACCCCCGGCCACCGCACTTCTGCCGATGGCGTGAGCGACATCAGGCCCGAGGCGGCCCCAGTTTCGCTTGGCTGCACGACGGGCTGTAGGGTCGGGGACCACGCCGAGCTCACCTCGACTGACGCCCCCGTACCGGACTTGTCGGCGCACTTGGCCGGCGCCTGCAACAGGCCTTGTCCGTAAATGGCGTCGCGGCCAGCGGGGCCCAGATCGCGCGTCGTGAGCCGGCTCAGCACCGCTTTTTTTGGATCGAGCGGGCGCCCTTTGTAGAGGAGCTCCTCTTTGGGATAGACGGCCGCGGCGGCAGCCGTGACGTAGGGCACCGCGAAGGACGTGCCAGTCTGCGGTCCTTCCCGCTTGTCGGGCATGGCCGTCCAAATGTCGACGCCGGGCGCCGCCAAGTCGATGTGCGGTCCACGGGTCGCATGCCGATAGCCCACGAGATTGCGGTCAACCGCGGTTACCGCGATCACCTCGGGATAGGCGGCCGGGTAACTCGGCATTGCGAACGGCCCGCCGTTGCCGGCCGCGGCCACGAACAGC
>DATMZT010000060.1:0-3169 GCA_035573335.1 Hyphomicrobiaceae bacterium | reverse complement strand
CAAAACCATGAGCTACGCCGATTTCATGCTGGTGGTCGCCAGCGGTCGCGAAGTGGTGCGCGCAGACAAGCAAAGTAAGATGCCGGCGCTGGGGGATAATCCCAACGTCATGTGCTACCTCGACGACATCTATGTTTACCTCAAGGCGCGCGCCGACGGCGTGCTGCCGCGCGGTCGCCCCGCCAAGCGGGTCGAGAAGCCGGCGGCGGCGGACGCCACGGAAAAGGCCTGCTTCGGTGGCAAGTAAGCGACCAATCATTTTGCTGCTGGCGCTTGCGCTGGCGGGCGGCGGCCTTGATGGGCGCGCGGCGCAAGCCCAGCGCGTCGACCTCGTCAACCGCACGACCTTGCGCGTTTGCGCCGACCCGGCCAACCTGCCATTTTCGAACGAGAAGGGCGAAGGCTTCGAGAACAAGATCGCCGAGATCGTTGCCGGCGACCTCAAGCTCCCGCTCGAGTACACCTGGTTCCCGCAGGCCACCGGCTTCATCCGCAATACGCTGTTTGCCAAGCGGTGCGACGTGGTCCTCGGCTACGCCCAGGGCGACGACCTCGTTCTCAACACCAATGCCTACTACCGCTCGACCTATGCGCTGGTCTATCGCGCCGGCGCGGGGCTCGACGGCGTCGACAGCCTTGCCGATCCTCGCCTGCGCGACAAGCGGATCGGCATCATCGCCGGCACGCCGCCCTCTGCCAGCATGGTCCGGCTCGGCCTGATGCAGCACGCCAAGCCCTATCCCCTGATGGTGGACCGACGCTACGACTCTCCGGGCGAACGCATGATCGGCGATATTCGCTCCGGCGACATCGATGCGGGCGTGTTGTGGGGGCCGATCGGTGGATACTTTGCCGCGCGCGGCGGGGAAAAACTGGTCCTGGCGCCACTCTTGAAGGAGGTGGGCGAACCGCGCATGGCCTATCGCATTACCTTCGGCGTGCGCAACCTCGAGGACGAATGGAAGCACCAGCTCAATGATATCATCGCCAGGCACCAGGGCGATATGGATGCGGTGCTCTTGCACTTCGGCGTGCCGTTGCTCGACGAGCAGTCCAATCTGATCACGGCGCCGCGGCGCTAGCGGCCTCGACGGCGCCTCACACGCGCCTTCAATCGCGCATCTGCGAGCGGATCTCGCGCCCGAGTTGAAACAGCCGCTGTTCGATCAGCACCGGTATCTCGCACGCCAGCGGCAGGGACTGCTGGCGCTCGGTAAACACGCGCACATCCCAGTTGTACTTGTCCTCGGCGACCTTCAGGTCGTGGCGCGCGCCTTCTTCCTTGGCGGCGCGCTCCTTGAGGTGATGGAGCTCGGCGCCTTGGCGTTCGATTTCGTGCGCCCGTCCCCGCTGACGCTGTTGGAAGCGCTCGATGCCCGCCATCACGAGGCTGCGCTCGCTATTGGCGCTGGCCAGCACGCCGGCGAACAGCTGCTTGAGAGCCTCCTCGCGCGTTGCTTCCGGCTGTGCCTGCGCAAAGGTGGCGATCGCCGCGGCCACCTCTTCGATCGTGCTGCGGCGGCTCATCAGCACCACAATCAGCTTGCTAATCAACTCATTGCCTTGCCAGCCCGACAAGCCCTCGACTTGCGGTCCGTCCCAGAATTGCGCCGAGGTGAGGAGGGAAACCTTCTTCTGCACGCACGGCCAATCGGGGCTGGTGGCGTCCGCGGCCAAGGTAGGCGAGAGGGCGGGGGCGGCGATGCCGGCGAGAATCAGGCCTGCTAGGATCAGTTTGGTGTGGGGCATGATGCGGCTCCTCAACCGGCTTCCCCCCGCCGGGCCAGCATTCCCTTGGATGGGTTATAGGCGTAGATGGCCGCGGTCAAAAACATCGCCGTGAATGCCAGCACGACGGCGAGTGCGACCGGTTCAAGCCGGCCATACATGGCAAAGCGGATGAGTTCGACGGCGTGCGTGAAGGGATTGGCGCGACAGATCTCATAGAGGAGCGGATTTGCTTCTTTGATGCGCCACAGGGGATAGAGCGCCGAGGACGCGAAAAACATCGGGAAGATCACGAAATTCATGACCCCGGCGAAGTTCTCGAGCTGCTTGATTACCGACGACATAAAAAGGGCGATCGCGCCCAGCATGAGGCCGCAAATGAGGAGGGCCGGCAGGACGGTGAAATAGCCGATGATCGGCAGTTCGATCTCCCAGAAATAGGCGATCAGCAAAAAAACGTAGACCTGCAGCAGCGATACGACCACGCCGCCCGCCAGCTTGGAAACCAAAAGAAAGCCGCGGGGAAAGGGTGAGAGCAGCAAGGTGCGCATCACGCCGGTCTCCCGGTCGTAGACCATGGATAGAGACGTTTGCATGGCGTTGAACAGTTGGATCATGCCAACCAAGCCCGGCGTCACGAAGACTTCGTAGAGCACGTAGGTTTGATAGGGCGGGATGATCGACACGCCGAGCACCTGCCGGAAGCCGGCGGCGAAGATGAACAGCCAAACCAGCGGCCTCACCAGGGCGGAGAGGAAGCGCTCGCGTTGATGCAAAAAGCGCAGCACCTCGCGCCAGGCGATGCCCGCAAAGCAGGTGGCATAGCCGGCAAGGCCAAAGCGGCGCGGTGCAACCTCGACGCTCATGGCACGCCCCCTCCGCGCTCGTTATCCACCAAGCGCAAAAAGGCGACGCGCAAACTTGAGGCCTGGGTCAGCGCGAGCAAAGCCGGCCCGCGGCCGCTAAACAGCACGCGTCCCTTGTGCAACAGGACGATGGCATCCTGCTCGTCGACCTCGTCCACGAGGTGGGTGGCCCACAAGACCCCGACGGCACGCTCACCCACCAAGCCCCGCACCATCGCGAGCACGCTTTCGCGGGAAGCAACGTCGAGGCCCGCCGTGGCTTCGTCCAGCAACAAACAGGTTGGTTCGTGCAGCAGGGCGCGTGCGATCTCCACGCGGCGCGCCTGTCCGCCCGACAGCGTGCGCACCTTCTCGCCGGCGCGTTCGGCGAGCCCGACCTTGGCCAAGGCCCGCGCCGCGCGGTGTCTGGCCTCGCGGCGGGGAATGCCATGCAGCGCGGCGTTATAGATCAGGTTTTGCTGCAGGCTGAGATCGTTATCGAGGCTACGGCTTTGGAACACCACGCCCAGGTTCTTAAGCGCCGCCATCGGCTGACGGCGGACGTCGTGCCCCAGAATGCGAATTTCGCCGCTGAC
>DATMZT010000059.1:0-3637 GCA_035573335.1 Hyphomicrobiaceae bacterium | reverse complement strand
GAGCTGGTGCAGCTGGTGCCGACACCGGGCCACACCATCGACCACTTCTCCGTCCACGTGGGCAAGCCGGGCCAGGATGCGTTCATCACCGGCGACATGATCCATTCGCCGATCCAGGCGCGCTATCCGGAACTCGGCATGCGCGTGGACTACGACTCCAAGCAAGCAGGCGTGTCTCGGCGCGAACTGTTCGGCCGCTTCTGCGATACCCCGACGCTGTTCTGCATGGCCCATTTCCCCTCACCCTCAACCGGCCGCATGACGCGTTGGGACAACGGCTTTAAATTCATCTCGAGCTGAGGCACGAAACGACCGGCTGCCCCAAGCGTGGCTGCTTCGGCCAGTCTTCGACGTGATCGGCAAAAACAGGAGAACGCCATGCGTGCGATCCTTGCTTACCTCACCGCCAAACCCGGCAAGGAAGCCGAATTCCAGGAGAAGATGACGGCGCAGGCCAGGCGCTGCCTCGCCAATGAGCCGGGTTGCCTGCAGTTCGACGTGGTCCAGGACCCCAAGGACAACACGCGCTTCGTCATGCTCGAGGTTTATGCCGACGACGCCGCCATCAAGGCGCATCAGGATAGCGAGCACTTCAAGGATTTCCGCCCGGTGGTTGGCGATCTGGTGGCGGACCGCAAGGTAGAGGTGCTGCACATGGTGTCCGACGGCAAGACCAAGCGCGGCTGAACGGGGTTGGCAGCAACGCCCCCGCGCAACACCCCTTGGGGTCACCCGAACGGCTTGACTGCGGGCGCGAGCCCCCCTTTGCCCGGGCCCGTCTGCGTTGGGCGCCTATGAGCTCCTGCGGGTGGCTGTTGTCGGCGACCAGGCGCGCCGCTGGTGGGGGGATGAGGCCGGCGATGGCAGCAATCAAGGCCTTCTGTTCCGGCGGCTTCAGGGCCGCCCTGCTGGCGTTGGCGCCGGCCTTCGAGACTGCAACCGGCCTGAACGTGGCAATCCAGTGGGGCAGCTCGGTTGCCGGCACGCCCACCTCGATCCCGGCCCGCATGGATCGGGGCGAACCCGTGGACGTGGTGATCGGGTCGAGCGCCAGCCTGGTAGGATTGCTGAAAGCCGGCCGGATCCTGCCGGGGCACACGCGCGCGCTGGCGCGATCGGGGATCGGCCTTGCGGTGCGCGCCGGTGCCTGCAAGCCCGAGCTGGGCACCGTGGAGGCCCTCACGCGCACGCTGCTCGCTTGCCAGTCGATCGCGATCTCGACCAGCGCCAGCGGCATTTATCTCGAAAAACTCTTTGCCCAGCTCGCCATTGACGGGGCGCTCAGCGCCAAGATCATCCGGGCCGAAGCCACGCCGGTGGGCGAGATTGTGGCCAGCGGCGCGGCCGAAATCGGCTTGCAGCAGGTGAGCGAGCTGTTGCCGATCGCGGGCATCGACTTTGTCGGGCCGCTGCCGGGCCCCGTGCAAGAGATGACCTTATTCTCCGGCGGCGTGGCGGCCGGCTCGCGGGCGCTGGCGGCCGCGCTGCGGCTCATCGACTTCCTCGCCGGGCCGGCGGCCTTTGCCAGCGTCGAAAGGGCCGGCATGGTCCCGGCGGGGAAGGACCGAGAGGGCTAGAGCTTGCGGCCTTAGCTTAGGCGTGGAAGGCCGGATGGCTCGCGCGCAAGGCATCGAGGGCGTCGAGCACCGATGGCGGTAGCGGTCCCAGCTCGAGGGCGGCCAGCGCCTGATCGAGGTGCCAGGTCTCGCCGATCCCAACCTCGATCGTGGACAGCAGGGGGCAGCCGAGACCAAAACGCAAAGCGGCCTGCGCCGGCGTCCCGTGTTGGGTGCCGAGCACCTCAAGGGCGGCCTTGGCGCGCGCCTCCTCGACGGCGTTCTCCGCGTTGGTGGTGATGGCGACCTCCCGACCGTGGCGCTCGGTGCTGGCGAGATGGCCCGCCGCGAAAATGCGAATGCCCATCACCCCCATGTCCTGGGCGGCGCAGCGATGGAGCAAGCCGTTGAAGTCGGTCGTATTCCAACCTGGCCCGGCCGGCCGCATCGCCGTGGGATTGAGGAGATTGTAGTAGATCTGGATGACGTCGAAGCGACCGCTGTCGACGACCGCGGCGAGCGCCCGCGGATCGCCGAGGCCGGTGAGACCGATGCATTGGCACAGACCCTTGCGGCGCAGGCCATCCATAATGTCAGCCACGCCGTTGCGCGCCAAGACCTCCTCCACGGTCAGGCCGCGCGTGTCGCCGGCTCCCCGCTCAGCGACCACCCGATTGTGCAGGATAATGAGCGGCACCGATTTCAGCTTGAGCCGCGCCAGGCTGTCGCCGACCGAGGTCTCGATCTGACGGGCAAACTCTCCCGCCGAGGTGTCGATGTTGAATTTGGTCGACACGCGCGGTCGGTTGTCCTTTGCCACCGTCTGCAACCACTCGCCGATCACCGTCTCGGAAGCACCGTTGCCGTAGGAGGCCGCCGTATCGATCCAGTCGATGCCCGCCGCGACCGCCTGGTCCAGCACCTTTTGGCCGACGTCGCGCGGCGCCCGGATAATCAGCCCGCCGACCCAGCCACCGCCGTAGGTGAGGATCGGTACCATCAAGCCAGTCCTGCCAAAGCGTCGTTGTTGCATTGTCGGCTTCCTCATGCGGCGTGTTCGGTGTGTAACAGGCGACGACGGCGAATCACCCTATCCTATTGGTGGCATTTCTGCTGCGGGGCTCGATGCCGTGACGACCTACTGGACTATCAAGGATAGCACCGGTCGGCATTTGCCGCACTTCGTTGCCAATTCGCGCCTCGAGGTCGGACGCAAGGTGGTTCCGATCTACTTCGATGTGTTCCGCCTGCAGGTGTCGGCCTCCTACCGGCAAGCCTTCGAGCGCGCCGTACTCACGGTGCTAGAGCGGCAAGGCTGGCAGATCGTGCGCACCGCCCGGCCCGCGCGTGGGCCGCGCTGCAGCACCATGACACGGCGCTAGGCCTACCACGCCAACTCGAGGATTTCCTTGACGTCCTCCACCGTCTTGATCGGCCGTGGGTTGAGCTGCACGGGCTGATAGCTGAGCGCGCGGCGCGCCAACTCGTCGAGGTTCTCGCGTTTGATGCCGACCGCGCGCAAGGATACGGGCTGATCGAGGCCCTGCACCAACGCCTTGACCAGTGCGCTGGCGCTCGCTTCGGGCGTTCCCATGGCCGCCGACAGGGCTCGCTGGCGCTCGCCGTTGACGGCGGCGTTCCAGGCCAACACGGCGGGCAACATGACGCAGGAGGTATGCCCGTGCGCGACGCCGAAACCGGCACCCAGGGCATAGCCGATGCCATGGCTGGCACCGGTCGGCACGCCCGAGGCCGAGGGTGCGATCGCCTGCCACATGCCGAGCTGGGCCTGTTGGCGCGGCTCGAGCGCTGCAGGATCGCGCTTGATGGCCGGCAAGGCGCGGTTGAGGAGCTTCAGCCCCTGCAAGGAGAGCGCTTCAGTCGCCAGGCTGGCGCGCGCATTGCAGTAGTTCTCAATCGCATGGTCGACCGAGCGGATGCCGGTCGCAAACAGCAGCCAGTCCGGGGTATCGAGCGTGGCTTCGGGATCGAGAATGGCCGTGCGCGGCGCAAACAGGCGGTGACGGAACGACTGCTTGGTGTCGGTCGCCGACTGGGTGATGCCAGCATTCTCGGTGAAC
>DATMZT010000058.1:0-72055 GCA_035573335.1 Hyphomicrobiaceae bacterium | reverse complement strand
CGGCCGGCCGGAATGGCGCCCGGCGAGCACCGGCGCCAGTTCCAAGGGCCGGCATTCGTCAGCCGGGCTCAATCCGTGCGCAAGTGCCAACGCCAAACAAAACCGCCAGCCGAGGGCATCTCGCCCAGCAGCCCTTGGCCGGGGCGCAAGGGCGCGCGCGGCGTCGTAAGACACCGCGCCGACCCACGCTTGGGGCGCGCCATCCCTCAGCTCCGCCAGCCCGATAGCCGACCGCACGGCCCTCGCTGCAGGCCGGAGCGTCGGCCCGACGACGAGGTCCTGCGGTTCGCCCTCGACGGCTATTCGCCGAAATATTTCAAGGCGACCTGAAGCCCCTCGTCGTACATCTTCTGGTAATCGCCGACCGACTGCTCTGCCCGCTTCGTGCTGCGATGGAAAAACTGGATGACATGGGCGATTGGGGTCGCCGGACGCCTTTGATCGAGCTCCTCTATTCGCGTTGTCGATCCAACATCGACGAGACCATCGAGATCCAAATCCACGATGTAGTAGTACATGGCGCCGATGTAGACGCCACGCGACGGTTCGTTGCGGATCCTTAGCATTTCGGCCCGATTGCCCTGCGGTGGGATGTGCTCATAGCACCAGCGGCGTTCCTCCAGGCGGATACATCCCGTTGTGGTTGCATCGCGCTCCAGCCAGACGCGCTCGGTCTTCGCCCGGTTGCGCGACAGCCCTTCCGGAAAGGGCATCTTTACCGCCGTAACCAAGTTGATGACCTTGCGTACGTCTTCGCGTTCCGCGGCGATGCCGCCTGTACAGGGGATAGCGAGTAGGCAACTTGCGAGAACAAGAAGCTTAGCGTGCTGAAGCATTTGATAAATCCCTTCCCAGTGAGCCGCAGGCTCTTAGCGACGTGGCCAAGTTTCGTCCGTCCAGATACTTTCTGGTTGCGAGGCAGAGCCCACGGTGCAACGCCGAACCCCCGTTGCGGTTCTGTGCGTGCACAAATAATCACGGCGTGTTTCTTCGCGGCCGCAGCAGCCGTCATCGACGATTGAGCCGCGCAGCAAAACGGGAGTGCGCCGATCAACCGGCGCGCATCCGTTCGCGCACAAAGCAGTAGCAAGGATGGCGCGCATGACACGGCATGCCATGCGCGCAACTCACTGGCACGCAGTCGTTATTCGCCAAGATACTTCAGCGCGATCTGGATGCCGTCGTCGTAAAGCTTTTGATAGTCGCCGCGGAATTGGTCACCCCGATTGGTCCCGCGGTGAAAAAACTGGCTGACCACCCCGACGGGGGCATACGGCTGACCGTCGAGCTTTGTCGTGCTGCCGACGTCGACCGCACCGTCAAGGTCGTAATCATCAACATAATGATAGACTTGGCCGACCAGTGGCCCATCGGCGGGCTCGCTGCGCACCCGCAGCATCTCGGCGCGCGCGCCGACAGGGGCGATGTGCTCGTAACACCACCTCTGCTTGTCATCTAGGCGCAGGCAGGCGACGGTGGCGCCATTGGTGTCGAGCTGAACGCGTTCGGTGCGGGCGACATTGCCGCGCAGATTGCCCGGGAACGGCATTTTCACCCCGGCAACGAGATTGATCACCATTCGGACTTGTTCGCGCTCGGCCGCCGCGGCGGGCAAAACCCACACGCAACCTGCAAGAGCGAGCCCAAGTGTCTTGCTCCCAAGTGTCTTGCTCCCAAGTGTCTTGTTCCCAAGTGTCTTGCCAAGCGTCTTGCCCCCGAGTGTCTTGCCTGTCTGTGACATGAGATATCCCTTCCCTGAGCAAAGGTTCCCTTCAACGCCGTAGTGCCGCTACGGCAGCGCTCACGTTGTGAACGCTTTGCAAACTGATAGGTGGCCTTTGAGTTCCCTGGCGAGCAACGCCGATGGCCGCTGCGAGCGGCATCGTGGTCGGCTCAGGGATGTCGCCGCGAGCTCGACAAATCGCGGCTGTTTCGGGGTTTGGCGGCCACCGCCCGTGAGGCGACAGGCTCAGCAAAAAAAATCTGTTCGCGAACTTACGCCGGCACTCCGTTCACGGTCATTGCCCTGCCTGTCGCGGGCGATGTCCTAAAAAGCGCCGGCGCCGAACGCTGCGACTAAAATGCTGTCCGGCCGTGCCGCCGATGCCGCAGTCGCGGCAACCCTCGCGCGAGTTATTTTCGGGCCGACACTAGGACGGAGGCACCAAAGAGTTGATTTTCAATCTCAATATTTGAAAATCGATGGGCACTTAGAGCTTGCGTGAGCTCGTCCACCCACCGTGTTCTTGCCAGCAGAGCGGGCACATCGTTGAAGGCCACACTCCATTCGGGATGCCTCCACGTGCCATAGGCCTGCAGAACCTTAAAATGCGCGGTCCAGAGGGCCACGAATAACGGTCGCGTCGGACGCGTCAGCTCATGCATAACGAGCAAGCCGCCCGTGCGCAGCATCCTCCATGCCTGCGCCACCAAAAGGTCGAGGTCGACATATTTGGCAAGGTAGTCGGAGACGATGCAGTCAAACTCCCCCTCCAAAAGCACGCTTTCCGCGCGACCATGAATGAATTCCACGTTGCGCAAGTCGAGATCGCGCACCTTGTTTCTGGCAATGCGCAAATAATCCTCCTGTAGTTCCACGCCGATCACCCGGCAGCCGGGATAGCGCCGGGCGATTTTGCACGTCAGAATACCGGTGCCGCTGGCCTGCTCGAGGATTCGTTGAGGTGCCGCCGGTAATTTCTTGAGAATTTTGTGCTTCCACCAGGCATCCAGACCGAGCGTCGAGACGCGGGCAATGTGGTCATAACTTGCGCCGTTGTCCGCGAAATAGCGTTCGGCTAGCTCTTCAGGTCGGATGTTCATGGGACGCACCTTGTCCTTGTCGCTGCCGTGCTTGCCAACGTCGTCTTCGTTTCGGTGGCTCTTCCTTCCGGGTCATGGCCCTGGCCCACCACATCCTGCCTCCGCCGTTGCTCCGGGCCGAGCTCACAAGATCCGCGCCGATCGAGCGATGCCGGCGCGCACCTAACTGCAACCCGCGGCTGCACCGACCGACGAAGGCTGGTCCGCCTCACCTCTATAGCCCTTGACGATGGTGATGTTGCGGCCATGGCGCGGCGGCAGCCAAGCCAACGCAAAGCATCAAATTGGTCGAGCGGCGCGCGCCACGACGCCTGCGTGACCTTTGCGAAGCTTGGGCGGCGCGCCCCGTTGCGGCCCTAGCCTATCAAAGATCGACGAGGTGGGCTGCAACCGCCGCCTCGTTCCACTCCAGACCGATACCAGGCAAATTTGGAATGTGGATCCGACCAGCCTTAACGTCGTAGGCCTGCTGCAGGACGGGATTGGCCCAATCCTGCCATTCCAGCCAGTGCGCCGTCTCGGTGACGCGCATGACGTGCGCCGCGACCTCGGGATAAAGATGCGTCGACATGGGCACTCCAGCGGCGCCACAAATGGCGGCGGCCTGGAGCCAGCCGGTGACGCCGCCGATGCGCATAAAATCCAGCATTACCAAGTCGCACGCCTGGCGCTGTAGCGCCTTGTGCAGGTCCCGGGGTCCATAGAAGTTCTCGCCGATTTGGATGGGAGTTTTAAGATCCGCCGCAAGCCTGGCGTAGCCGTCGAGGTTGTCGTAGACGATCGGCTCCTCGATCCAGGCAAGACCGAGGTCGTCGATGGCATGACAGCGCTGCAAAGCTTCGGCGAAATCGAGCCCCTGGTTGAAGTCCACCATCAGATTGATGTCGCTGCCTACGGCCTTTCTGACCGCGACGATGGTTGCCAGGTCCTCAGCCAGGCTATCGCGCCCGAGGCGAAGCTTGAGGCCATCAAAACCACCTTCTGCTCGGAGCTCGATTGCTTCCTCCGCGACGGCCGCCGGTGCCTTTAACCACAGGCCGTTGCTGTTGTAGCAGCGAACGGCGCCGACCGAGCCGCCGAGCAGAACGCAGAGCGGCGCATTTGCCGCCCGCGCCAGGGCATCCCAGGCCGCCATGTCGAGGCCGGCAACGGCGATTGCCGACAGACCTTCGTAGCCGACGAAGTGCAGAGATTTGCGCGCCGCATCGAAAAGCTCGAGAGGCGCGAGGCGGCGACCTTGCAGCGCGGTCCCGAGATCATTGAGCGCGGGGACCAGATAGCGCATCGCCTTGACGATATAGGGCGCGAGATAGGCGCGGCCGATGATGCCTTCCTCGGTTGCAAGGTCGATCAGCACGAGAGGCCATTGCGTAATGGTGGCAATGCGGGTAACGACGGGCCGCTTGAGCGTTAGGACCACGGGGCGTGCCCTCAGGCTTCGCAACGTCAAACTCGGCATGGGCATGGTGCGTCTCGCTAACTGCGCCGGCCACCCTTGTTGTTTGCTGAGAAAAGGCGGCGATGTAAATTCACTAATCGGTATACTTTCAATTGGTGCCCGCGATGCCACGAGATGCGGATAAGACGCGAAAGCGCATTTTGGACGCGGCCTATGGTCAGTTTCGGCGGCGTGGCTACAGCCGCGTCAGCATGGACTAAATCGCCAGCGCCGCGAGGCTGACAAAGCGCACCTCTACTATCACTTCGCCAGCAAAGACGCGTTGCTGACCGCCGTGCTGGGGGCTCAACACCGGTTCACGCGCCTGGTGATCGAGCTTGCTGATCATCCCGCCACCCGGCGCGTCTGACTGCGCGCCGGCACAAAGCCATGCTTGAGGCCCAGTTTGCCGACAGGCTGGCAAAAGCCGGCGTCGGTCTGGCGCCCGAGCTGACCCGCGAAATCTGGCTGTTTTCCGAGGGCGCGATCTCGCTCATGCTCGTGCATGGCGATCGCGCCTACGCCGCCGCCGCGCCGGGCGGTCGCAGACGGGAGCCTGATCTCGAGCCGTCATCGCCTCACCCGCAACAAGCGAGCCCCGGCGCATGGGCATCGCGGCTGGGGCAGGATATGGTGGGCCGCCATCGTCGACCTGCCAAGAGAGACAATGCCATGGCCCTGGAAGGCGCACCGCACTACGGCTTGACGGAGGCCGAGCTTCGCGCCATGCCGACCGTCTACCGGCCCGACCTGTTCAAGGGCAAGGTCGTCGTCGTTAGCGGCGCCGGCAGCGGCTTCGGTTTTGCGATCGCCAGCCTGTTTGCTCGCCTCGGCGCCGGGCTCGCCATTCTTGGCCGCAACGAGGAGCGATTGCTCAAGGCTAAGACCTTCTTCGAAAGCCTTGGCGCGCTGGTCTATGCCGAGGCTTTGAATATCCGCGATCCCGAAGGCTGCGCGGCCTTTATCGCCAACGTCTGGCGCGAGCAGTCTCGCCTCGACGTGCTCATCAACAATGCCGGCGGCCAATTCCCGCAGCCGGCCCTCGACTTCAAACCCAAGGGGTGGACCGCGGTCATTGACAACAACCTCAATGGCACCTGGTATATGATGCAAGCCGCGGCCAAATCGTGGGTCGAGCGCAAGGCAGCGGGCGCGATCGTGAACATCGTTGCCGACTTCTGGCGCGGTATGCCGGGCATCGCGCATACGGCGGCTGCACGCGCGGGCGTTGCTTACCTTTCCAAGAGCGTTGCCGTGGAGTGGGCGCCGCTTGGCATCCGCGTCAACTGCATCGCGCCGGGGGTGCTGGAAACCTCAGGGTTCGCCCATTATCCGCCGCAAGGTCTCAAGACCTACACAGAGGCCAATCCGATGCGCAAGGCCGGCGATGTCTGGGATGTGGCCGAAGCAGCCGTCTATCTGGCGGCCACCTCGGCCAAATTCATTACCGGGGAAGTCCTGACGGTCGATGGCGGCCAGCAGTGCTGGGGCGACCCCTGGCCCACCGGCAGACCCGATCACTTCAAGGTGGGATGAGCGTGCTGCCAGCGCCCCGCACAAGCGCCCGCGCCGACGTCCGGCGCGCGAGCGATGGCCGTTGTGGAGACCGAGGGAGGAAACCGGATGCCAAGGGTCGAGCGAAGAGCGGTCTTGGGAGGTCTTGTCTGTGCCGCCTTTGCCGGGACAGTGCTGTCTTCCAGCCAAGCTCACTCCCAAAGCCGCGAGCAACCCCTGCGCCTTGTCTTCCCGTTTGCCGCGGGGGGCTCCGGCGACGCGCTGGCGCGCCTGTTGGCCGAGCATATGCGCACCGGCCTCGGCGTTCCCGTCATTGTCGAAAACAAGACGGGCGCCGCCGGTCGCATTGGCGTTCAGGCGGTGAAGGGCGCACCACCCGACGGCAGCACCATCCTGCTCACGCCGATTGCGCCTGTCGCGGTCTACCAACATGTCTATGACCCTCTGGGCTACGATCCGGTCGCCGATTTCGAACCCTTGGCGCAGGTGGCGACCTTTGAATTCGCCGTCGCCGTGGGACCGCAGGTTCCCGCCAAGACGCTCAAGGAGCTCGTCGACTGGGTGCGGGCCAATCCCGGTGCCGCCAACTATGCCACCCCTGCCGCTGGCACGCTGCCGCACTTCTTTGCCGTCTCCTTTGCTCGCGCCAGCAACCTCGATCTGCGCCACGTCGGCTATCGAGGCTCCGCCGCCGCCCTCACCGACCTTGTCGGGGGCCAGATTTCGATGGTGTTCACCACCACCTCGGACCTGCTGGAAATGCACAAGGCGGAGCGCATCAGGATCCTCGCCACGTCGGACCAGCAGCGCTCGGCCCTGCTGCCCGATATCCCCACCTTCAAGGAGGCGGGATACGCCATCCAAGGCACTGCCTGGTACGCCATGTACGCTCCCGCCAAGACCCCACCCGAAGTCGTCGCCCGGCTCAATGAGGTGATTGTTGCCGCCCTGCGACGGCCCGAGATCAAGGCGCGATTGCTAGCCCTCGGCCTCTACGCCACCGGCACGTCGCCCGCCGAGCTGGCAAAGATCCAAAAGGCGGATTCTGAGCTGTGGGCGCCGGCCATCAAGGCCTCCGGCTTCACCCCCCAGCAATAAAGACCGACAAGGAAGGTCGGCAGCTGCGATGCATCTCAGCGCCGGGACAAGAGGCTTCGCTGAGGCAAAGCCCGCCGCTGCGCCAGGCGCAGACTTGGAGGCAAGCCCATGCCGCCACAACTGCGGTTTGGGTCAACACGCTCCCGGATCGGTATGGCTCGCCACCGTGACCGTCGCTCGGCCGTCTTGGAAAAGCCTGGCAATAAGGTAGGTTTTGAAAATGGGCAATCCGGTAGCCGAGGCGTACTGGGCGAGGTTCGCACGCGAGAGGGCACTCGCGGACGCCCCCTACATCGTCGCCTCCTTCGGCGATAGCGCGGCCATGGCGGATGAGCTTCTTGCGTTGGTCCTTTCCGGTGGCAAACGGGCGACGGCCTCTCTCGTCCGCGACTACCAGCGCGCTGGCAGCCACCCGTTCCCGACGGTCGGCGAGTATATCGTCTGGCTGGATGGCTCGGGCCGCCCGAGATGCATCACCCAGACCACAAGCGTCGAGGTAAAGCCGCTGTCGCAGGTGGATGCGCAGTTCGCCTGGGACGAGGGCGAAGGCGATCGAAGCCGCGCCTGGTGGCTCAACGCCCATCGCAACTACTTCGCTCGGCAGGCGGCGCGTGAAGGGTTCGCAATGCACGATGACATCGAAACCGTGTTCGAGCGCTTCGATCTCATTTGGGTGGCCTAGAGCCGTAAAAAAACCGGCTCCGGGGGAATCGGGCACCTGCCTCACAGCCGAGGTCCCCGGTACGACGCACCGCGGCAAAGGCGCTTCTCCTGCCCCGGCGGGACCGGGCGCCAATCGAAGACGCCGACGCGGCTGCCATCAAAGATTACCTCAAGCAGAACGACGGCAACTGACGCGGCCCCAAGCGCCTCCGCCGGAAGGTCGCGCGCTTGCGGCTCTCACCTGGCCCAGGGGTCAGCCGCTTGCGCCTGCGCGAGGCGAGGTCCTTGGAACGGTTCGCGCACGCTAAGGTGCCGAGACAACGTCGGGTCTTGCTCTTTTGTGAGGAAGGTCGCCGTGATATGCGCAGCGGCGCACGCACCCCTGTTGCAGAGTATCGGCCATGAAAATCTGCATCTTCTGTGGATCCAGCAGCGGACATGATCCCGCCTATGGGGAGGGCGCCGCGGACGCGGCGCGCAGCCTGGCGCTGGGCGGCGCCACCCTGGTCTATGGCGGCGGCCGCGTGGGTCTGATGGGCGTCGTCGCCGACGCCGCGATTGGGGTGGGGGGCGAGGTCATTGGCGTGATGCCACGCTCGCTCGTTGCACGTGAAATCGCCCATCGTGGCTTGCATCAGCTCCATGTCGTGGAGACCATGCACGAACGAAAGACCACCATGAGCGATCTGGCGGACGCCTTTCTGGCGCTTCCGGGCGGCGCCGGAACCTTGGAAGAGATGTTCGAGCAGTGGACGTGGGGCCAGCTCGGGATTCACAGCAAGCCCTGCGCCTTCCTCAACCTCAAGGGCTACTTTGACCCGATCCGGGCGATGGTGGACAGGATGGTCGCCGAGGGGTTCTTGCTGCCGCAGTTCGCCGCCATGCTCACGTTTTCTAGCACTATGCCGGAGATCCTGGCGGCGTATCGCACCTATGTGCCGCCGCCGAGCAAGTGGATATCCCCCGACAATCGTACGGTTCGGCCATGAGCGCACCGATCCGAATCGCGGCGGCGGTCATTCGCGACCGGCGGGGTCGATTGCTACTCGTGCGCAAGCGCGGCACGAGCGCCTTTATGCAGCCCGGCGGCAAATCCACGCAAATGAACCGGCACTCGCGGCCCTTGCTCGAGAGGTGTTGGAGGAGCAGCTTGGCTGCCGCAAGACAAATGTCGTCTTTGTCCCCTGCACCAGGAGCCGTGGGAGCGAGACGTCATCGGGGCTGGATTGCGCAACCCCCTCGGGGGCCGCAAGCAATTCGAATGCTGGCGACCAATTTGTCCAAAGGCGACGTTCACTTCGGCAGCAGAGGCTTCCACCCCAGTAACATTTGGCTCAAGATCAGGTGCGCTTGCCCGACTTAGTATTTGCACTTGTCGGGTGCCGGTACCGTCCGAGGGGACGCGCAGGACCAGCCAAAGCGCATTTTGGTTCGGCCTGGCGCATGGCGCCACCGCAAGTCTCACATCGCTGCCCAGGGCTCAAAGACGAGGATTGAACCACCACCAACCCGGCGAGAGGACATGAGCTTCCCGATCACCGAACACGTTGCCCGCAGCCGGCGACACACGTCGTTCTATCTGGCATGCGGGGCGGCGCAGGCAACACCCATTGTCTTTCTGCACGGCTGGCCCGAGCTGTCGATTTCTTGGCGGCATCAGCTTCCCGTGTTTGCAGGCCTTGGCTTCCGCGCGATTGCCCCGGACATGCGCGGCTACGGGCGCTCCAGCAGCTATCGGCGTCACGAAGACTATGCCCTGGAGGAAGTGGTTGCCGACATGATCGAGCTCGCCGATGCGCTCGGCGCCGA
The DNA here is from genome assembly GCA_035573335.1 of Hyphomicrobiaceae bacterium. Taxonomy (GTDB): domain Bacteria; phylum Pseudomonadota; class Alphaproteobacteria; order Rhizobiales; family Hyphomicrobiaceae; genus AWTP1-13. The sequence goes on along the minus strand of DATMZT010000058.1, from coordinate 62,709 downwards.
GCGCGCAATCTGGGTGGGACACGATTGGGGCTCGCCGGTGATTTGGTCGATCGCGCAGCATCATCCCGGCCGCTGCCATGGCGTGGCAAGTCTGTGCGTGCCCTATATCCCCGCGGGCTTCCGGGTCGAGAATACCATTCCGCTCTGCGATCGAAGCGTCTATCCGGAGGATCGGTTTCCCGCGGCGCAATGGGATTACCAGCTGTTCTATCGCGAAAGCTTTGCGGCCGCGTGCGCCGCCTTCGAAAGTGATGTTCGCGCCACCGTGCGTGCGCTTTTCCGCGAGGGCGACCCGGCCGGCCAAGGCAAACCGGCGCGCACCGCGTCGGTTCGCGCCAACGGCGGTTGGTTCGGCCCCCAGCGTGCGGCCCCGCAACTGCCGCGCGATTCAGCCGTGCTGGGCGAGGAGGACGAGCACTGCTACGTCGCCGCGCTCGAGCGCAATGGGTTTTTCGGTCCCGCCAGTTGGTATCTGAACGGCGACGCCAACTCTGCCTATGCGCAGCGCGCCCAGGCCAATTGGCACTTGCCGATGCCGGTCCTATTCCTGCATGGCGCCTACGACTATGTCTGCGAGACGCTCAAATCGCGCCTTGCCGAACCCATGCGGGCGCATGCGCCGCAACTTAAAGAAGTGATCGTGCCGTCGGGCCACTGGATGGCCCAGGAGCAACCGCTCGCGGTCAATGCCGCGCTGGCAAAATGGCTTGCCGTCGAGTTCCCCGGGCTATGGATCGCGGCGCGCGAGATCGACGCACACCGCCCGACCTGAATTCTCTCCAGGCGGAAAGGACGCGTGCTTGGACGCCGCGGCGCTGCTCAGGGTGAAACCGGCAAGTAAAGGACAATTTCGCTCGAGCGCTTGTAGTATTCGATCGGCAGACGCGTTGGGTCGCGCCCGTGTTGCCGGCGCATCAGGGCGAATGTCGGCGCGATGCGGGCCACGATATCGGCGAACGGCCCAACCAGCTTTGCGTAGGCATATTGTCCACCGGGCAGCATACCTTCCGGTAAGCCATAGCAAGCCCCGCCTTGCCCAGCCTTGAGCGCGACACAGGCTCGGTATTCCTGCGTCAGGCTATCGAAGGTGACAAAGAAACGGTTGCCCTTCAAAGGCACCACCTGCTCAAGCCTTTGGAAGGCATCCGACGCCGAGGGATCCCCGATGGACGTCGTGTAGGCCACGCGGATCGCCGCCCGCTCAATGATCCGGTAGTTCACGACGACCGCTCTCCACCCCCGAGCCAACACCACAACCACAAGTCTGCAGAACCGCAGTTCTCGGCGGCTACTTTAAGAAATAATTCGGAATCCACGAGGACAGGCCGGGAATCAGGATCACCAGCACGAGCACCAACGTTTCCGCCAGCATAAAGGTCCAAACATGACGGTTGGTCTGATCGATCGGCGTCTTGGCGATACTTGTGGTGATGAACAGCAGAGGTGCCGTCGGCGGCGAAACCGCCCCGATTTGATTGCAGATCACCATCACAAGACCGACCTGGAAGGGGTCGAGGGCATAAGCCTTCGTGACGCTAACGGCTACGGGAGCGAAGACGAGGAGAACGATCAACGAATCGACAAAGGTGCCGAGCAAGATCATCACGCCGGCGAGGATGAGGAGGATCATGGTCGGGCTCGCCGACAGCGTTGAAACCTGCGCAAGCACCATCCCGTCAAACTGCAGATAGGACAAAACCCATCCCATTGGCCCCGACACGGCGATGATGCCCGACACCATCGATGTGGTGATCGCCGCGTCCACCAGGATATCGGGCACCTTTTTCAGCGTGATCTTCTTCTCCACGCAGTAGCCGACGATGAAGGCGTAGACACAAGCGACGGCACCGGCCTCGGTGGCGGTGAATACACCCGATAGGATGCCACCGACGATGATGAGCGGCGCCAATAGCCCCGACCATGCCGAGCTCACCGAGCGCCACAAGGCGCACAGGTCAAAGCGTGCCGTCACCTGGCGCAGCTCGGGATAGGCGGGATGATAGGTGTAGAGCTTGATCGTTAGCATCAGGGCTAGGCCGATCAGGATGCCCGGAATGATCCCGCCGAGGAAAAGCCCGCCGATCGACACCTGGGCAATGGCACCGTAGACGACCATGGTCATACTCGGCGGAATGATGGCCCCCATCGTTCCCGCCGTGGCAATCAGGGCGGCGGCAAACCCCGGCTTGTAGCCCGACTGCTTCATGGTCGGGATGAGAATCGAAGCGATCGCCGAAGCATCCGCCGTCGAGGACCCGGACACTCCCGACATAACCATGCTGCCGACGACCGAGGCATGGGCAAGCCCGGCGCGAAAGTGTCCGACCAGGGCCCGCGCGAAATCAACAAGCTGCTTGCTGATGCCGCCCGCCGTCATGATCGAGCCGGCGAGAATGAAATAAGGCATCGCCAGCAGTGTGAAGGAATCGAGTTGGCCAAACATCTTCTGGGCGAACAGCGGCATGACGACCTCGGGCAACAAGGCCATACCGACGAAGCCGATCAGGGCAATGGCAATCAGGATCGGGATGCCCAGCAGCATCACGCCGAGGAGGGTGGTGAGCAGAAACGTTATCATGGCGCCGTCGCCTCGGGAGGAAGCTCATCGGTCGTCGGTGGCTCGCCGCTGAGCCGCCGGATGACGACGAATGCCAAATACACGCTGCCCAGGATCATGCCGTAGTAGGGATAGCTCATGGGTATCTCCAGGCCGGGCGAAACGGAATTTCGCGTGACCAGGGAAACCCGATAGCTGTAGTAGGCCGTGGCAAGCGCGAACCCCACCCACAACAGCTCGATCAGCAGATCGAGCGCCCGACTTAGCCAGGACGACAGGACGCGCCGGATCGCTTCTACCGTGATGTGGGCGCCGCGCCGGTAGGCGATCGGGATGGCCAGGAAGACCAGCCAGATGTGCCCGAAGATCTGCACTTCCTCGCTCCAGCTCGGCGTCGCGTTCAGCACGAAGCGGCTGAAGACCTGCCAACTACCGATCAGAATCATGGCGGCAAAGATTGCCGCCACGAGCAGCTCGATGCCGCGATCTATCGCTGCGAACAGTGCTTTCATGTTTGCTCCCAGGCCGGCACTGCGCCTGATGGCGCCGCCCCGCCCCTTCTCAATGCGATCGCGTGCGGGCGAAAAGGTCGGGCAGGGGGCCCCGCCGGACCTGCAGACCGCCAGTTATTGCTGCGCCAGAATCTGCTTCAGCAGATGCTCGGCTTTGAGCTTGGCCGCCATCTCCTGCTGGAAGCCGGCGGCGGCCTTGCGCGCCTCCGTCATGTCCGGACGCGTGATGGTCATGCCGCGCTTTTGCAGCTCGGCCATGCCTTCGGCATCGCGCACGGGCGACATGGCGCGGGCGATATCGGTCGCGAGCTTGGCACCCTCAAGGACCACGGCCTGTTCCTTGTCATCAAGCTTCTTCCATTCCGACAGGGAGAAGGCGACCACGGTCGGATCAATGAGGTGCTGGGTCAGCGCGTAGTACTTGGCGATCTCGTAGAATTTGAAAGACGCCGTCGTGGTGGAGGTGTGTTCGTAACCATCGAGCACCCCACTTTGCAAGGACGTATAGACCTCGCCGAAGTTCATCGGCGTCGCCGATGCGCCCATGGCGTTGACGGCCCCGACGAAAACCGGCGTTGGAATGGTGCGGATCTTCAGACCCTTCAAATCGGCCACCGTCTTGATTTCCTTTTTGGCGGTGACGACGTTGCGGTAGCCCCAGGAATACAAATAGCCGAGCACCTTGAAGCCGATTGCTTCCAGCTCCTGCGATAGTTCGGCACCGACCGGGCCATCGAGCACGCGTTGCACGTGATCGTAGCCCGAGAAGATGAAGGGCAGGCCGATCACACCGCATTTGGCCTTGCAAAAATTGGCGAACTCCGCCATGCCGCCGACGTGCATGCTGGCGCCGGAGCCGAGTTGCATGGCCTCAATCACCTGTCGCGACTGCCCCAGGCCGCTATTGGGAAAGATCTTGACGTCGAGGGTCGGCGATTTCGAGTTCACGTAGTTGGCGAAGACCCAAGAAAACATCTGGTGCTCCGTGCCGACGATGTCGTCGGCCCCGGCGTGATTGATGCGAATAATTTTTTTGTCCGCCGCAAGCGCGCCCGCCACCCCAGCCAAGATGGCAGCCACCAGCACCAGCCCAAGCATTGCAAACCGTCGACCCAATCGAAGACGCCTCACCATCGTTTCTCTCCCCGAAGTTCGCCGGCGCGCGGCTTGGTTATGATGATCCCCACGATAGTTTATCTGTGCAGGGGAAGCCACGACGTTTGCGACGATCAGCCCACGACGTGCGGGCAGCCGATCCTCGTCGGCAACGTTCCGTCGGTCGCGCTGACGACAGCCGTTGCGAGCCTTGCTGCACGTGGCGCATTGGCGTCAGCCTAACAACCTGCCACCGCGAAGAACTGTCGACCGGCGCGATCGCGCACCAATGCCGCCACCACGACAAAGGATAAAGATGCGACTGGAACGAGCGACTGTGCGCTCAGGATCTCGCAGAAACCAATGCAAGGTGCCCAAGGCGCAAAAGAGCTGAACGAGGTCGTGTCGACGCATCGCTTGCGCCGTTGCAGGCAAGTTAGCGCGGCGCTTGGCCTTCCCACCGCGTCGATGCAACGGCGGCAGTCACCGATGAGCCCCATTCATTGATGTGCATTTGCAGGGCGTTGGTCTTTGTCAGATCAATCGTGCAATTGTTGCCCGTGACTTGCAAGCAGCTGGCTTGGTTCAGTCGATCCAGATCCTGCTTGCATGCCACTATGGCCACGTGAGCGACGGCCTCGGCGGGTTCTTGTGTCGGGCCGGCGTGTTTCTTAATGTTCGAATATAGGCAGGTCTGCGCAGCAAGTCTTTTGGCCTTAACGTTGACCAGCAGGATCCGATCGAACTCCTTGTTCGTCTGCCCGTTCTTGAGCCCAGTCTCTAGATCGAGCGAGTGGGCGGACGCACCGGTTAGAACGTCTTGCGCTCCGACAGCAATCGCTGCTCTCCACTCGCGCTCGAAGGCCATTCGATCAAAGGCAGCGCCTTGTTCTCTTTGCGACGTGCGTTCAACCTCCTGCAGCTGCGAGCGACACGTCGCCTCGACGGACCTCGCCACCGTCAGCGGCGAGGTTGCTGCCGAGGCCGTGGAGCTTTGCTTGTGAATGTCGTGGCGAATGCAGGCAACAAGCGTGCTCGTCGCGGTAGCCACCTTAGCCGCCTCTGCAGTCGTCGCGCGCCCTTGGGCAACTGCCAAATTGGGCTGCAAACTGCAAACGAGGACGGAAATGACGATGCCGAGATAGCGCATCTGCCCCCTCTAACCGAATAGCTGTGCTTAACAACGCTCCCGGCGTCTCGCAATCACCTGCCAAGCAAACTCCACAGGGACTAAAAAGGGACTTCACATCAACAAAGCCCTTGAAATGGGCTATACAAGATCAATCGGTCGCGCGTGACACGCGTTCGAAACCTGAGCCCACCAGGTTCAGGTCACCGCGATCTTGGCAAGGCGGGTAGTATTGAGGGGCGCATCGGGGCTCCGGCGAGCTCTGCTGGCCCGCCGCTCGCAGCCCCTCCAAAACTGGGCTGGCGCAAGTTTTGTCCCGCTTGCGGAAAACCTCGCCACCTCAACACCTTTCGGGGAGATACGAGACATCACAGACGGTTGGTTGTCAGAGCCGCCCTTATCCCAATCTCGTGTGCATCCCCCGAGAGGACGCGAAGGCGTTACGGCGGCAGGAAATGCTCACCCAGCCGACGACGGGAGGCGACTTACTCATGGCCGCGTGGTGCTACGTCTGGCGCAAATACAACGGCTGGATGTTGGACCGCGCTCAGGAAAATATGGAAGGCGCGAAGCTAGCTCGGCGGGCCGTTGAACTAGGCAGGGATGATGCCGTGGCGCTCGGGAGGGGCGGATATGCCCTGGGCTTTCTCGCCGGCGAGTTCGAGAGTGGCTTGGTTTTCCTCGAGCGGGCGCTTCAGCTTAATCCCAACCTGGCGACAACATGGGTCCTCAGCGGCCTGTTCAGAAACTTTCTGGGCGAGCCGGATGTCGCGATCGAACACCTGGCGCAGGCGATGCGCCTCAGTCCCCTAGATCCAACGTTGTACCATATGCAGGCAGGGACGGGGTTTGCGCATTTCCTCGCCGGCCGTTTTGACGAAGCGTGTGAATGGGCGCAACGAGCAATGCGCGAGGAGCCAAACTATACGCCTGCTTCTGCCGTCACCGCCGCGGCTCACGCACTTGCGGGCCGGCCGCAGGAGGCGCAGCGAGAAATGGCCCATTTGCGCCAAGTTTATCCTGCATTACGGGTGACGACTTTCACCGCCTTCACTTTTCGGCGCCCAGAACACCTCGCCCTATGGCGGGACGGTCTGCGGCAAGCTGGGCTGCCGGAATAGATTTTGTGGCAGACGTCGGCGACGAGTTGGCGGCGTTGCCGGGGCGATAGCGGTGACTTGAACTGCCGCTGGCGCTATCGCGCACCGCAACGTGCGATCGAGGCTTCTAGAAAATACGGTTGGACCTATCAATCCGCGCGCCATGACGCCAATCCACCCGCACAGGGCGCAGCAGGTTCCTCGCCTTATTCCGCCGCGGCGCGAACCGGGCCCTCGTCCACTGGCAACCCGAGCGCGTGCCGGATCGATTTGTGATAGTGCGCGAGCGCCGGCTCGTTGCGTCCGTAGACGACGTGGCTCTGCGCACCCGAGCTGAAGCCAAGTTGCATGCTTCGGCCGGCCGGAAAGTCTTCGGTCGTGATCACCTTGATGGCGAGCGCAAGGTTCGCATCCCAGTGGCGCTTCTCATCCGCCGTTTCGATCGGCCTGGGAATGTATAGCGACGTCTCCATCACCGCCCGATCGGTGCGACCCTCGACGGGAAAAATGCGGAATATTTCCATGTGGTCGCCCTGCGGGGAAAAGATGGTGTTGGCGAACATGGAATAGACGATGGTGGTGTTCCACATCAGGTCCCACTCGCTTTCCGGCATGGCTTTCAACCGGTCAAGCTTGGTGCGCCCGTAAACGAGGCGGAAGTTCGGCCCATACGGGGTGAACTCACCGACGTTGTGCACCAGGATATCGCGCAGGCTTTCTTTGTGCAGAAAGCCGAAATGATAACCCTCATGGAAAGTATCGACGAGGAGTTTCCAGTTCATCTCCTCGTGTTGCACATGGCGATCGTGGAAATGGTAGGTGTCGAGCTTCCAGGAAGCAAGATCGGCACCCAATCCCTCGAGCCACGGATCAATCGCAAGATCGGCCGAGCGGTCGGCAGCGGCAGCGGGCAACACCCAAACCATGCCGTACTTCTCGGCAAGCGGCAGCGGCGTCAGACCCGGTCGTTGCGCCCGCACGCCCGGAAAGGAGGTCGCCTCCTCGGGCAAGCCGCGTAGCCGCCCGTCGCTGCCGTAGGTCCATCCGTGATAGGGGCAGGTGAAGGCCCCCGCGTTGCCCGCGCCCTGGGCGACCTTGGCGCCGCGGTGACGGCAGACATTGAGAAAGGCCCGCAATTTCCCATCGCCACCGCGCACCGTCAGGATCGGTACGCCGGCGAAATCGTCGGTGCGATAGGCGCCGGGCGTGGGCCAGTCGCAGGAAAGCCCCATCACCAACGGCCGCTTCCTGATCAAAATCTCCTCTTCCCGCTTGTGCCGCTCGGGACAGGTGTAGGCCGTCACCTCGTTGTGCCATGGCGCCTGCGCCATCGCCGTCGTCTCGCTATCGATGTAATGCAGCAGCGTCTTGAGAAGATTGATCTCTGCCGCGCGGTCCATTTTCAGTGCTCACCGGGTTGAATAGGGGGCGAATTCTAGTCTCCACCAAGCACGGCGCGCTAGCCCCTTTGCGTCGACGCAGGTCAACGGCGCCCAATCTCGCCTGTTGTTAGAAACGATCGAGGTAAATCCTATGCCTGGCCCACCAGCCTCGCTCGGTCGTGGTCGGCGAGATGACCTGCCGCGCGCCGCCAGCGCGACGAGGCAAGACAGGCGTCGACCGCCCAAAGCCACACTACCGATCGCACTGTTGGTCAGGGGTTTGTGCGCAACCTCAGGGCAAAGGCCGCTCGCCGAGCGTCTTGCTTAAGTCGGCGCCGGCCTCGAACCTTGCCGCGACGTTGCAGTCGACGGCGCTTGCCGGCTGCTGACGCAGGGCAAAACGCACCAGCACCCCAATCGAGGCCGCCAGCGGTACGGCGATCAATAGGCCGACGAAGCCAAAAAGATAGCCAAAGGAAAATAGGGCAAACATCAGCCAGACGGGGTTCAAGTGAACCTTGTTGCCCACCAAATAGGGCGCCAACACATAGTCGGATAGCGATTGGCCGACCAGGAAGATGCCAAACACCAACAGGATCGGCGTCCACGTCAACCCGAACTGCGCAATGGCAACGCCGAGGGACAATAGCAATCCGGTGAGCGAGCCAAAATAGGGAACAAAACCAAGCAGGCCCGAGACGGCGCCGATCAGCAGGCCGTGGTTCAAGCCCATGGCGCGCAGCGCCAGGGCGTAGCAGACGCCGAGCAGCAGACAGATCGTAGCCTGGCCCCGCATGAAACCCGCCACCGTGCTGTCGATCTCGCGCACCAGCGCCCTGACCGTGTCGCGGTTGGCCACCGGCACGAGCCTGTCGAGGGTCGCGATGATGCGGTTCCAATCGTAAACCAGATAGGCGGTGATGATCGGTGTCACCACCAGCAGCGAAAAGATGGACAGGAGCATCCTGCCATCCGACCACAGCGCGCGCAGAAACTCCGAGAGCCAGCCGGCGCCAACGCTCGCCAACTCACCGCTTGATCGTTCGGCTTCTTCGATCCCGACATCGATGGCTTTGCTGATCGAGGGGTGGCTTGGGTCGACGGCCAAGGCCTGCAGCCGACTGATGTAGCCCGGAAGCTTTTCGATCAGAATGCTGATCTCGGCGATCAGGACGGGGAGCGCCAGCAAAAGCAAAAGCATCACACCGGCGAAGAACACCGCGAGGATCAAGAGCGTCGCAGCGCCCCTGTTCATTCCCAAGCGCTCGAGCCGATTGACGATCGGGTCAAGCAAATAGGCGAGCGCCAGGCCCGCTACAAACGGCAGCAAGACGTCGCGCAACAAGGCGGCGGCCGCTACGAGCAGGGCCAACGTGGCGAACCAAACAATCGCGGGACGGGCGGGGGTGGTGGATGGGGGGGTGGGCATTGAGGGGTTTGCCTATGCTGTCGCCCCTGCGCGTGTGGCTGCCTTTGTGTGTCGGCACAGCGCTGCTCGGCAATCCGGGAATGCCCTGACTACACGCAAGGACTGTGATGCGCCTTGCGCCAAGGCGTTCACCATGTCGCGCACGGCGGCGCCAGCAGTTCAGCGCGCGTGGAGCCAAGGTCCACCCGGCAGCCGCAATGGCTGGCCGGTGGCCGTCCTCGCACTTCCCCTTAGGGGCGCAGGTGCGGGCATCCCGGGGGTTTGTGCCGATTACGAGTGCGCTCCTCCCGCGCCAGGATGTCGACCCTTAGGCCCTGGGGGCCCGACCGAACAGGACGGCCGATATGTTGCCAGCAAAGTTGAGGCCGCTGCACGGCCTGTGCGCCAGCCTGCTGCTTGCAGGCGTCTCGCTCCCGCTTGCGGGCGGTGTCCGGGCGGAGCCGTCACCGCCTTCCCTGACCAAGCCCTACCAGCAAAAGAACCTACAAACGGTTCGGGCCAGCTCGGCGATGACGCGATGTCTGGCAACCTGGGATCGCTCGAGCCAAATGTCGCGGCGGGAATGGAGAGAAACCTGTAAGCGCGTGGTGAAGAACAACCCAGGCCTCTACAACAAGCCGTTTTGAGCACCGACACGCTCGCGTTTCCGGAAGCGCGCGTCCGACCTAAACCCACGCCCGCACCGCCATTGCCTCGCGGCTTTTCTGATCCGCGGCCGAGATCACCAACTCTTGCGCCGCCCTTCCTTGCGGTGAATGACCTTCGGTGCATGGCGATCTGCAACCGGCCATCTCTCTTTCCTCCGGTGGCGTCAAACCGGCGGGCTTGACCCGTCGCCTTGATCGCGCTTGCCGGCCGAGGCCAGGCGGGACATTCTCCCGTCCCGCACGCCGCCCTAGCTGAGGAGCCTCGGCCATGAGCCTCGACTTTTTGGTTACCTCATTGATCATCGTTGCCTCCCCCGGCATCGGCGTTCTCTTCACCCTGGCGGCCGGCCTTTCCCGCGGTTGGCGCGCCAGCGTCATCGCCGCCTTCGGATGCACCCTGGGCATCGTTCCCCACATGCTGGCGGCCGTCCTGGGCCTGGCCGCCCTCCTGCACACCAGCGCGCTGGCGTTTCAAGTCCTCAAATACCTCGGGGTAGCCTATCTCCTGTACATGGCCTGGAGCTCGCTTAAGGAGCAGGGCGCGCTGAGGATCGAGGAGGAGATCGGCGCTCGCTCGGTAACGCAGGTGATCGTTTCCGCGATCTTGGTCAACATCCTCAACCCGAAGCTGTCGATTTTCTTTTTGGCCTTCCTGCCCCAGTTCGTCAGCGCGCAAGACCCCCAACCTTTGGCGCGCATGCTGACACTCAGCGCGGTCTTTATGTTGCTCACGTTCGTCGTGTTCGTCGGCTACGGCATTTTTGCCGCCTCCGTACGCACGCACGTGATCTCGCGCCCGCGGGTGCTAACCTGGATGCGTCGCACCTTCGCGGGAGCGTTTGCGGCACTCGGCGCCAAACTTGCGCTTGCCGACCGCTGAGACGACTAAGGCCGTCCAGCCAACCGCGCGACGAAGCCGGCAGCCGCGCTCGACGAGGAAGGTCGGCGCAGGCCCCGCCTCGATGGTCATGCAGATGACCTTCCTCGGCGGATCCTGGCTCGGGCGGGAGGTTCGTGGCCAAGAATTGGCGTGCACCGCCGACGGATCCAAACCGTCGCATTCGTTCCACAGCTGGATCGCGCTCGGGACACTCTGAGAGGCATTAAGATGCTCAAAGCTGTCCTCGTAGCGTCAGCACTGATTACGGCTGCGTTTATCGGTTCTGCGCCGCAAGCGTCGGCGGCAGTTCAACCCCACCTCAGCAAGGCTACGGCCAACGTGGTGAGCACGGTTGGCTGGCGTCATTACAGTCATCGCCCCTATCGCCACCGCCACTTCGGTCACTTCCATCGCCGAGGGTTTGTCATCGGCGCTCCGATCTATGCCTACAGTTACGGCGGCTGCGGATGGCTGCGCCATCGCGCCCTCGTCACGGGCAGCTCCTATTGGTGGCACCGCTACCGATTGTGTAGCCGCGGCTGGTAAAGGGCTTTGGAGGCCGCGCGCCCGCGCGGCCTCCTCGCCTATTTGGCCAGCGCGGCCATCACAGAGCGGCAGCCGCCGCGGCGGCGTCCAGTCCCGCGTCGTAGTTCCAGATCCAAGCGCGCTCTTGCGACTGGGCAGCGAGCTGTTGATCGCGCACCCCGAGGTCCCTGCTGGCCCCGTCATAGCGCGCGCCATTGACGCGTGCGCTTAGCTGGACGCGTGCGGTCCGCGCCCGGCGCACGGTTTCGTAAATGCGCAGGGCTTGCGGGGCGGAGCTCCGGTCGGCGCGCGCCAACACCGTTGCCAGTGCGACCGCATCCTCGATGGCTTGGTTGGCCCCCTGGCCGACATGAGGCAGCATCGGATGCGCAGCATCACCCAGCAAGGTCAGGCGGCCACGCGTCCAGGCCGGCAGCGGCTCGCGATCGTACAGACCCCAGCGAAAGGTCATGCTGGCTTGGGCCGTGATGGCCTCAACCATTGGGTCCCAGCCGGCAAAGGCCTGGGCGAGGGCGGCCGGATCCCCTGCCGCCGACCAGGACTCCCGCATTTGTTCGTCTGTTGGCACGAACCCGACATAGTTGATGAGTGCGTCGGAGCGCACCGGATAGACGAGAAAATGCTTGCCCGCCCCCAACCAATTGCGCATGGCACCGCGCGGCCAGGAGACGCTCGCCGCCGAAATGAGACCCCGATAAGCGACCGAGCCCGAAGCCAGCGGGGCCGACGGGGCGACGACGAATTCCTGAAGCTTTGAATGAATGCCATCGGCGGCAATGACGGCGTCGGCAACCTCCCGTCGGCCGTTGGCGAACGTGATGATGGCCTCATGCTCGTCCTGCTCGAAGCCCACGCATTTGTGGTCGGTCGCGACGACGTCCGCGGGCAGCCGCTGCACGAACAAATTAAGCAAATCGGCGCGGTGCATGCCGTAGAACTCGATCTCGTTGCCCAGCTCTGGCGGCCACATGCACGCGATAAAGCGGCCGTCCGAGCGGCGGAACTGCGGATCGAGCCAGCGCGCACCCAAGCGCATCAAGGCCTCTCCAAGCCCGAGCTGCCGCAACATTCGGATGCCGTTGGGCTGCAGTGCCACACCGGCGCCGACCTCGGCAAGAGCTGGTGCCTGTTCGAACAGGCGAACGGCGACGCCGCGCTGGGTGAGCGCGTCGGCCGCGGCAGCGCCGCCGATGCCGCCGCCGACGACCGCGACCCGCAGGGGCTTTTTGAGCATGGCAGCAGCCATCGATGCATCTCTACTCGGGAGCCTTGAGTTTGGCCTGCTCGATTACGCCACCCCAAAGCGTCCGCTCGCGCTCCAGGAATGCCGCCATCTCCGGCGGCGAGTTGCCGATCGGCTCGGCGCCGTGGGCACCGAATTTTTTGCGCACATCTTCGCTCCGCAAAACATCAACGACGTCCTTGTTGATCTGCGCCACAATCGAGTCGGGGGTTGCCGGCGGCGCCACCAAGCCGAACCAGGCCAACGACACGAATCCCGGCAACGCCGCCTCCGACATGGTCGGCACATCGGGTAAATAGGCCGAGCGTTCGGCCGCGCAGACCGCGAGGATCCTGAGCGCCCCCGACTGATGCTGCGGCAGCGACGATGATAAATTGTCGAACATGAAGAGAATATGGCCCCCAAGCAGGTCGTTCATGGCCGGGGCCGTGCCGCGATAGGGAACGTGCGTGAACTTGACGCCCGTCATGGTCTCGAACAGAGCCGTCGTCAGATGCGACGTGGCACCGATTCCTTGCGAGCCATAGGCAATGCCGCCGGGGTCCGCCCTGGCTTTGTCGATCAGCTCGCCAACTGATGTCACCCCGAGCTTGGGGCTGGCAATCAGCACATTGGGCGAACTGGCGAGAATGGTGATGGGCTTGAACTTGGTCGGATCGTAGTTGAGCCTCTTATAAAGCAAATGATTGATCGCCAAGGTGGTGGGCGGCGACGCCAACAGGGTGTAGCCATCTGCCGGCGCACGCGCGAAGGCCTCCGCGCCGATGTTGCCCGCCGCGCCGGCTCTGTTTTCGACCACAACCGGCTGCTTCCAGACGCTGCCGAGCGCGTCGGCGATAATGCGTGGCAGGATGTCGGCAGTGCCGCCGGCGGGATTGGGAACAATGATTTTGACGGGGAAGGCGGGGAAGGCATCGCCGGCATGCGAGGCGTCGCCCGTCGACAGCAAACCCAAGGTGGCCGCGAGCATCACGAGCAGGCGGGCTGGCGTCACTTGCATCAGACAATTCCCCTCTGCGCTTGCCCTGCGGATCGGCGCAGGTAGGCGCCTCTCGCTTCGTCCGAGCCGGCGGGCTCAGCACAGGCCTGTGCCGGCGCCGACACCCTACCCACAAGCTCGGCTAACGCGCAAATCGAGCGAGCACACGAGCGCGAACTCGCCGCTGGGCCGGTCATCGCCCACAGTTCTGCGCAACCGCTGAGCGGGGCCGTCAGAACTTGACCTTGACCCCGCCGTAGACCGTCAGGGGTGCCGCCGGTGTGATCGTGCGTGGGTTCTCAAGTACCGTAGCATTGCGTCCGACGCCGACCGGATCGCCCGCGACGTTGCGCAAGGCGTCGGCGTCGAAGTAGGTGCCGAAGGTCGCGTAGTCCTTGTTGAACAAGTTCTTCGCCAAGCCGTAGATCTCGACGTTGTCGGTCACCTTGTAGCCGGTTCGCAGGTTGACCACGGCATAGCCCGGCAGCGGTCGATCATCGTTGCCCTCGTCGCCGCGGAAGAACTGGTTCGACACGGCGATGACGTCGCCGCCAACCCGCCACTGCGGCGTCACCCAGTAGTCGAAACCGAACTTGAGGCGGTGACTGGGAATGCTCGGGATGTGGTCGCCCGGCCGCACCCTGGCGCAGTTCGGCACCTCGTCCTCGGGGTCAGCCGGCACAAAGGAGCTGCAGGGGACGCCAACGGGGGCGTCGGGAGAGGCGATCTCCAAGGCGTTGCGGAAGGTGGCGTTCACGAGCGCGTAGCTCGCGTACAGGAAGAGCCGGTCGGAGCGGTAGTTGACGGCGGCCTCCAGGCCCTCGCGCAGGGTCTCGCCGCCATTGATAAAAAAGCCTCGGCCCTGGATCGGGCTCGCCACCGTCAGGATGTCGTCGCTCAAGAGCGTCCGAAAATACCCCAGGCTCCAGCCCAGCGTGTTGCTCCTGGGGGCGCCCAGGGCGTCGCGGCCAGCGTAACCGGCCGCGACTTGGCCTCTAAGACCGGCCTCGATCGTCCGGCCCACCACCTGCTTCAGCGGTGGATCGGAGACCAGAAAGTTTTCCAACAGACAGGGCCGTAGTGGATCGGCACAGGCCAATTCGGCCGGCGTGGGGGCACGATTGGATTCTGAATATCCGGCATACGCCGTCACCCCCGACCCAAGGTTATAGGTGGCACCAATCATCGGGTTGAAGCGCTGGAAGGTGTGATCGCCGTTGAGGCTTTCGCCCAGTTGATCCTCGAGTTTGATGTTGGCGAGGTTGTAGCGGCCGCCGACCGTGACGGCCAAACGGTCGGTCACGTCCAGTGTGTTCATGAAGTAGAGGCCGTAGTACTGGGTGCGGGCGATGAGATCGACCGGCGTCACCTCGACATCGCCGGCGTCGAGATCCGGATTGAGCGACTGGTCAATGATAATGCCAAGCCCGGACACGGCGAGCGTGCGGGGATCGAGCACGCCAAGCTCGCTCTGTGACTTCACCCGCGCTCGGCCGAGATCAACGCTGGCACCAACCAGAAATTGATTGGGCCGATTGAACAGATGCGCCTTGCTGACCGCCTGCAGTGCGCCGCCAAACGAGAAAGAGTCGACGGTCACACGGTCATTGCCGCCGAGAACGGTTTGATCGCCGTTGGGCAGGCTGGCGAGCGGCACGTTGACGATGGCGCCGTTGGCGCGGCGGCCGAACAGCACGTCGTCCGGCTCTTCAAAGCACAGGAGCCCCGCATTGGCTCCCGCGGGATCGCAGGCGATTGCCTCCGAGACGTTGCCGTCGGGTCGCTTCTGCTTAAAGCCGCGATAGTAGGCGTTGCCCGAAACCTTCAGGTGATCGGTGACGGAAACTGACCCCGTCAGGTTCACCATCTGCATGCGGTTGTCGAAGGATTGTGGCGAGGTGAACGCGTTGGCACGCCGCTCGTCGACGAGTTCGACCGGTGTCGGCCCCACCACGCCGAGGAACGTGTCGGCGAAGGTGTAGCTCAGATGGAACTCGGAGCCTGACCCCTTGACACCGATGTCGGCATAAACCCGCTTGGCCTCGGCGGGCGACAGGTCGCGCCAGCCGTTGTCGTCGATCCACTCGCCGGCAACGTAGGTGGCCCAGTTGCCCCACTTCTGGCCGGCCTCGGCGGCAACTTCCTTGTGCCCGTACGAGCCAAAGCGGGTGTCGACGGTGGCACCCTGGAAGCTGAAGCCGTCCTTCATGATGACATTGACGGCGCCCCCCAGGGCGTTGAGGCCGTAGGCCGGGTTGTTGCTCATCATGACGATGTCGGCGATGGCAATCTGCGGGATCAGGTCCCAGTTCATGGCATCGCCGAACACCTCGTTGAGGCGCACGCCGTTCTGGTAGATGGCGAGGCCTTGCGGTGTCCCGTTGAGCGGCGAGGCACTGAACCCTCGGTATTGCAGGTCGGTCGCCAGCGCGTTGCCAAGCGCCTCGTTGATGGTCACGCTGGGAACGTAGGTGTTGATCGCCTCGGTAATGGAGGGCGAGCCAACCCGCTCGATTTGTCTGGCGTTAATGACGCTAATGCCTGCGGGAACCTTATCGATCGGCAGCTCGCTGCCAGCAACGGGCGACATGCGCACCTCGGCCGCGGGCGGTGCGGGAACCGAAGGCTCCGGCGCGGACGCCTTGGGTGGGCCCGGCGCCCGTGTGGCTTTCTGCTTGGGTGCAACGACCTCGATCTTCGGCAGAGACGGAGCCGTGGAACCAGCTGATGGCGTTTCAGGAGCCTGAGCCGCTTTGGGCGGCGCTGCGGGTTTCTTTTTAGGCGCCGTGACCTCGATCTTCGGCAGGGCGGGGGCGGCGGCGGAACCTGGAGTTGGCGGGGACTGCGCCGGTGGCTTAGCCTCTTGCGCTGCCTCGCTCGGCGCCGGCGCTTGGCCGATGGCGACATCGGTGAGGGCGAGACTGGCAACGATCGCCGCCAGGCTGCGTCCGGAGATCCACATCCATCCTCCCAGGAAGCCTCTTGCAAAAGTCCAATGCGCCGTACCGCGCCCCCGCCACATTCGAGGCAAGGCCGCATTTTTCTCTGGGTCAAGGCCCGGCTTGGCGCCATGCCGCCCATACAGCAATTTGTGCGCCGTCTGCGGCCAACGCGCACCAGAAGCGGCAATATTTTGCCCCTGGCGCCCTGTTGCGAATCGCCCCTTCTTTGCAATCGCCCCTCGCCCTGGGGCGGCGTGCTCCCGCCGGCGTGAGCAACACGGCGCACGCGCCATCTGATTCGATCCCTCACGCCACGGACGCCATGCCGCCAGGATCCGTGCGGCTTGGCGTCGAGACCGGGACCGAAGTCGCCACCTCGGCAGATGGTGTCCTATTTGTGGCAGCGCCGCGCCGGCGCCTGCAAATTTGCGGTGACGCTCTGCTGGCGCCCCCTTGGCGCCGACACGCTGCACCGGCGGGGGTGCGCTGGCGCGTGAGTGCTCTTAATTCCGGCAAATTGGCCCTGCAAACACGCGGGTTGCAGCCGTTGTCTCCGGACTGAGCGTAACGGCGGCATGACACCATAACGCTGCCGTCCGAGCCGGCGCCTGCGCCCAACACCCGGATCGGCAAAAATGTAGCTGGACATAGGCCGGCCAACTGCGCTTCTTGCTGGCAATTGCTGTATACCGGTCAGCGCTTCGCGCTCAATGGGTCACCGATGTGGGGGGTGCCATGGACTCATTTCCGATCAAGACGGGCGTACTCGCCTTGCTTGTCGCCGTGTTCGGGGCCATCACGCTTGGGGTCATGAACCACGCGCAGCAACTCGACAAGCACGGCACGATCGTCATCGCCGCGGGCAATCCCCAATACGCGGAGCTCGCGCAACGATACCAGGAGGTGCTCGCCAAGTTTGGCGTTCAGGTGGTGGTTCGGCAAACTGTTCCGTTCAAGGAAAAGGATGGGCGCACGACCACGCGACCGCTGGAAGGCCGCATTACGCTGCGGGCCTTGGTCGACGATGACTCCGGGATCACGGCGGGCTTCGTCAAGGGGGACCTAGTCGGGAGCCTGCAAGGGAGCCTTGCCACCGAGAAACAGAAGGACCGCCACTCGGAATACTCAAAGCTGCTCTCCGTCGGACGCCTGTTTCACGAGCCGATCTGGGTCTTCACCCGCGGCGACTTGCCCATCACCACTTTGCGCGATCTCAAGGGCAAGCGCATCATGATCGGCACACGCGATAGTGGTGCGCGAGGCGTCACCAGGCAGCTGTTGAAAGCCAATGGAGTGATCGAAAAGGAAAACGCGACCTTCATTGATCAGGATCTCCCCCCCGATGCCGAGCCGCTGCTATCGGGTGCGGCCGATGCCGGCATTGTTATCACGGCCGCCGATACCGAGAAGATCCAACAACTCCTGCGCGTTCCCAATATTCGCCTGATGGACTTTGCCCGCGAGGCGGAAGCCTACACCAACCGCTTCCCCGCCCTGTCCAAAGTCGTCCTGCGCCAGGGTGCCGTGGATTTTGATCCATTGACGCCCAGCGAAGACATCACCTTGCTGTCGACCGCGGTCGCCTTGGTGGTTCGCCCCGACATGCAGTCGGCGTTGATTTCGCTACTCACCCATGCCGTGGTGCACAGTCCAAAGTCGGGGTTCGACAAAAACGGCGACCCGGTGCTGTTTTATCGCGCCGGCGAGTTTCCCACCGCCAACGACCCGGAATTCGAGGTGCCGAACTCCGCCCGCGTTCTTTATAAGACCGGCGAGCTTCCGGTGGTGCTCAAGAGCCTCGCGCCAAAAGCGACGAGCCTCGGCGTGCCCTTCACTTATACGGCGTTCCTCAATGAGCATTGGACCACGCTGGTCGGCGGGCTGGGCATGCTGGCCCTGCTGCTGCCGCTGACCCGGGCAATTCCAGGCATTTACGTCTGGATGGTGCGTCGGCGTCTGGTGTATTGGTACCGGCAGCTCAAAGCGCTGGAGCGGAAACTGGATAACGGCGGCGCAAAATTCGACGCCGAAGCCATGCAGGCGGAGTTCGACCGGATCGACACGCACGTGAGGACCATCAGCGTCCCGCCCTATTACTCAAATCAGCTCTATGACCTGCGCGGACACATCGAGCTGGTTCGGCAGCGTCTGGACATCAAACCGCAACCGATCCGCATGGCGGCCGAATAGATAAGAACACGGGCGCCAAAGCCGCCGCCTGTTGCTAGCCGGCTCGTTGCCGCGTTCGTAGGGCATTTTCCGCCCAGCCTTCGGCCTGGCGGCTTGATCCATACCCCCTGCCAACGCCAAATTCACCGGCGCGGTGGGACCGGGTCTTGAGGCTGAGCGCGGGCGGCGCGCGCCGCGCTTGGGCGGCCTATGAAAAGCTGGAATTCGTCTGACGCAACGCGGTGTCGTTGGTTGTAAGATGACGCGTTCCCGATAAGATGCGAAATCTACAGGACAAAAATCAACGACAAATAGCGGGGGCGTCGTCGAAGGGATCTGTGCGCCTTTATCGGCTGCGTAAATATGCGAGACATTAAATTCAGGGCCTGGGAATCGGTTAACCGTCAGATGAACTATGACCCGCGCTTCATCGCCTGGGAAAGCGTAGCCGGTATGCCCCTTTATGCGATCAACCGCGCCAATAAGGAGGCTGACGTTGTTCTGATGGAATATACGGGGCTTCAGGATAAGAACGGCCGGGACATCTATGAGGGCGACATTCTCAAGGGAAGCAATGGTGGTCTGGTCAAATGCGAGGACGCGCTGCGCGCCCTCTACAGCTCTGCCGACATCGCGCGACAGCTTGAAGTCGTCGGCAATATCTATGAGAACCCCGAGCTTCTAAAGAAATAATCGGAGCCTTGCGGTCGCGGACTTCAATCGGTCGCCTCGCAACCGGCGATGCGACCGCCAGCTTGGCGATGAAGCCGAAGGCAATCGCGCTCACCGCGCGCGCAGAGGTCCGCGACCGCGAGGCCATTGGTTTTGACGAACGCAAAAGCCTGCGACCACGTCTGGCGCGCGCTTGTGCCGCTGCGCGCGATTTTGCCGGCGCGATCGTGTTCATCATCGCCCCCGAAAACCACCGCATGTTGTCGATCGATCGCCCCGCGCGCCTGTTCCAGCCGCGGCGGAAAGTCAAGGTTTGCCGCGTCATGATCGAGGGCCTCTGCGCCGCGAGCTCACGGCAGTGTGGTGGCGTCGGCGAGCAACCCCAGCAAACTCAGTCCAACAGCCATCTACGCCAAGACCGGCGCACACGGGCGCACACCTGGCAACGCTTGGGGGCGTGCAGGCGCCGCGCGACCTTACTCCTTGCGGTCGCTCAGCTTTGGCCGGCGCTTTGCCTTTGCCGCCGCGCTCGGCTTTTTTAGCCGTTCTCGCCGCACATCCGTGCGCAGGGCATTATTTTCCAGCCGCAGGCCGCGGTCGCCCGCTTCGCTCCGTTGCGCCAGCGAAGGTGAGGCCGCGCCGCCCAACAACCCGGCCGCCATGGCTGCTGCGATCATGATTGGCTTCATGCTCGTCTCCGAGAACACTAGAAGGCCATGTCAAGTCTCGGACCTATTTCGAGATCGCGATAGTGCCTGAGCGGCACGTTCGACGTGCGCCATTCATAGCTGGCGCTGGTCGTCAGCGAAATGTTGTTGGCAATACTGTACCGCAAGCCGAGCGAGGTAGAGTAAATAATGTCCTGCCGTCCCTCATTGAGGCCGTCCGTAAACCAATAGGCCTCCACGAACGGCGTTGAGACCAGGGACCAGCGCGACGTAATCCTGGCTTCAAAGGGCAGCAGCAGATCGAGCCGATAGCGTCGCGCCTCGGGGACGTCGGCAAACCGGTAGGACAATTGCGCGGTCGGAGAAATGGTAAATGGCCCGTAGCTGAAGTCGCGCATCGTAGAAATCTGCACGTCGTCGGCGATGAATAGGAGATCCTGGTAGACGCCGGCGAATTCGAACCGGTGCTCGTAGCTGACACTGGTTCGCCAATCCAAGATGTTCCTTGTCAGGCGTGCGCCGAGCAGCGCAAAGGTTTCGTTTCCAATCTGTTCTTGCGCAAAGGTGTCGAAGGATGAGCGCCCGTAGAGGCGATAGGAAATATCCGACGTCAGTTTTCCATCCAGGCGCAGCAGCACGTCGGGTTCTGCGTAAACGTCGCGCCGCCGATCGTCGCGCCTGAACTGGGCATTGTTGGTATAGGTTGGAGAAAACGAGACGAGCACGCTCCATTGCGGCCGATGGACCGCCTCCGGCGCGGCCTCGTCGGCAGCCAGTGCGTGTTGCATCCCCAGCAGCCCAAAGGCGCTGGCCAAAGCGTTCAGCTTCCGCACAGACCCAGACCTCAAATCGTGAGGGGAAATCTCTGACCGGCACCGCGGGTGACTGACGACGCGCAAAAAAGGTGAAAAAGCGCGATGAAGACAAAACGACTCAAACATTTGGGCTTTCGATTCTAAGCGGTCCTCGGCATCAAAGCCAAGATGCTTTTTGGCCCGTACACCACTTTTGCGCCGTGTTTGCTGTGGTTCCCTCAGCATCCGCCAAGCCCCACCCGGCACGATGCTGCGGCGCGTTGCCTTGCACCCACAAGCCTTAACGCCTCCCCAGTGCGCTCGGCCGCGCACGAACCAAGCACCGACCGCGCACGCCCCACGCAACCGTCGGCGGACGACAGCCCGCGACATTCAGGGTTCTCATGCATGTACAAACGCGATCACCCTGCGCACACCCTCCTGGCATCGCCCTGGCAAGACCGGCGCCCCCGCGAGCCAGTGTGGTGCCAAATTCAAGGCCAAGTTCAAGGCCACATTCAAGGAGAGTGAAGCCATGCTCGAACTCGACCGCCGGAGCGTCCTCGCAGCCATACTGGGTGGGGTCGCCGTCGCCGGCAGCACAAGCCTCTTGGTTGCAACAACAACGCACGCGGCCACGCCCGCCGGCTTTGCCCCCACGACATCGACGTCGGGACCAGGTCCCGTCGAAAAGGCGCAAGTCGTTGTGGTCGGGCCGCGTCGGCGGCGACGCCGGCGGTGCTGGTGGAGCCGCGGCCGTCGCGTTTGCGGCTGGCGCTGGTAGCTGGCTCACGCCATTGCCCGAGGCGGGAGAGCCTCGGCGGGCTGGCGCAAAAGATCGGCGGCCGGCCCGGGGATATGCCGACGACAGATGAACCGGAGCTAGGGCAGCCCCACGGCAAAGGGTGAGCGCGCGCCCTTATCGGGGTTTCCCTCGATGTCAATTGGCCGCAAAGGGAGGCAAGAATGCCTGAGCAGAAACGAAAGGGGGCGAGAGATCAGCGCGTGTCATGGCACGCATACTTATTGTCGACGATCAATACTTAGTCCGGCTCGGGATTCGCAGGATTCTTCGTGCTCACCCGGGCCTGAAGGTGGTCGGCGAAGCCGGCGACGGCGAAGATGCCGTAGTCATGGCCGCCGAAACCGAGCCCGATGTCATCCTGCTCGAGTACTTGTTGCCCCGCATCACCGGTTTGGAGGTCGTGCGCCGTGTCCGCGCGTTGCGACCCGAAACCGAGTTTTTGATGTTCACCCTGCATGACAACGAGGTCCTGATCGAGCAGGCACTGAAGGCCGGCGTGCGCGGCTACCTGTTCAAATCGGATCCGAGCCATGACCTGATCGCTGCCCTGACAGCGCTTGCCGGCCATCAGCCGTTCTTTACCAGCAAAGTCTCCCTGCTCCTGCTCGAGGCGCTGCTGGCGACGCCCGATGAGGGCTCCATCATTACCAACCGCCAGCGCTGCATCGTGCAGCTGATCGCCGAGGGCTATCAAACCAAACAGATCGCCAAAATTCTCGGCATCGGCCTCAAGACCGTGGAGACGCATCGCGCCCACATCATGCACCGGCTCGATCTTTCCTCATCGGCGGCCTTGGTGCGCTATGCCGTGCGCGCCCGGCTGGCGGAGGCTTGAGTGGGGCGCCGCGCACGCTGATCAGCGCTTGATCCCGGCCATGTCCTCCAGCACGGCGCACACGGAGGCCGTGTCGTGGGCGCCGTGTCCGCGCTCAAGGCCCGAGCGATAGATGGGCTCGGTGGCGCTGAACAGGGGTGTCGGGCAGCCGAGGTTAGCGGCGAAGGCGCCGATTACGGCCATGTCTTTTTGCCAAATCGAGCAGCGCATGCTGGCGGGCTCGTAGCGGTTGTCCGCCATCAATGGCGCGCGCAACTCAAACACGCGCGACGTTCCCGCCCCTGCCGCAATCACCTCCACGATCTGCTGCGGCGCCAGCCCGGCTTTCATCCCAAGCACCATGGCCTCGGCGCTGGCAACGTTGTGAATCGCAACCAACAGATTGGCGACAAACTTCATCTTGGTGGCGTTACCGTAAGCACCGAGATTGAAGTACTTGCGACCAAGACCGAGGAACAGCGGACCCAGGCGCTCGATCTCGGTGCTGCTGCCACTGGCATAGACGACGAGGTCCTTGGCTTGGGCCTGTGCGCCAGTCCCGGACAACGGGCAGTCCAGCGCAGTGTGACCCTTGGCCGTCAGCACCGCGGCAAACGCCTCCTTATCTTCGAGCGACAGCGTGCTCATTTCCAGGACGACCAGGGGAGCGGGCGACGCTGCGGCGATCGTCTCGGCCGTTGCGATGGCAGCCCGCGCGCTCGGGAGAGAGGTGATGATGTCTGACGCTGCGGCGGCAACGGCGGCCGCATCGTCGACCACCTCGACCCCCTTCTGCCTGGCGGCCGCCATCGCCTTGGCCTCAATATCGAAGCCGATGACGCGCCAGCCGCCGGCCACGAGATTGCTGGCCATGGCCCCGCCCATAAGGCCGAGACCAATGACGCCGATGCTGCGCTGGGGCGCATCGGGCTTATGCAAGGTGTCGGCCATCCTGCTCTCCTGCTGCGGCTCGCCTCAATGCGCCGCCGTTATCCCATGGTACTGATCGCACCGGAGCTTGGACAAGCCTGGGACGGCCCATGACCGACCTCGTCGGCTCAAGAGGCATCGGGGCAATCCCCCCTCTCCACTCGGCAAGCCGGGATGAGGCCTGGGTACGCGCTTGCAGGGCGCGCGGCGGCAGGCGGCGCCGCCCCTCAGGACAGGCCTCACGGCGCTGGCGCACCGCCGCCCACAGAACCGACGGGTTCGGCGCCCGGCGGCGGCGCCGCCACCACGACCGTTGTGTTTGCCAAAGTGGCGTGGATCAGAAGACCGAGCAGGCAGAGCAGGACCACGAGGATCGACGTCGTCTCAAGGGCTCGGCCGAGGCTGATCGGGTTTGCATTTTTTCGCAGCATGAGATCCTCCAACGCCAACAGGTCGACTTGTTGCATCGGATCGCTCGGCAGGCGCTGCCTGAGGCACCTTGCGATCCCGTTAGTCACGGGCAGTTGCCCCCAATGGACCCCTGACGCCCTGACGACGTTTGGGCTTGGCTCAAGGGCTTGGCGCCGGCGAGATGTCGTAGGGCGGCAAGGGTCGCAAGGCTCACCTCAACCTCCCGCTCGCTCAAACGGCAAGCCGTGACGGACTGATCCTGTCCACACCACGGTTCGCTGGCGCCCGTGTCAGAGGCGAACGCGTGCACCGGCAGCGTCACGCAACCGGCACCGCAAATAAGAAGTGCACTGACGGCAGCAATCATCAAACCTCTCGTCACAAAATCTCCGGTACCCGCAAGGCTCCGCTCACGTACTCGGCCTAACAGTCCGTTCGCGCTCACCGGTTTGGGCTCAAGGCGGCATCGGCCAGGACCCCGCGCCCCAGGTTGTGCTTGTCGTTGCTGGGCCCTGACACCCGAGACTCCCTGTAACGACGGCGCATTCCCAAGACCGGCGCCGGATCGGAAATTTATTTTTGCCTCGCATCGGGAATAAATTCCCCGACGTCAGGATCTAAGTATAAATGCACCATGCCCCGGGGTTGCTGAGAACGGGAATGGTCGCAAAGACGCCATTTGAAGAACTGGTGACGCCACACTTGCCGGCGGCGTTCAACTTGGCCTACTGGATCATGCGCAGCCGCGAGGAAGCAGAGGATGTTGTCCAGGACGCCTATATGCGCGCTTTCCGGGCTTTCTCCGGCTTCCGCGGCGCCGCGGCGAAGCCATGGCTGCTCGCCATCGTTCGCAACGTTGCCTATCGGGCCTTGCAAAATCGAAAACGGACCGCAAACGTGATTTTCTTCAGTGAAGATCTCAAGCACAGGGACAAGGAGGTCCTGAGTGAAGCGGTGTCGGCGGAACCCTCCGCCGAAAGCATGCTGGTGGCGGCCGAAGAGAAGCAACGGCTGCTGTCTGCCCTAGCGGCGCTTTCCGTCGATTATCGCGAAGTGATCGTTCTACGCGAATTGGAGGGTTTAACCTATAATGAGATCGCCGAGGCGATCGAAGCACCGGTTGGCACGGTGATGTCAAGGCTGTCACGGGCCCGCGCGGAGCTTCGCGATCGCTTGGCACGGCAGGTCGCCAAGGACGAACCCAATGCAATGTAGAGAGGCGCACGATGTCCTGAGCGCCCTTCTCGACGACGAAGTTGGCGTCGAGCAGCAGCAGGCTGCGAGAGCGCACATCGCCGGCTGTTCGCTGTGTGGGGAGGTCGCGCGTGATTATCGCCGCATCGGCGATAAGCTGCGTACGGTTGCCCGGATGCCCGCACCGGCCGACCTTGCCGGCAAGGTGCTCGCCCGGCTCGCGACCGAGGCGCACTCGGCCAACGACAATCGACGCTTCAATTGGCGCGGCTTCGCGCAACAAGCCGCCACGCTGCTCCTCGTCTGTGGTCTGTCGGGCCTCGTGGGCTGGCATCTGGCCCAATCTAACTTCGAGCGGCGCCGCTTGGAGCGCGACGTCGTCGCTGCCCACGTGCGCTCATTGCTGCAGGACAGCACCGTGCAGATTGCCTCCTCGGAAAGCCATACCGTCAAACCCTGGTTCAACGGTCGCATCGAGTTTGCCCCGACCGTCAAGGACCTGACGGCCGAAGGCTTTCCTCTGATCGGAGGCCGCCTCGATTTTATCGACAATCGGCGGACTGCGACCCTGGTCTATAAACGCCGCCGCCACCTCATCAACGTCTTCATGTGGCCCGCGGACGGACAGAACCCGAAGACCCCGGTCCCGTCGCTGCTGCAGGGCTACAATACGGTCACCTGGACCGCTGGCGGCATCACCTTCTGGGCCGTGTCTGACCTCAACGCCAAAGAGTTGGGCGAGCTGCAAGGCCTGCTCTAACCACGAACGCCGCGGTAGGCCCGGCCATGGGGTCCCCCCGATGGGGACAATCGCGCGCCCGGCTGAGCCCTGGCCGGGCGCGGTTCATGTCGCTTTTTTCAGTGAGCCGCGTGGCGCGATGTTTCCGGCGCGATCACGCTGCTCACCGGGAGCAGTCCGCTTTTCTCGTTTTGGACGATAAGGCCGACCAGGGTCTCGCGCTCGGCCCTCAGCTCTTCCATGCGCACGAAGCGGCTTTCGCCGAGTTTGTTTCTCACCAAGCCACTGTACTCGATGTTGACGTCCCTCAACCGGCGTCGGATTGCAATCATGTCGGTGCGAGTCATGGTCCACCTTCCCTCGATTGGTCCCACACCCCCGCATGATTCGTGTGACACGATCGCGGCGCTGAGACGGCCGAGGCCATGTTTGCCGCGCGGGAAAATCAAATTTTTTCGGCGCCCGCCGATCGGCGGTGCACACATTAATGCCGCGAATCGATGTGCCAATGGTGATGCGGGCTTTCGGGAGGAAAGCGTGAAACGAACGTCTTTGAACCGCACCTTTGCCAAGCGAAATCCAGCGCGAGTGTTCAATAGCCCCTCTGACATCGTCGAGGAAATGCTGCTCACACGCGGCGAAAAGCTCGGCACCCTGGATCGCTGGCGCCAAAGTATTCTCGACCAACTTGAAAGCCACGACGCAGATTTGCGAGGCTGCGGAGCCTTCTCGCAACTGCTCGGGCAAATCGAGGAAGCCAAGCACCGTCTCAGCACGGGCTTGTCGTAGGTTGCATCGGCGTTGCCTCACAATAACTGCTGGCAGCGAGGGTGGCGGCGCGTCACCACCCTCGCTTTTGCAACTTGTACTTTGCAAGCGCCCCGTTTAGGCGCCAATCTTTCTGCCTGCGCCCCTTAGTTGGTCGACTTGAACAGCGTGGCATAGCGCTGCACGTCGTCCTTGAGGATCTGGTCGAAGCGATCAGGTGAGGTGCTGACCAGCACCGCACCCTGCGGCTCAAAGCGCCCCTTGACGTCCGGCATGCGCACGACCTCGGCGATGTCGCGGCTGGCCTTGTCGATGATGGCTTTCGGCGTACCCGCGGGCGCCAACACTCCGAACCATGAATCGTACTCGAACTCGGAGAGCCCCGCCTCCTTGAAAGTCGGCACATCGGGCAGCACGCTCAAACGATCGGGACCGGTGACGGCCAAAGCCCGCATGCGGCCGCCCTGGATGAGATCGCCCGCCGCCGCAAAGAACGAAAACCCCATCGCGACGTCACCGCGAATGATGGCCGTATGCGTTTCGGGAAGGCCCTTGAAG
This sequence comes from Hyphomicrobiaceae bacterium, assembly GCA_035573335.1. GTDB lineage: Bacteria > Pseudomonadota > Alphaproteobacteria > Rhizobiales > Hyphomicrobiaceae > AWTP1-13. Next base: position 35,746 of record DATMZT010000058.1, on the reverse strand, counting down.
GGCAGGTGCACGATATCGGTCTTGGTCGTCTGTCTGAACAGTGCCCCGGCGATGCCGGTCGTGCTGCCCAGCCCCGCCGAACTGTAGTTGAGATCGCCCGGCTTGGCGCGGGCCAGTTCCACGAGCTCCTTGACGTTTTTCGGCCCGGAGTCTGGCGGCACCACCAGGATCAGCGGCGTGACGGCCACCTGCGTCACGCCGACAAAGTCGCGCACCGGATCGAAGGCCAAATTCTTGTTGAGGTGCCCGATGACGGTATGTCCGTTCGAGGACAGCATCAGGGTATAGCCGTCGGGCGTGGCCTTGGCCACACTGGCGGTCCCGGCAAGTCCCGGCCGGTTTTCGACCACCACCTCTTTGTTCCAGCGCTGTTGCAGCTTTTCGGCGACCACGCGTGCCAGCAGGTCGGTCATGCTGCCGGCCGAGAACGGCACAACCAGGCGCACCATTTGCTCGGGATACTTGGCGGCGTCCTGCGCCAGGGCCGCAGCGGCGAGGCCAACGGTCGCCAGCAAAGTGAGCAGCAGGTTGGCTAACTGGCGCATGCGAACGTCCCCCTTTTTTGATCCACCCGTTGCGCGTCGCTTCCGAAGATCGCGGACAAAACCCAACCTCCTGGCGCCAACGCACTCTGGGCCACGGCCTGCGCGGTGCCACCGAGCCGCCGCCCGCCGGTATCGTATCTGCTCTCAACCGCGTTCGAAAGCACTCGAGCGTACCCCCGACCGAGGCCCGGCCTCGGCCCTCGACCCGCCAGCTTGGGGGCCAGCTTGGGGGCCAGCTTGGGGGTAAGCCGGCAAACGGCGTCTTTTGCCCGGCTTGCCACACGTTGCCGGGCAGCCCCGGCGATGGGAACGGGGCGCCGCGCGCACTCGGTCAGCTCGGGAAGCGGCAAATCCCAAACCCATCGCGTGGGTCGGTGAGGACCGTTGGGAGGCGTTGGGCCTTTGGGCAATGGGCGCTCTCAAGGCCGCGAGGCGCACTTGGGCGTGCCCGCCGGCGCGGCACGCCCTGCAGCCGCGCCCGGCCCAACCCGCTAGCGTACCGGTCGCCCTGGGGCGACCGGTGGCATCGGCCAGTTACTTAGAGTTACTTAGAGTTACTTAGAGGCACTAAGAGCCACTCAAGCGTGGCTTAGAGCGTCAATTGGGGAGGTGCTCGCGCAGGTTCGCCGCAGCCTGGCGCCAGTCACCCGTACGAGGGGCCGGCGGGTTCGGCTCGTAGGCCGGCACGTCGATGGGCGCGTTCTCCAGCGAGGCATAGGGGCTGCGCGGCATCGGCAAGGCGCCCATGCGCGTGGCCAACGACTGCAACTCACGCAGGATCCCCTCACGCCGCATCTCGTGCTCAAGGGCAACATTGCGCACGTCTTGAAGGAGCTTCTGGTCGGCACGGTTCAGCGCCTGCCCCAGGGCCCTGACCAGGTCCTGTTCCCTGCGGGCAAGCTGGTTCATGCGAACGCGCATTTCCTCGATCTGCTCGACGAGAGTCGTCGTCATTGCTGATATCCCTCTTCTGTCGATCGCCATGGCCTGTGACGAATCACTGGCCAAAAGCATCCCTGACGAGTTTGGTGATGAGGAGGCGAAACCGCGACCCAAGCAGACACGCCTCGACCTGCGCATCGAAGCTGCGCGCGTCGCCGAAGCTCAGCATTGCCGACCTGCAAAATCGGCCACCCCCTGTGAGAACAAACGCCTTGACGAACGATGCGGTCCTCGACCAGGACTGGCGCACCGCCGAACACAACGAGAGAACTGGAAAGACCCGAACCGACACGCCGCAAACTCAAAAGGCGAATCACCTGCCTTGACTATGGGCGGCCAATATCGACAACGAATGAGGCGCACCAACATTTCGTCTTCACGGAAATGTGCTTCCCGGGTCTTTGATCCAGCCCAGGGCGCCCTCGCAAATGGGCCCGAGGGACGCTGGGGCGGCGGCGCAGCGTTGCCGCGCTTGCGCCCGTGGCGTCTCCATCGCTGTTGGCCGCCGTGATTCGCGGGCCTGCCCCCGGGCACAAAAAGGCCCCGGGCGCGGGACTGTGGACCTTTCGTGCGTGGTGTCTGGCGCCAACGCGAGCCGAGTTTGGTGCCTCGCCCGCTACAGCCCCAACAGCGCCTTGGCATTGCCGCCGCAAATGGCCGCCGTCGTGGCCGCATCGAAGTCGCAGGCCGCAACGTGCCCCACGGGATCGTAGTCGGCCATGTCGAAGGGATAGTCGGTGCCCATGACGATGCGGTCGGCGCCGTAGAGGCGCACCAGTTCCTGCAGCTGATGTGGGGTGAAAACGATCGTATCGAAGTAAAGGCGCTTCAGATAGGTGGTCGGCGGCAGCGGCAGCGTTCCGTGCGAATCCGAACGCGCGCCCCAGGCATGATCGATGCGTCCGGCATAGGCCGCCAGATAGCCGCCGCCGTGCACGGCCAAAATCTTCAGCTTCGGGTGCCGTTCCAGCACGCCGTCGAAAATCAAATAGTGCACGGCGATGCTGGTTTCCAACGGATTGCCGATCACATTGTTGAAGTAAAACCGAGACAGGCGGCCGGCATCGGTGAAACCGTTGGGGTGGATGACGACCAGCGCGCCGAGCGCCTCGGCCTTCTGCCAAAACGGTGCAAAGCTTGGGTGCGATAGCTCCTCGCCGTTGACGTTGGTGAGGATCTGCACGCCCTTGAAGCCGAGCTGGGTCACACAGCGCTCGAGCTCCTTTGCCGCTTCGTTGCCGTCCGGCATCGGCACCGTGCCAAAGCCCCTGAAGCGGTCGGGCCTGCGGGCCACGAATTCGGCAATGCCATCGTTGATGATTCGCGCCGCCTCGACGGCGATCTCGGTCGGCACGGCGTAGTAGCACTGCGGCGGCGGCGGCTTGATCACCTGCATATCGACGCCCATGGCGTCGAGATCGGCCAGCCGCTGCTCGAGGCTGGCGCGCGCCACAATGTCGGCCTCTTGCTTTTGATTGAGCGCCTTGGTCTCGGCGTTGGCAAACCGCACCAACGGGGAGGCGACCGGCGACAGATGTGGCTTCACGAATTCGCTCGCCCGCGGCACGCCCAGGTGCGAGTGCAGGTCGACGGTCAGGCTTTTCGGCCTGATTTCGCGCCCGGGCCGCACCTGCGCGCGCGCCGCCGTCGGCCCATACTTGTTCCATTGGCTCATGGGGTCCTCCTCAAATGCTCTTGGCTGTCCCTAACGTCCGGCCGACGGCCTGCAATCGATGGCCTTTGTTGTCCTGCCCGCCCACGTCAGTGCACGCCCAGGTGCTGGGCGACGATGGCATCGTCCAAGGCGATCTGGCCCGCCAACCCGCTGAACACCACGTGCCCCGAGTTCAAGATGACGATGTCGTCGGCCAAATCCAACGTCAGCTTGATGTTCTGCTCCACCAGGACGATCGAAAGCCCCTCGCCCTTGAGCCGGGCAATGGTGCGCCCGACGTCGGCGACGATCTGCGGTGCCAACCCCTCGGAAGGTTCATCCATCAGCAACAGCCGTGGATTACCCATCAGGGCCCGGCCGATCGCCAACATCTGCTGCTCACCGCCGGAGAGCAGACTGGCGAGCTGATGACGCCGCTCGGCGAGCCGGGGAAACATCTGAAACACGGTGTCGAGGTTCCAGGTGGTCTTGCCGGCGACGATTGGCTTGCGCGCGGCCACGCTCAGGTTCTCGCGCACCGTCAGGCTACGAAAGACGCGGCGGCCTTGCGGCACCAGCGCCACGCCGCAGGCGGCAATCGCTTCCGGCGTGAAACCTGCAACGTTCCTGCCGAACACCGCCACGCTACCGGCGCGCGGCGGCAACAGGCCGACGGCGACGTTCATGGCGGTGGTTTTACCGGCTCCATTGCGGCCAACCAGACCGAGCAAGCGTCCCGCGCCCGCCGCGAACGACACCTGCTGCAGGGCATGGCTGTCGCCATAGTAGGCATCGACCTGGCGCAGCGTGAGGGCTTCAGGCGCCAAGGTACACCTCGCGGGTGCGCGGATCGGCCACCACCGCAGCGCGCGTGCCTTCGACGATCACCTCGCCGAAATGCAAGAGCGTTATGCGGTCGGCGAGCTCGAGGGCGACGTCCATATTGTGCTCGATCATCACCACGGTCACCTCGCGGGGGATGCCGAGCAGCAGCTTCTGCACGTCGCGGCGCTCGTCAACCGAAAGGCCGGCGAACGGTTCATCGAGCAGCAGGAGCTTAGGGTTTTGCGCCAGCGCCATGGCAATCTCGACGCGTCGGCGCTCGCCATAGGAGGTCTCGCCCAGCGGCCGCTCGGCGATGTGAACAAGGCCAACGCGAGCCAGCACGGCGCGTGCCTCAGCAACGAGCGCGCGCTGCGAGCCCAGATCGCGCAGCGCATTCCAACGCAATGGCGACAGGCCGAGCAATGCCAGCATGATATTGCGCACAATGGTGTCGCGCGCAAACAGCGTAATGATTTGGTAGGTGCGCGCCATGCCGAGATGCGCGCGTCGGCGGCAAGGCGCAGCCGTGATGTCGCGACCGAACAGCCTGATTTTGCCGCTGTCGGGGGTGAGCTCGCCCGTGATCAGATTGAAAAGCGTGGTCTTGCCCGCCCCGTTCGGGCCAATGAGCAGCCGCCGCTCTCCCGGGGCGACGGCAAGGCTGACATTGCGCGTCACGCGCAGACCGCCAAAGGCCTTGCTCAGGCCGTCGATTTCGAGCGCCGTCATCGCGACGCCTCCGGTGCGCCCGTCGCCCGCGCCGTGACCGCACCCTTGCCGCGCAAGGCCTGCCAGCCGGCGCGCCACAACCGCACCGAGCCGGGCACCAGACCCTCCGGCATGAAGCTGATGATGAGGATGAAAATAATGCCGAGCACCAGGTTCCAGCGTTCGATGTAGGCACTGACCACGTTCTTCATCACCACCACGATAGCGGCGCCGAAGATCGGCCCGAGCAAGGTGCCGCTGCCCCCCGAGATCACCATCAGCAGCGCTTCCGCCGAGGTCGTCAGCGCCACCACCTGCGGACTGATGAACTGGTTGTAATAGATAAAGAGCAGCCCGGCCACGCCGGACCAGAAGCCGGAAAAAAGGATGGTCAAGAAGCGTATCAGCCAGACATTGTAGCCGAGCGCCGTCATGCGGCGCGCCTGGTCGCGGGTACCGACCAAACTTGCCCCAAACGGCGAGCGCACGAACACGGCCATGCTGGCGACGGCGAGCAAGAACACCAGGAGCGTCGCGTAGTAAAATGCCGGCGCCGCCGCCAACGACAGCCCGAACGGCGCCGGCCGGCTCGACACGCTGATGCCATTGTCACCATTGGTCAGGCTCGCCCACCGGTAGGCGATGCCCCACAGGATCTGACCGATCGCCAAGGTGATCATCAGGAAGCCGATGCCCGTTGCCCTGAGCGCCAGGACGGCGAACACCGCCGAGGCCAGCAGCGTGACGATCAGCGCCACCAGCACGGCGAGGACATGGCCGTGGCCGGCGGCAAGCACCATCGCGGCGGCGTAGCCGCCGATGGCAAACAGGCTGGCATGGCCGAGCGAGGTAAGCCCGGCGTAGCCGACCAGCAGGTTCAGCGCCAGCGCCAGGACGGCCCAGATCAGGATCTGGCTGGCGATATTGATGTAATAGGAGTTGCCGATCCAGACGGGCAGGCTGGCGAGAACCGCAATGGCGAGCGCGCGCGCGGCGTACTGGCTCACGGCACCACCTTGCCGAACAGACCTTGCGGGCGCAGCACGAGGATCACCAGCATCGGCAAGAACAGGATCACATAGGCGAGATCGGGAAACATCGCCTGGCCGAAATTGTAGAGAAAGCCGATCAGGAAGCTGCCGACCAGGGCCCCCAGCAGGCTGCCGGTGCCGCCCAGGATCACGACGATCAGCGCCAGCGGCAGCATCTCGAAGTCGAGACCGGGATAGACCGACAGATAGGGCGCCCCCATCACCCCGCCGAAACCGGCCAGCGCCGCGCCCAGCGCGAACACCAAGGTGAAAAGCTGCGAGACCTTGATGCCGACCACGCGGGCGATGGCGGCATCATCGACGCCGGCGCGGATCTTGGCACCAAGCGGCGTCCAGTCGACCAACAGCCAGAGCGCGATCGCCACAATCAGGCCGACGGCGACGATCACCAGCCGGAACAGCGGAAAGTAAAGTCCCCCCACCTGCACGACGCCGCGCAGGTGCTCGGGCGTGCTCGGCTGCCAGGGATCGCCCGTCCACAGCATTAAACAAAGGTCGGCAACGATAAAGGCGCCACCCAAGGTCAACAGCACTTGCGGCAAAGGATCGCCGGCAAGCCGGCGCAGCAGCACGCGCTCGATGAGACCGCCGATCAGCGCCAAGGCCGCCGTGCTCACCAGCGCCGCAACCCAGAAATTGACGCCGCGCGCCAGCAAGGTCACGCCCAGATAGGCCCCCAGCATAAAGAACGAGCCGTGCATCAGATTGGGAATGCGCATCAGCCCGAAAATCAGCGAGAAGCCAGATGAGAGCAGGAACAGGAGGCCGCCCAGCGCGATGCTGTTGACGGCCAAAGTCAGCCACAAGCTCATGTAGCCTCGCCTCGCTCACGTCGCTCGGTCTGCGGCGACGTCAAGCGCTGCCTACCGGCACGCAGCAAAATTGCCTCCCAGCCGCCAACGAGCTAGTTCTCGAGGTTCTTCGCCGGCGGATAGTCGCGCGTATAGACCGGGTTTGCCAGAAACTCGCGCTCGTTGTAGCTCCAAAATTGGCTCACGTTCTGATAGGTCTTGATCACCGTGTTGACCAGCTGGCCGTCCTTTTTGTCGCAGCGGCGAATGAAGACCTCGCCGACCACGTTGCCGTATTGATCGAATTTCACGGCGCCGCGCGGCGTGTCGGTCAAGGCGACGCGGTGCAGCGCCTCGGCCAAGGCCTTGCGGTCGTCGGCCTTGCCGTCGAGCTCTTGCATGGCCGCTTCCACGCACTGGCCGGCGACATACATCCCGGCCGAGTAGCCGCCAGGGAGCACGCCGTAGTCCTTCTGCATCGCCGCCACGAACCGCCGGTTACTGGGCGTATCGGCGGTTGCCGAATAGTAGGCCGCCGAGAGCACACCGACCGCCTCATCGCCGAGGCTTTTCAGCAAGGCATCGTCCATGCCGGTCCAGCCGGCGAGCAGCGGCACCTTCCCCTTGAGGCCGAGATCGGCGTAGGAGCGCATGAATTTGACCGGATTGGAGCCGGCAAAGCCTTGGAACACGCCATCGACATTGCCGATCTGGGCGATGAAGGGGGTGTAGTCCGGCGTCACCAGCGGCGGCCACAGCTTTTTGACAACCTTGCCGCCGGCATCCTCGTAGGCGCGCTGGAACGCCGATATCTGCTCGTGGCCGAAGGCAAAATCATCGGAAATGGTGGCAACGCGCTTGAGCTTGAGGTCGTTGGCGGCATAGTCGCCCATCACGTGGCTGCACTGCCCGGAGGTTGCCGACGGACGGATGACGAACGGATTGGCCTTGCGCTGGGTGACGTCTTCGGCCGCCGCCAGACTGATGAGCGGGGTGGCGTTGTCGCGCACGTAGTCGGTGATCGCCAAGAGTTCGAAGGCCGCAAGCGGGCCCAAGATGACGTTGACCTTGTCGCGCTCGATCACCTCCTGCGCCTTGGTTTTGGCACCGGCCGGATTGCCACCGGTGTCGGCGACCAGGAGCTCGACCTTGCGACCGGCGAGCATATTGTTCTTTTCCTTCAGGAACGCAGCGATGCCCTGCTCCATCTGGATGCCGCCCTGCGCCAGAGGACCGGTCTTGACGGTCAAGAGGCCTATTCTAAAGGGCGCGGCCTGAGCCCGGGCGACCGGCATCCGCATGGCGACGGCGCCGGCACCGCTGGCCAACATGCCGGCCAGCACCGTCCTGCGTTTGATGGTCATGGCGTGTACTCCCTTACTGGTCGTTTACAGGTTTGGTTGCTCTGAAAGCTGAGGTTCAGTTCGAAAAGGCGAGGTCTTAGACAAACAGGTGTTAGGCAAAAAAGCTTGGGGCTCAGCGAACGTGCCCCGTCGCGGGACGCCGGGCGCCGAGCGCATTTTTTTAAGGTCCGGGTCCAGCCTTCCTCCCGCATGCAACGGCGGGCAGGCGACTGGTCCCCCGGACCCGGGACGACGCAGCCACTCGGCACTCGGCCCGATCCGACGTCGGCCTGTCAATGCGCCCTTTCACCCTGCCGTGCCCGCGCGCAGCGGACCTGGGCCGGCACCGCACCAGGCAGCCCTGATCTTGCAGCCGAAGCATTCGACGTCGTCTCCAAGATCTCAGGGGGTCGGCTCGGCGCCTTGGGCCGCCGGGCGCGCGCGGGCGATGCGCTCGCGCGTGCCCTCGGGCAAGGTCACGACCAGGTCATCGTCGACCACTTTGATCGCAACGGGCCGCAGCCGCAGGCGTGGGTTGCCCTGATGTCGGCCGGTGGCGATGTCGAACTCGTAACCGTGCCAGGGGCAAACGATATTGCTTTGCGTCCGCGAAAAGGACAGCCCCAAACTGGTCTTGTCTTCCCGGACGCGCTCCTCGACTCGCGCGATGATCTTGCCCTGGCAGACCGGCCCACCCATGTGCGGGCAGACGTTCTCGAAGGCCGTAAAGGCGCCGTTGTGGCGGAAGATTCCGACGGCGACGCCGTCCACTTCGACCACTTTGCGGCCGGGATCGGGAAACGCCGCTACCTTGCCGATCACTATCTCTCGCATGGCGCTCTCGTTCACTGTCAGGCGGGGATCACTGTGGCTGGCCCCGGCGATACCACATCGCCAGGTCGAAGAGAGAGATATCGAGCGCGCGCAGCATCTCGCTAACGACAAGCACGACCTCGGTCGGGGTTACCCGGTCGGCGCAGAACGGCGCCGGCAGCGCGCCTTCGGCCTCCGCCTTGGCGGCATAGAGCTTGACGAGCGCCGTCATGGCGCGCCCGACATCCGCGCTGGCAATCGCCGCGGTGCCGCCGCTCGCCAGCGCCCGCGCGGCCAGCTCCGCCATCGCCTGCGTGAGGCCGTGAAACTCGGCAGCGGGCGCCGTGGGCGAAGCGGACATATCACGACGCTCCGCGCCCGGTTGCCCGCACAGTTGCCCCCGCGGTGGCCCTCGCGGTGGCCCCCGCGGTGGCCATGACGGCGCGGGCGGTCGGCCGCATGCGCTTCACCTCCAAATTGAAGAGCCTTGCCGCATTCAAGCCCAGAATGTTGCGTTTGGCCTGCTCGGTGAGGAAGGGAATGGTCGTGATCGCGCTCGGCGGATCGAAGTCCCAATGCGGCCAATCCGAGGCGAACAGCAACTGCGTCTCGGCTTTCATGGCGGCAAAGGTCGCCTCCAGCAGTTTCAGGTTGCCTTTCTCCAGCGGCTGACTGGTGAAGTACATCTCGCGGATGTACTCGCTCGGTGGACGTTTGAGCATCGGCGCCTCGCAAACGCGCATCATGAACTCGTGATCGAGCCGTTGCATGATGAACGGTATCCAGGCGAGCCCGCTTTCCACCCAGACCAGTTTCAGTTTCGGGAAGCGTTCCGGCAAGCCATTGATGATCCAATTGGTGAGATGGATCAGGCTGTAGTGCACAAAAGACAAGGCGTGCATGGAGATGAAGCGATTGAGCTGCAGGAACGAGGGATCGCCCCAATGAAAGCCCGAGTGAAAGGCCAGCGGCTTTCCCATCTCCTCGATCATGGCATAAAGCTTCATGTATTGATCGTGATGCACAGGCTTGTTGCGCGTGCAGGTGACGGTGAAGCCGATCACGCCCTTGGCGTCGCCAAAGTCTCTGACGATGTCGACACAGGCCTGCGGTGAGTTGAAGGGCAGATACAAGAGCCCCTTGATGCGCTCGTCCTCAGGCAAAATCCGCTCGACCAGCCAGCGATTGTAGGCCCGGCCGACGGCCGCCTCGATGTCGTCCTGCGGATGCATGCCGAGGACCAGCATGGGCGTGGGAAACACCACCTGGTAGTCGACGCCCATGGCGTCCATGGCCCGCCGTGCCAGCTGCGTGAAGTGGTGGCCCTCACCGGCCTCGACGGCCTCCGACAGGGCCAACTGATGCGGGATGCGGCCGTAGACATTCTGAAAGGCGACGCCCGGCTGGGCGTTGAGCAAGGCGCCGCTGACGCCGGGCCGCGACGCCATCGCCTGGCCCATCTGGCGGATCACGTCGTTGTCGATCAGCTCGATGATCTCGTTCCAGAACGAGGTTTCGGTCACGTGCGCGTCGATATCGACGAGAAAGTAGTCTTCCAGCGCCTCGGCCTGGATGGTCGCATGCGCAAGGATGTCGCGCGTGTCCGTCTTGACGGTGATCTCGGCCAGCTCGTTGATCTTGTCTTCGGTGGTGAGCTGCTGCTGCATCGAACTCTCCTCTGAGCCCGTTCGAACGGCCTTGCCGTCGAGGACTTTACCCCAGCCGGCGAAGGTGCGCGTTCAAAAATGTGCCCGACGACGCGGCCCAGCCCCTAGCGGGCCAGATTCAAGCCGGGCGGCATGGAATGTTGTTCGCAAAATTGCCTGGGCGGGGTTTAGGCGCGCGCCGCGCGAAACGGTTGTTATGGCCCGGCGTCCCGGGGTCACTACCCCCCGGTCCCACAAGGGACGCCCGCGCCTGGGGGCGCGGGCACCCGAGGAGACCTCAATCGCTAGACGGCCCTTGCCGCGGCAGGACGGCGAGGCCGCCCCACCGGTCGGCGCGGCTCAGGCGCTATAGACCTTTTTGATTTCACCTTCGGCCCACTTCACCGCTTCCTCGGCGGGCATGCCCTGGACCGCCTTGGCATACATATCGACGATGATGTACTTGCTCAGCACCTCGGCGGCCATCCGACTGGGCGGCCCGGCGTAGCCCATCAGCCGGCCCGTGCGCGCCGCGGACCGGAAGGGCTGCATCACCGGATCCTCGTTCCACAGGGGGTGCTTCTCCCACTCGGTGGTGCAGCCGATGGCAAAGCCTTGTTGGGACATGAACCACTTGTCGAAGATCGGCTTGGAGCTCATCCAGCGGATGAACTCCTTGGCGGCCTTCTGATTTTTAGAATAGCTCATCACCGCGTTGGAAAAGGCGCCATGGTAGCTGAATTGACCGGCCGGCCCGGCCGGCAGGGGCGCATGCTGGGTATCCTCGCGCATGGCTTTGCCGGTTTCGGTTCGATAGGCCTCGGGCTTGCGCTTGGATTCGATATAGATCGAGGCGCCGTTATTGGTCGCGCAGATCGTGCCCGACAAAAATGCCCGGTTGTTGTTGGAGTCGTCCCAGGCGAGCCCGCCTTCGTCGTGGGCATCCTTCCAAAAGCCCACCATGTATTTGACCGACTCGATCGTCTCCTTGCTGTTGAGGACCACGGTCTTGCCGTCCGCTTCCACCTCCTTGCCGCCCCACGACCATAGATAGGGGTAGGCAAAGTTCGGCGCGTCACCAAAGGTATGGCCAAGCGTTTGGCCGATCGGTCTGCCTTTGGCTTTGAGCTTTTTGCCGGCGTCGCGATACTGATCCCAGGTCTGGGGAAATGTCGTGTAGCCGATCTCGTCAAACCAGGATTTGCGATAAGCGATTTGCACGCCGACAATATTGTAGGGCACCGCCAACCAACGTTTGCCGTCATGGGCGGCGGCGCGGGCGGTATCGTAAAATCCACCCTGGGATTTGCCGAGCTCGTCGGCGATATCACCGACCTCGGCCAAGCTTTCGGCGTAAAGATGCGCCCAGTTATTGAGCACGTTGACGATGTCGGGCCCGGTGCCCGATTGGATCGCCGAGGTGATGCGCGCCTGAATGTCGTTGGCGTTGATGGTCTCGACGGTGAGTTTGATGCCAAGCGCTTTTTGGCATTCCGCCGTGATTTCCCCTTTCAGCAGCACGTCCGAGGCGGGGACGAAATCCGCCCAGCGCAACCAATGCACAGTGGCGGACGCCTGCGCGTAGGCCGGCGCGCGCGCGGAGGCGAGAATGCCGGCGAGACCACCAGCCTTTGCGGCAGCACCCGCCCCGCTCAGCTGCAAAAACTTACGACGCCCGATCTTTGTCATAGGGCTCCTCCCATTTTTTGGCTGAAGGACAACTGCCCATGATCGCTCCGCGGCGCCGCGCTCGTCGGCTGGTCGCCGATACGGAGGCGTTCAGTATACCCCAAATTATGGCTTTCAGGGTTCCGGCCGGCGTGCGGGACAAAAGACGGGAATTCGAAAAGGCAAAATTGCCCTTTGTTTTTGGCGCCTTACATCCCGCCCTTGTCAGCGCACGACGTATCTGCCGGCGCCCCAAGGCAAGCCTTTTGCCTTCTGCTGAAACGAGCATTGGCGCGGGGCCGCCCAAAACCTGCCGCCTCAGCAAGCAAGATCAGGCGCAATGACATTTGCCAGGCCGTCGCCGTTAGTCTCGGTTCATAAAAAAGGGAGGTTTGCGCCATGCTCAGCCGACGCCGTCTGATCTCGGGTTTGGCGGGCGGCGGGCTCGTGGGCCTGCACGCGGGGCCAGGGGTCGCGCAATCCTATCCAACGCGGCCGATCACGCTCATCGTTCCTTTTGCCGCCGGCGGCTTCAATGACGTGATCGTGCGCATCGTTACCGCACCTATGAGCCAGACGCTTGGGGTATCGATTATCGTCGAAAACGATGCCGGCGCCGGTGGTACCACCGCCACGGCGCGCGGGGCCGCCGCCCCCGCCGACGGCTACACCCTGATCGCCGGCAGCATGGGAACGCACGGGGCCGCGCCGACCCAATACCCCAATCTCAAATACGATCCTGCCAAGGATTTCACGCCGATCGGCCTGACGGCGGAAGCCCCAGCGGTGCTCGTCACGCGCAAGGATTTTCCGGCCAACACCCTGGCGGAGTTCATCGAATACCTGCGCAAAAATCCCACCAAGGTGAACGAGGCCCATGCCGGCGTCGGCTCGCAAATGCATACCTACTGCACGCTGCTGCAGTCCATCCTCGGCACCAAAACGGCCCGCATTGCCTATCGCGGCGGCGCCCCGGCCATCAACGACCTGGTGGCGGGCCAAGTCGATTTCGGTTGCGTTTCCATCAATACGGTGGTGTCGCAGATCCAGGGCGGCACGGTCAAAGCCCTCGCCATCGCCAGCCCGAACCGCGCCGAGGTCATCAGGGACGTCCCAACCACCGTGGAGGCAGGCCTGCCTGAATTCCAGGTCTCCGGCTGGAATGCGATTTTTGCCCCACGCAACCTGCCGCGGGACATTCAGGCGAAATTGAGCGCTGCGCTGGCGAGCGCGCTCGAGGATGCGGCAACGGCCAAGCGGCTTGAGGAGATCGGCTGCTTTATTCCTAACCGTGCAGACCGCACCCCGGCCGCCCTGCAAGGGCGCGTGGAGCACGACGTCGCCCGTTGGTCCTCGGTCTTAAGGCGCGAGTGAGCGCCCGTCTTGCCCCTATTGCGCCATGGCGATGACGCGGCGCTCGACGGTTGCTTGCGGGCGATCGTCGGGCACGCTGAGGGCCGAGGCCTCCGCCGCGCCCAAGGTATGGCGATTGCGCGGCATGACTTCGCCCCCCAGCGCCACGATGGCGGTCTCGACGCGTCGCAACAGCGTGTTCAAGCCGGTGATGAACACCTCGTGCGGTTGATTGATTTTGCTGGTGTCGTAGGCGTCCTGGAGTTGCTCCATCCACTTCCAATTCGAATACATGCCCTCCTGGGTCGCATAAGCCCACACGACCGAGAGCAACTGATCCTGTGGCAGCAGTCCGATTTTGGCGACTTGCCCCCGATACCCCTGGTACAATTCCGACCCGCCCATGAATTTTGGCACCGTGAAATTGCTGCGTTTGCGACCCTCCATGCACACGTGTTGCATGGTGGAGAGGCCGTCGTGCATGACCATCAATTCGGCAAGGATCATGGCGCGGGCGCCTATGCGCTCGTGCTCGATCTCTCGCTCCCTCTGGGCCAGCGCGCCCTCCGCGTTGGCCCTGAGCGTGGTCGTCACACTCCAAAATCCCAAGCCGCCCGTGGCGGCGAGGCCGATCAGCAGCTGATAGTCCTTGATGAGGGTGGCGACGTCGACGAGGCCGCTCAACTGCAGGGCAAGAAGGACGACCAACACCCCTAAGGCCACCTCCGCGATCCACCAGCGCCAGTCCGAAAGGAGTGCCTCGCGCGCTCTCGGGAGCATGACAGCCCTCACCAAATCGATGAAAACAATACCGATGCCGCACCCTCCCGCGAGCCACGGATGCGCTCCATGGGCAAGAGCCTTAAGTCCCATTGCGGCAGCCCGGTGGCCAAGCCCGAACTCAAACACAATTGCGTGGCGCTGCGGCGCGCGGGACACGCGGGGCGCAGCCGCGATCGACGGCCAGGCGCGACGGCGCCGCATCAACACGAAAAAAGGCTATCGCGTCGCGCCAAGACTTAAAAAAATGACCGGGGCGCAGGCCAAATGGCGCAAAAATTTGGCGCGGCGCGCCGCGCTGCCCCCCTGCCCCCGCGCGCGATCGCGGCTTCCCAACGCTCACGCCGGTAGAGGCCAAGGTCCAAATGCGCAGGATTGCTTGGGCGCGCCGGGCAGGCGCCGCCGGCCTCCCCACCCGCGCGCCTGACCAATGCCGGCGCTGGCGGGGCGGCGTTTTTGTGGGGCAATGGCGCCGCTCGGCTGTGTTCGCTCCGCCACGGCGGCGGACAAACGCCAGGGGCTGCCTTCAGTCGTCCGCATTTGATCTCTTCATTGCGGCTCATTGCGGCTGCTCGCCGATGCTTTGCCGTGAAGTCTTGCCTCAGGGGTTGTGCTGCATGCTGGGTTCTGGGCTCACACCCCGCACCACCAAGTCGGGGCGGGGGTGGACTGCCTCTGCACTGTCCCGGCTGTTGGGCAGCCAACGCCGCCGCCGCGCGCGGCCCGAGGAGACATCGGCCGCTGGCCTACCCGCGGACGATCACGCCCTGCCGGCCATCGTCGTCCGCGCGCGCGAGGACGCCCGCTGCCGGCGGGCGTTGGCCCGCCTGGGCTACGTCAAGGTGCGCGCCCACTATCAACGTCACAAGCGGGAGGGGCAACACACCTTCGCCGCGCTCGGGCGCGAGCGTCTGGCGCCAACGATGGACTTCGTGCGGGATTGGCTGGCAGAGGAGAGAAAACGCATCGTGGCACGGATGCGACGGCCTTTTCTGATGACGATGCTGGTCACGATCGTTGCCGGTATCGTGTTCGCCGCGGTCGCCCGGGTCCTCGAATAGCTTCAGCCCTGAGCGGGCCCGACCGGCAGCCGACGCCCAGCCCTCGGCGACCCGCTCGTTTGCACCGGCGGGCTTGCCCGCTCCCGCTTGCACCAGTCTACTTGCGCACCGAAAGGCGCTGGGGCAGCTTGCGCACGGGTGGCGTGCGTGGTCCGCGCCGCGGTCTATTCAATCGGCTCGACAGCGTGCTTGTTGGCGCGAAATTCCAAAAGCTTCGACCTCGTCCTGGGCGGGCGCGGGGCGCGCTCCCGACGGCTCGCAATGCGCGCGTTGCGGTCGCCTTCCTGCTCGCGGCCCTCCTCGCCGGCCCCGCTCCCGCCATCACCGAGGAGGTGCGGGGCGCCCCGCAAGAGCCGCTCAGCTTCGCCGATGCCGACGGCCGCGTCGTCCTGAGCAGCGATTTTGCGGGCAAGTGGCTCGTCCTTTATTTTGGCTATATGCACTGCTCCGAGCTGTGCCCGACTGGGTTGAGCGTGCTCGCCAATGCGCTCGATCAGATCGGGCCGGCCGCCGCGCAGGTCCAGCCCTTGTTTGTGACCGTCGATCCCGAGCGCGACCGGGGCCCCGAGCTTCGCCGCTTCGCGGAGGCTTTTGACAAGCGCCTGATCGGCCTTAGTGGCTCGCTCGATGAAATTAGACGGGCCGCCGCCGCGCTCGGGGTGTCCTTCGAGAAGGTGGCGCAGCCTGACGCCGGCTACGTCGTCGACCACAGCTCGGGCTACATACTGATCGACCCGGCGCGTAAAACCGTGCGCTCCTTCCGTTTCGCCGAGCCGCACCTCCTCGCCGCCAAGCTGATCGCCGTCATGACGGCGGCCGGCACACCGCTTGGCGCCGTCAACAATATCGGCGCCTATCGCTGAACGGCCGCGGTGAAATTGCCGATGCGCCGGGCCTGGCCGGTCAACTTGAGAATATGCATGCCGGTATTGGCCCGATCCACGGCATAGATGTAGCCGCGTTCGTCGATCTCCACATTGTTGGTCTGGATCGCCACTTTGCAGCGTTCGGCGCCGTTCTCCAGCGTAATGCAGCGCCTGTCGGTGTTGCGCGTGACCGCCGGAATATAGTGCGCCACTTCCTTGAGGTGGTAGGGATCGCGAATGTCGACGGCGCGCACGCCGGCGTTGAAGTGCGAAAAGAACATCAACCGCTTATAGTAGACGGGTGCCTCACTTTCGTTGGAGGCATGCGTGCCGAAGCGTCCGCCGCGGCCGCAGAAGCCACCGCTCGCCTCCGGGACGCCCCAGGTCGCCACCGAGGCGGGATAGCGCTCCACCGTCACGTCGACCATCCACACGAACTGACGCGCCTCCTCACACTCGTTCTTGATCTGCTCGTTGGTGACGACCACAAAGTTACGGACCTTGCCCACCTTGTCCTTGGCAAATTCCGCCACCGGCAGCTCCAGCACCGGAAAGGTCGTGTGCGCGCCCGTGAGCGGGGACATCTCGAGCCGGCCGACCTGCGGATAGGTGAGGTTGTCGTCGGTCGGCTCCTTCGGACCGTTGAGAAGCTTCTCGCGGTCGACGATCTGCAGCACGCCGCCCTCGTTGGTGCCGTAGCCGAGGTAAATGCGGTTGCCCTTGGGACCCGTGGAGATGGCACCGTGCAGTCGGGTGGGAACGGGACCGCCGGCTCCGGGCTGTTGGCCCGGCAGACCGAAGTCGCGAATTTTCACGGGTTTGGCCGGATCAGCGAGGTCATAAACTTCGGTCATGCGCGGCACGCGCCAGCCGGCAACGCCCGAGACCAGGTAGGCAATGCCCGTATCGCATTCCCACCAATTCTTGTGCGTGCCCTTCAAGCCGTCGAGGCGGGTGATGAGCTTAGGGCTGCTGGGATCGGCCGTGTTCCAGATCTCGTGCGCCTGATTGCCGAACGTGCGCAACATGTAGACGGCGTTGGGATCGCCCTTGGGCAGGCTCTTGCCGTCGCACACGCGCACCATCTGCGCCCCGCCATCCTCGGCGAGGCCCTCATCGCCCGGAATGTGAAACAGATACTTGGGGCGGCGCGGGTCGGTTACATCGACGATGGACGTGCCATTGAACTCTTCCGCGCCCGTCAGCGGGTTGCGCGGCTTTGGCACCTCCTTGTTGCCGCCGTGATGGCCGACGTAGGCAATCCAGCGCTCGCCCTGCTTGTGGATGCTGGGTTGGTAGGCGCTGCGCGCCTGCAGGTCGCTGTAGCCGACAAGGGCCATGTCCTTTGCCTCGGCACGCGATTGGGCGAGGAGCGGTTGCGGCGCCGCCAAGGCGATCAGACCCGCTAACAGCCCGGCGAGGCCAAGTGTTGGCATCTGCACGATTTCCTCCCCCTCTTTGTTTGCCTTCGCCACAGCTTGTTTCGACCTTAGGGGTCGGCGACCCAAGCAAAGGCCAAATCCTTTCGTTCGACGCGTCCGCAGCCCGGAAACGGCATATGGTAGCAAAGCACCTGCAGCTTGTCGGTTACGGCCATGTCCAGCAGCTGGCGCCGGCTGGAAGCGGCCTTGGCCCCATCCATGTCGGCGGCCGGCCGCCAGTCGGGATGGGCGAACGCAATGTGATTGTTTTGCACGGCATCGGCGGTGATGAGAAGCGAGCTGCTCGCCGACGTCAGCAACACCGAGATGTGGCCCGGTGTATGCCCCGCCGTGTCCAGGGCGATGATCCCCGGCGCAATTTCGGCGCCCGGTGTGATGCGCTGCGTGCGTTCTTCGATGGCCTTGAAGACGCGTTTTGCGCCCGCCGCGATCCCTTCGATGGGTCCCCTGAGCAGCCCTGCCTCGCCGCCGGTCCAGAACGCGAACTCCCTGGCCGACACCAGATACTGCGCCCGCGGAAAGCGCAGGCTGTTGTCCAATTCGTCGACCAGGCCCCAGATGTGATCGGGGTGCGCGTGGGTCAGCACGACCTTGCCGATCGTCTCGGGCGCGATCCCCGCGGCTTCCAGGCTTTCGGCGAGGCGGCCGGCGGTGGGCTCCCAGGTGCCGCCGGAACCCGCATCGATCAAAATGTGCTCATCGCCTGTTTTCAAAAGGGCGACATTGATGTGGAAATTGACGCGATCGGGACCGAGGCCGCGTCCCCCCAGGAAGCCTTTGACCTCGCTCGCCCCAACGTTGGTCGCCAGCATTTGCAAGGGGACGACGAGGTGCCCGTCGCTCAAGACGATGAGCTCGTATGCCCCCAACGACAGGCGACGGTGGGCGGGAGCAAACGGTTGCACCTCCTGCGCACCGGCCTTGCCGCCAACCCCGCCGGCGACGAGCGCCCCGCTGGCCCGCAGGAAGGCACGGCGGCTCAGGTGCGAGATCGTTGCCATGGGCAGTTTCCCCAAATGGCCAAGGGCAGGCGCGGCCAGGGCCAACGCCAAGGCCGCGGCGGGGCCCAAGACGGGTGGGTCCAGCCCAAGCCGGGGCCCGTTGTAAGCCGTCTTCGGCCTCCTCGGCAAATTGGCCCCAAGCGCACCCGCGCGACCAGCGCCTTTGCCGGCGCCGTCCTTGCCGGGCGCCAAAAGGTTGCAAAGCTTTGAGGGGGTGGCCCATCATGGCGGCCGCCCGAGGTGAAACAAAAAGCCGGAGATGACCGTGACGGCCGCGACCAATCGACAAATTCTGCTCGTGCAAGTCCCCGCGGGCAAACTGGCGCTTGAGCATTTCGCCTTGCGCGCGGGCGCGATCCCCTCGGCCAATGCCGGCGAGGTGGTCCTCAAGGTGCGCTACCTCTCGCTTGATGCCGCCAACCGCGCCTGGATGCAGGGTGCCACCTATCGCGATGCGGTCGTGGCCGGGTCGGTCATGTCGGGAGCCGCCGTCGCCGAGGTGGTGGAGAGCAAAGCGCCTGCTTTCGTTGCGGGTGACCTCGTCTTTGCCGATACGGGCTGGCAGGACTATGCCGTGCTGCCCGCCAAGCGCCTCGTCTCGTTGCCCAAAATCGAACCCATGACGCATCTGCTCAGCGTCTACGGCATTGCCGGGCTCACGGCCTACTTCGGTCTCCTCAAAGTGGCGATGCCGAAACCAGGCGAGACGGTGGTCGTCTCGGCCGCGGCGGGCTCGGTCGGATCCCTCGCCGGCCAGATCGCCAAAATCAAAGGCTGCCGCGTGGTCGGCATCGCCGGCGGTGCCGACAAATGCCAGTGGCTCGTGCAGGAGCTGGGCTTCGATGCGGCCGTCGACTACAAGGCCGGCGCGACCTTCAAGGCGCTGAAAGCCGCGGCGCCCGGCGGCATCGACGTTTACTTCGACAATGTCGGCGGCGACATCCTCGAGGCCTGCCTGGCACAGATGAACATCGGCGCCCGGATTTCCTGCTGTGGCGCCATTTCCGGCTATGACGGGCCGGCGCCGGCGGCCGGCCCGCGCGGCGTTCCGGGCCTGATTGTCGTCAAACGCCTGACCCTCAAGGGCTTCATCGTCACGGACTATTTCGCGGAACGCGACCAGGCGATTGCCGATTTGCGCAGCTGGGTCGCGGCCAACAAGCTCAAGGTCCGCGAAGACGTCATCGCTGGGCTGGAAAACACACCGGGCGCCTTGATCGGTCTGCTGGCCGGACAAAATCGCGGCAAGCGGATGGTTAAGGTCGCTTGAGTAGACCGCCGACCCTCACAGGGAGCACCGGCCCAAAGCCATTGAGCCCGCGGCCTGAAGCCAAGGTCCCCAAGGGTCCGCGCCAGCTCGCGCCTGGCTTTCGGCGAAGTTTTCTCGGTGCCGCCCGTGCTCCCGTGCCAGGGCCGGCACCCCCTCAATTCTTGCCCGCCGCTATCTGGCGGGCCCCTCGCACGGGGCCTATCGTGTTCCGGTTTGGCAAGGGTTGAGAACGAGGGATCGCTGGGGACGCCCATGGATGAAAAACTGCTTCGCGAAGCTGCCCTGGACTACCATCGCGCTCCCGTTGCCGGAAAGATCTCCGTCGCCCCCACCAAAGGCCTGACCAACCAGCACGATCTCTCCCTCGCCTATTCGCCGGGCGTGGCCTATGCCTGCCTTGCCATCCGTGACGACCCCCAGCAAGCGGCGAGCCTGACGTCGCGCGCCAATCTGGTGGCGGTGGTGAGCAATGGCACGGCGGTGCTCGGTCTTGGCAACATCGGTCCCTTGGCTGGCAAACCGGTGATGGAAGGCAAGGCCTGTCTGTTCAAAAAGTTTGCTGGCATCGACGTGTTCGACATCGAAATCGATGCCACGGAGCCCGATCGTATCGTCGACATCGTGGCCGCGCTCGAGCCCACCTTCGGCGGCGTCAATCTCGAAGACATCAAGGCGCCCGAGTGCTTCATCGTCGAGCGCAAGCTGCGCGAGCGCATGAAAATACCCGTCTTTCATGACGACCAACACGGCACGGCCATCATCGTCTCCGCTGCCGTGCTCAACGGCCTGCAGCTCGTCGGCAAACAGATCGGGCTGATCAAGGTTGCGGTCTCCGGCGCCGGCGCCGCCGCCCTTGCTTGTCTCGATCTGCTGGTCGCCCTCGGGCTCAGGCGCGAGCACGTGTTTGTCGCCGACATTCACGGCGTCGTCTACAAGGGCCGCGCGGCGGAGATGGACAGCGAAAAGATACGCTACGCGCAGGACACCAAGGCGCGCACGCTCGCCGACATCGTACCCGGTGCCGACCTTTTCCTCGGCCTGTCGGCCGGCGGCGTTTTGCACTCCGAGATGATCACGGACATGGCGGACAATCCGCTGATCCTCGCGCTCGCCAATCCGGAGCCCGAAATTAGGCCCGAGGTTGCCCTCGTGGCCCGCCCGGATGCCATCCTTTGCACCGGACGTTCCGACTATCCCAATCAGGTCAACAACGTGCTGTGCTTTCCCTTTATTTTTCGGGGTGCGCTCGACGTCGGGGCGACCCGCATCAACGAGGCCATGAAAATTGCCGCCGTGCACGCGATCGCCGACCTCGCCCAGGCCGAGGCGTCCGATATCGTGGCCAGCGCCTATGGCGGGCAATCCTTGAGCTTTGGTCGCCACTATCTGATCCCGCGGCCGTTCGATCCCCGGCTGATCGAGCGGATTGCGCCGGCGGTGGCCAAGGCCGCCATGGACAGCGGCGTGGCGACGCGCCCGCTTGCCAATCTCGAGGTCTATCGGCAGCAGCTCGCCCGCTTCGTCTATCATTCCGGCAACAGCATGAAGCCGGTGTTCGAAGCGGCCAACCAGGCGCCCAAGCGCGTGATCTATGCCGAAGGCGAGGAGGAGCGCGTGCTGCGTGCCGTGCAGGTCGCCGTCGACGAGGGCTTGGCGCAGCCCGTGCTCGTCGGCCGCGCCGACGTGATCGCCAAGCGCATCGACGCGCTCGGCCTTCGCCTCAAAATCGGCGATGGCTGCGAGGTCG
The DNA here is from genome assembly GCA_035573335.1 of Hyphomicrobiaceae bacterium. Lineage (GTDB taxonomy): Bacteria > Pseudomonadota > Alphaproteobacteria > Rhizobiales > Hyphomicrobiaceae > AWTP1-13. The sequence goes on along the minus strand of DATMZT010000058.1, from coordinate 14,239 downwards.
TCAACATCCTGAGCGATCCTCGCTATTCACAGGTGGTCGCCGAATACTATCAGCTGGGCCGACGCAAGGGCATCACCCAATCCATCGCCAAGGAGGCGATGCGCAGCAGGGCTTCCCTGATCGCCGCCATGCTGCTGCGACGCGGCGATGTCGATGCCATGCTGTGTGGCACGGTCGGCACCTTCGACGAGCACCTCGGCTACATTGAGGACGTGATCGGCCGTCGCCCGGGCGTACGCACGCTCGCGGCCATGAACATGCTGATGCTGCCCAATCGCCAGATTTTCATCTGTGACACCTACGTCAATCACAATCCGCGCCCCGAAGACATTGCCGAGATGACCCTGCTCGCCGCCGAAGAGGTTCGCCGCTTCAATCTGACACCGATCGTGGCCTTGCTATCGCACTCGAGCTTCGGCAGCTCGGCGGCCCCCGAGGCGCGGCTGATGCGCGAGGCGCGCACCATCCTGATCGAGCGGGATCCGAACCTGATCGTGGAAGGTGAAATGCGCGGTGACGCTGCCTTGTCGAAGGTAGTCCTGGACGACGTTTTCCCGAATTCGCGGCTGGCGAGTGATGCCAATCTGCTGATCATGCCCAGCGTCGATGCCGCCAATATCTCCTACAATCTTTTGAAAATTGCCGCCGGCAGCGGCATTACGGTCGGCCCGATATTGCTCGGCACCGCCAAGCCCGTGCACATCCTCGAGCCGGCCGTCAGTGTGCGCCGCATCGTCAACATGACGGCGCTCGCCGTGGTCGACGCCAACACGCAACGCTAGCAGAGCCCAACAGGAGAGGCCACGATGCAGGCCCACGCCGGATCCGCCCCGCCCAGGCACAAGCCGTTCTTCAAAAGCCTCTACTTCCAGGTCCTGCTCGCCATCTGCGCCGGCGTGCTGCTCGGCCACCTGCAGCCACAGCTGGCCGAGCAAATGAAACCGCTGGGCGATGCGTTCATCAAGATGATCAAAATGATCATCGCGCCGATCATCTTCTGCACGGTCGTGCACGGCATCGCCAGCATGCAGGACATGCGCAAGGTCGGCCGCGTCGGCCTCAAGGCGCTCGTCTATTTCGAAATGGTGACGACGCTGGCGCTGATCATCGGCCTGATCGTGGCCAATACCCTGCAGCCCGGCGCCGGCATGAACGTCGATCCGACCACGATCGATACCAAATCGATCCAGGGCTATGTCGCCAAATCCAAGGAGCAGAGCACGCTGCAGTTCCTGATGGACATCATTCCCAACACCGTGGTCGGCGCCTTCGCCCAGGGCGAGATCCTGCAAGTGTTGTTTTTCGCCATCCTGTTCGCCTTCGGCCTGCAGGCGCTCGGAGCGCGTGGCCAGGCACTGCTTGGCGTCATCGATCAGGCTTCGCACGCGCTGTTCGGCGTGGTCGCCATCATCATGAAGGTTGCACCCCTCGGGGCGTTCGGCGCCATGGCGTTCACCATCGGCAAGTACGGGTTGGCGACCTTGGTCTCGCTCGCGCATCTCATGCTCGCCTTCTATATCACCTGCGTGATTTTCATCGTTGGCGTGCTTGGCTTCTTCGCCATGTTGGCGGGGGCCAACATCTTCAAGTTCATTCGCTACATCAAAGAGGAGCTGCTGATCGTGCTCGGCACCTCGTCCTCCGAATCGGTGTTGCCGCGCATGATCGCCAAGCTGGAGAACCTCGGCTGCGAGAAATCCGTGGTCGGCCTCGTCATTCCGACGGGCTACTCCTTCAATCTCGACGGCACCTGCATCTACCTGACCATGGCGGCGCTGTTTCTGGCCCAGGCGACCAACACCGACCTCAGCCTCGCCCAGCAGCTGGGCATCATCGGCATCCTGCTCTTGACGTCCAAGGGTGCAGCGGGCGTGACCGGTTCGGGCTTCATCGTGCTGGCCGCCACCCTGTCATCGGTGGGCACGATCCCCGTGGCCGGCATCGCCCTGATCTTAGGCGTCGATCGTTTCATGTCGGAAGCACGTGCCCTGACCAACCTGATCGGCAACGGCGTTGCCACGCTCGTTGTTTCGCGCTGGGAAGGCGCGCTCGACAATGACCGCATGCGCCGCCTGCTCGACAGCGAGACGGATGCCGACGCCGAGGAGCCGGAGCGCGTGCTCGACGTGCTGAGCCCGCCGGCCGCGGTACGTTAGGGTTTGAGCCAAGAGGAGGGCAGCAAATGTCCAAGCGCGTTGCCGTGGTAACCGGTGGCATGGGAGGTCTGGGCGAGACCATCAGCACCAAGATGGCGGATGCGGGCTATCGGGTGGTCGTCACCTATTCGCCGTCGAACAAAACCTCCGACAACTGGCTGGCGGCCATGCAGCAGAAGGGCTACCACTTCAATGCTTTCGCCTGCGACGTCACCGACTTTCCCTCGAGCCAAGCCTGCGTCGAGCGGGTGGTCGCCGAGGTCGGCCCGGTCGATATCCTGGTGAACAACGCCGGCATCACCAAAGACATGACCTTCCGCAAAATGGGCAAGGCCGATTGGGACGCGGTCATCAAGACCAATCTCGATTCGGTGTTCAACATGACCAAACAGGTCTACGACGGCATGATGGACCGCGGCTGGGGCCGCATCATCAACGTCTCCTCGGTCAACGGCTCCAAGGGCGCGTTCGGGCAGACCAACTATGCCGCCGCGAAAGCCGGCATGCACGGCTTTACCAAGTCGCTGGCCTTGGAGTCGGCGCGCAAGGGCGTGACCGTCAACACCATTTCGCCGGGTTACATTGGCACCAAAATGGTGATGGCCATCCCCAAGGACGTGCTCGACAGCAAGATCCTGCCGCAGATCCCGATCTCGCGGCTCGGCAAACCCGAAGAGGTCGCCGGCTTGATCATCTATTTGTGCTCGCAAGAGGCAGCCTTCGTCACCGGCGCCAACATCGCCATCAACGGTGGCCAACACATGCAATAGGGGCCCCGAGGAGCGTTCGCCAGTGGACAAAGCCATGCATGCACTCAGGCTGCGTTTGACCGCCCTGCTCGGCGCCTGGCTGATCGCCGCGACCGGCGCGATAGCCCGGGAGCCCCACTGGCCCCCGACGCTGAGCATCGGCACCGCCTCGGTGGGGGGCACCTACTTTGTCTACGGCGAAGGGCTTGCCCGCATTCTCACGCGCGAGCTCAAAACCACGGTTTGGGCCAGGCCGACCGAGGGGCCCAGCGAAAACATCAAACTGCTCGAGCGGGGCGAGATCGATCTCGCCTTGGTGACGCTGGGCGTCGCGCAACAGGCCTGGAACGGCACCGGTGATTGGACCGACGGCAAGCATTTGAGGCAAATGCGCGCCATCTTTCCCATGTACGACACCCCGTTCCAGTTCCTGGCCCCGCGCGCCTCCGGGCTGGTCTCGGCCTTAGACCTGGCGGGAAAGCGCGTCGGCATCGGACCGGCCGGCGGCACGACCGGCATCTACCTGCCGGCGTTCTTCAAGGCCTTGCAGATCGAGGCCGCCTTGGAAACGGGCAGCTGGGCCGAGCTTGCCGCGAAGGTCACGGACGGCTCGCTGGATGCTCTCGCCGTCGCCGCGGGAGTGCCCTTTCCCTCCTTTGCCGAACTCGAGAGGAAACTCAAGGTTCGCTACCTGCCTTTGACGCCCCCCCAAATCGTGGCGCTGCGTTTGGCCATGCCCGAGCTTTCCCCATCCCTGGTCGCGGCGGGAACCTACCCCTCCCTCTTGCGTCACTACCCGACGGTTGGTTTTTTCAACTTTGCCGTCGCCCATTGGACGCTGCCCAATGATCTCGTCTATGCCATCGTCGACGCCGTCTTTAGCAATCACGAGGAAATGCTGGCTGTGCATGGCGCCGCCGCGGAAACGGTGCCCGCCAACTTCACGCGCAACACCTTTTTGCCCTTCCACGCCGGCGCCGCCGAGTGGTACCACCGCAAGGCCTCAACCGGCGTCGTGCGCGGCGACTGACGCCAAGGGTCGAAGCCGCCAAGAGCGGACGCCCTACCGCGCCCAAGGCCTGGGGTTGCGCGCGGTCTTGGCGCCGGCGTGCCCGCAAGCTCGCGCCCGTCAGGAGGCCTTGAGCACCCCGCGGCGGATCTGATCCTCCTCGATGGACTCAAACAGGGCCTTGAAGTTGCCCTCGCCGAAGCCCTCATCGCCCTTGCGCTGGATGAACTCGAAAAAGATCGGACCGATCACGGTCTTGGAGAAGATCTGCAGCAGGACCCGGGTGTGTCCGCCGTCGACCACACCTTCGCCGTCGATCAAAATGCCATGCGCCCTAAGGCGCGCGATCGGCTCGGTGTGGCCCTTAACGCGGGTGCGCGAGCGCTCATAGTAGACCGCGGGCGGCCCCGGCATGAATTTGAGGCCGCGGGAGGCCAGCGCGTCGGTGGCGGCATAGATGTCGTTGCAGCCCACCGCGATGTGCTGGATGCCCTCGCCCTTGTATTGCCGCAGGTACTCCTCGATCTGGCTGTTAGCGTCGGCGCTCTCGTTGATTGGGATGCGGATCTTGCCGCAAGGCGAGGTCAGCGCGCGGCTGGTCAGCCCCGTCAGCTTGCCCTCGATGTTGAAAAAGCGGATCTCGCGGAACTTGAAGGTTTCCGCATAGAAGCGGTACCAGGTGTCCATGTTGCCGCGCCGGACATTGTGCGTCAGGTGATCGATATAGTGAAAGCCGACCCCCGGCGGCTTGGGATCCGGCGCAGCCAGCCAGTGGAACTCCCGATCATAGGGCGAACCCTTCCCACCGGGGCTCTCGACCAGGTACAAGAGCGAGCCACCGATGCCGATCACCGCGGGCACCTCGAGGGATTTATCGGAGCCCTGATATTGGCTCCCACCGCAGGCGATGACGCGCTCGAGCGCGTGCCTGGCATTGACCACCCGCCAGGCCATCGCCGGCGCCGAGGGTCCGTGCTCGGCTACAAAGCGGGCAGCGTGCGCCTCGGGCTCGCGGTTGAGGAGATAGTTGATGCTGCCCTGGCGGTAGAGGGAAATGTCCTTGGCCTTGTGCCGGGCCACCTCGACATAGCCCATCTGCTGGAAGAGCCGCTCGAGTTCGCGCGGACGGGGATGGGCGAACTCCACGAATTCGAAGCCATCCGTGCCCGCGGGGTTGTCCGGGCTGATGCGCGCCGGGGGCGCATCGTGCGGGTAGGGACCCATCGCGGTCTCCCTGGTTGATTCGAGATGCACAAGGCTACCGGTAGAGCCGCGCATGGGGCTTGCGTAAACCCGCGCTTTCCGGCCATGATTGCAAAGATCATGCACTTTTTTGGAAGAATATGCGGAGATTGTGCATGGATGCCTTCGACCGAAAGTTGCTGGCCGCCCTGCAAGACGACGGCCGGCTGACCAATCAAGAACTCGCCGACCGCGTTGGGCTTTCCTCCTCGCAGTGCTCGCGCCGGCGTGGCGCGCTCGAGGCGGCCGGCATCATCGAGAGCTACCATGCGCACTTGTCGGCCGCGGCACTTGGGCTGGGTGTCGTGGTGTTCGTGGCGGTCACGCTCGCCACGCATTCACCCGATACCTCAAAACTTTTCCGGCGCTTGATCGACGGCCTCGAAGAGGTGCAGGAGGCCTATGCTCTGACGGGGACGGCAGACTATCTCGTCAAACTGGTGGTGCCGGACCTCAAGGCGCTGTCCAATATTCTCAACGATGTGTTCTTGCCGCACGCCAGCATCCAACACGTACACTCATCAATCGTTCTCGATCGCCTGAAACAGACCTCGAGCCTTCCCTTGGGCCACATTCCCCGCCCGCTAGCCGGCAACCCTTGACGTCTGGCGCCGCCGATGCCCCGCAGCCTCCGCCGCGGGCTGCCGTGGCGTTAAGACGGCTTGCCGCTAATCCGTCGCAACGGTGGGCAAGGCCGGCGCCAATGAGCGCAAGAGCTTCAAGTCAGCGCTGGGATCGACCAACCGCACACCGTCATTGGCGACCGCCATCTCAATAATGCAGTTGACGCCACTCGGGTCGAAGGCGAGCTCGACGCTGCCACCCAGCTCGTAGGGGATGAGATCGCGGATCACACTGGTGCCGTATCCCGCCTCCACCGGGGCAACCACCATGGGCCCGCCAGCTTCAAGCCATTCAAGCCTAAGCTTCGTCGGCCCACCCTCGTTCGACAGCCGCTGCCAACGCACCCACACCCGGCCTCCCGGCGTCGAGAGCGCCCCGTATTTGGCGGCGTTGGTGGCAAGCTCATGCAGCACCATCGCCGTGGCTTGGGTCGCCGCCGCCGCCAGCACGATGTCGGGACCTTCCACCACAGTATTTGCCTCCGTGGTGAAGGGCGCCAGCTCGCCGTTGACCAGTTCGGCGAGGCTGACGCCCTGCCAGCGGTTGCGGCTGAGCAGGTCGTGCGCGTCCGCCATCGATTGGATGCGACGGTCCAGCGTATCGATGAAGTCTTCCATTGAGCCCTTGCGCTCACCGGTGCGCCTGGCGATCGCGGCGACGCTGGCAAGGACATTCTTGACCCGATGGTCGAGCTCGGCGATCAGCAGGCTCTGCTGCTCCTCCGCGCGTTTGCGCTCGGTGATCTCCTCGCAAACCAGCAGGAGCCCCGAATCCCGCACGGCGCGTGCTACCTCTCTGACCCATATAATGCTGCCGTCGCGATGAACCTTGCGCAATTCGGTCGTGACCACCGTTTCGGGATTTTCCGCGCACCGAGCAAGGTGCCGCAGCGCGGCCTGCCGGTCCTCTGGGTGGACTATCTGAAGCACCGACTGTCCCACCAGCTCCGCGGGCGCGTAGCCAAGCTGTTGGGCGCCGAATTCGTTGACCGAAAGCACCATGCCGCCGGCGTCCACGGTGAAGTACATGGAGGGATTGTCATCGTAGAGTGCACGGTAGCGCGCCTCACTCTCCTGCAGGGCAGCCGCCGCACGCTTACGCTCGGTAACATCGATGTTGACGCCGACGATACGGGTCGGGTGTCCCTCGTCATCATAGGAAAGCAGGCCGCGCGATTCGATCCACCGCGTCTTGCCATCCGGCAAAACGACGCGGTACTCCGTGTTATGCTCACAGCGCCGCTCGGCGAACGCCTGACTGCGAAGCGCATCGAGGCGGGCGAGATCATCCACTTGCACACGAGTGCGCCAGTCCACCCGCGCAAACTCCACAGTACCCTCGGCTAATCCGTGTATGGTGGCGTAACCAGGTGATATCTGCACCCTGCCGGTAGCAATATCGATCGCGAAGCTGCCGACGCGCGCCGCCCGCTCGGCCAGCTGCAGCTGCGCGTCGCGTTCGGCCAGCGCCAGTTCCGCCTTCTTGCGCTCGGTGATGTCGTGGGTGATGCCGCGTACCCGCATGGGTCGGCCGTCCGGATCGCGCGCGATCGACCCCTCGGCCGTAACCCAGCGCAGGTCCTGCGCTACATTCAGGCGAAATTCCAAGCGGTAGATGGCGGCCGTGCCGACGGCTTTCCAGAATTGGTTCATCACGCGGTCGCGGTCCAGCGGATGAATGGTGTCGATCATGCCGCTAAAGTCCTGAGGCAACGAGCCCTCCGGCAGATCGAGAAGGCGTCTGACGGGACCCGCCGAGTGCACGGTGCTGCGCGCGAGATCGACATCCCAGGCGACGACGTTGGCCGCATCCAAGCTCGATCGCAGCCTGCTGTCGCTTTCCGCAAGCGCTGCTTGATGCCGGCGCCGCTCGGCGAAGATCGCTGCGAGAGCGAGCGCCGCCAGGGCGGTGCCGAGCATCGCAACCTGGGCGGCGAAGACGCGGTCGGTGAGTGCCTGGCTCGGGTCGCCGTAGCGGCCGAACTCATGAATGGTGGTCCAGACGATGCCGGCAGCAATCGTGAATACGGCCGCCGCAGCAAATACGGGACGGCAGCGGGCGCCGAGCCAGAGCAACAGCGGAAATAGAAAACTGGTGGGCTCGATCAACGAGGACGATCCCGCAAGTAGCGCCAAGGCAAAGCCGTTCGTCACGGCTGTGACGGCGACCGCGAGGCTGCCTTCGAGGAGCTCACGCCAGGGTGGGACATCACGCGCGGCCGCCACCACGCCAATCAACAGCGGCGCAACCGTGACGGCACCGAGCACATCGGCTGCGAACCAAACCTTCCAGACCTCGAGAAAATTCGCGCTGGGAGGGCCAAACAGCTGCATCGCGCCCGAGGCAACGGTGGCGGCCGCCGCCGCTGCCACGCTGGCCGCCGCGAAAAACCCAAGTACGCCGCGCAGGCTGTCGAGACTGAAGGCGGGACCGAGCCAGCGGGCAATCAACCACATCGCCAACAGCGCCTCGCCGGCATTGCACAAACCGAAGGCGAGCGCGCTGTAAAGGCTCCGGTCCACGGCGACACTGGCGGCAAAGGTTGCCGCGATCACGCCGGTGGCCACCGGCACCCGCGCCCAGGGGCCGAAGGCGACGAGCAAGCCGATAGAAATTCCGGAGGCGGGCCAGAACACCGCCACCGGTTCCGCGGTGGTCAGGAGCACAAGGCCCAATTGTGCGGCCAGGAAGTAGCCAACGCCCACCGCAACGGCAAGACCAATCGAGCGCGACCACTGCGTCGCGCCAACGGGCGAGGAGCCGTGATTGGCGATGGCCGCCGTCATCGATGCCAGCAGGCGGGAGCCGTGCCTGCCAAACCAGTGCTGAACGTCACGCGCGTGGAAACGGGAACGAGAAGATGTGGGGATCATCGCACCTTCAATTTCCGGGGGACCGCCCATTGTGGGTGCTTCGCCGCCCATCAAGCTTCAGGGCAACGGCACGGCCTGGTGCCTGCAAGAACCCCTGGCGAGGCGGCGGCAAGCCGCGGGCCTGGGGGCACCTCCTGTAACCGCCTTTGCTGTTGGTGCATAGTCAAGCATCGGCAATTGAGCCCGTGGTTTCTTGCAAGGAACAAAGACCAAGACCGCAGATAGTCATTGCACCAAATAAATCAAAGTTAAATCCTGGCATGCCACGGCGGTTGCGCTCGCTGCGGGTGCCAACCGTCAAGCCCTTGCAGCTCGCCGCCAGCCTGGCTCGGCAAGGGTTGGGGATTTCACGCGCGCTAAAGCGCGCGTGCGAGGTGTTGTCGCAGTCAGCGCCCGGCGCCTGCGTTCGCCCGGCACACGGCATGGGCCACAAGGCATTGGGCTCCATGCCCAGCCGGGAGAGCCCCCGCGCGGGGGGATACAGCCGGGACCCGGCCAGGGCAACGGCGACCCCAGCGGTGCGCGGTCTCGCGCAGGAGGCGCTAGCCCGTCGGCCGTCGCGGGGCAAAGCTCAGCGCAGCAAGCAGGGCCTCTTGCCATCGAAGCTCCAACCCGGGATCAGAAATTGCATCGCCACGGCATCGTCGCGCGCGCCGAGCCCGTGCGCTTGATAAAGGCGATGGGCCGCCTCGACCCGCGCCATATCGATCTCGACGCCCAGTCCGGGACGCTCCGGCACCTCGAGGAGGCCCGCCTTGATCGCGAAGGGCTCCCGGCACAAGCGCTGGCCGTCCTGCCAGATCCAATGTGTGTCGATGGCCGTAATCCGTCCCGGCGCCGCGGCCGCCACCTGGGTGAACATCGCCAAGGAAACGTCGAAATGGTTGTTGGAATGCGACCCCCAGGTCAGGCCCCAGGCGTCGCACATCTGGGCCACCCGCACGGAGCCTTGCAGGCCCCAGAAATGCGGATCGGCCAGGGGAATATCGACCGCCTGCAGCTGGATGGCATGGCCCATTTCGCGCCAATCGGTGGCGATCATATTGGTGGCGGTCTTCAAGCCGGTGGCGCGGCGAAACTCGGCCATGGTCTCGCGTCCGGAAAAGCCGCGCTCGGCGCCGCAGGGATCCTCCGCGTAGGCGAGTACGCCCTGCAGGCCCCGGCACAGACGGATGGCATCTTCAAGCAACCAACCGCCGTTCGGGTCGAGCGTGATCCGCGCCCCTGGAAAACGCTGCGCCAAGGCGGCGACCGCCTCGATTTCTTGTTCGCCAGCGAGCACGCCGCCTTTGAGCTTGAAATCGTTGAAGCCGTATTTTGCTTGCGCCGCCTCCGCCAGCCGGACGATCGCCGCCGTCGTCAGGGCCTCCTCGTGCCGAAGGCGGAACCAGTCGTTGGGCGCGGCCGGCTCCTGCCGGTAGGGCAGGTTGGTCTTGTTGCGGTCGCCGACATAAAACAAATAGCCGAGCGCGCTGACCTGCCGGCGCTGCTGGCCCTCGCCCAACAGCGCCGCAACCGGCACGCCGAGGTACTGGCCGAGCAAATCCAACAGCGCCGCTTCCAAGGCCGTGACGGCGTGAATGGTCGTGCGCAGGTCGAAGGTCTGCTGTCCACGCCCCGTCGCATCCCGCGCCGCAAAGGCCGTGCGCACGGCGTTGAGGATATTGTTGTAGGCACCGAGCGAGCGCCCCAGCACCAGTGGCTTGGCGTCTTCGATGGTCCGGCGGATGGCCTCACCCCCCGGCACTTCGCCGATACCGGTGCGGCCGGCGTTGTCCTTCAGGATCACGAGATTGCGCGTGAAGAACGGGCCGTGCGCGCCGCTCAAATTGAGGAGCATGCTGTCGTGCCCGGCCACGGGTACGGCTTTGAGCTCGGTCACGATAGGGGCGGCATGGTCTTGCATCGACGATGGCTCGCTCACGCTGGCTCTTGCTCCTGGCCCCGACGTCGCGCCGCAAAGTTGGGCGGCTCAGGGCGATGCTTGGGTGGCCCGGCACGGCGCGGCGATCCCAGGCGAAGCGGCGCTCGCCCGCGCTACCCGGCCCGGGCGCCGAAGGCGCTCTCGATGATGCCTTTGAGGTCCCCCATTTCCGCCTCCGTCAGGTCCATCAGCGGCGGGCGTACTCGCCCGGCGGAGCGTCCCATGATGCGCATGCCCGCTTTGACGATGCTGACGGCATAGCCACGCCGGCGATTGCGCAAGGCGAGGTAGGGCATAAAGAATGCGCTGAGGAGATCATCGGTCGTGCGCCTGTCGCCGGCTTTGACGGCCGCATAGAAGCGTTGTGCGGCGACCGGAATGAAATTGTAGACCGCCGACGAATAGGTGGTGAAACCGGCGGCGAAATAGGGCACGGCAAAGACCTCAGCCGTCGGCATGCCGCCGATATAGAGCAGGCGCTCACCCAGCAAGCGGCGCACCCGCGCCAGCTGTTCGATATCGCCGTGCCCGTCCTTGAAGCCGATCAGGTTGGCATGGCGTTCGGCCAGCCGCGCCACGGTTTCGGCGGCATAGATGCTGTTGTCTCGGTTGTAGAGAATGACGCCAATGCCAACGGCGCGGCAGATGGCGTCGATGTGCGCCTCCAAGCCGCTCTGCTCGACGTTGAGAAGATAGGGCGGCAGCACCAGAACGGCCTGGGCACCCGCGGCCTCCGCGCCCCTCGCGATCTCCACCGCCAATTGCGTGCCGTAGCCGGTGCCGGCGACAATGGGAACCCGTCCAGCCGCGGCCACGACGGCGGCGCGGGTCACGCGCCGGGCCTCCTCGGGGGTGAGCGAAAAGAACTCGCCGGTCCCGCCCGGGGCGAACAGCCCAACGGCGCCATGCCCGATATTAATGGAGATGCTTTCCCGGTAGTTGTCCTCGTCGAAGGCAAGATTGCCGTCAAAGGGCGTCGCCGGGAAGGCAAGCAGACCCGAGCCGAGCGTCGTAACCAACTTTGCAAGCTCTGCCGTCATGATGGTCCCAATGCAGCTCGAGAGTGACACGGATGTCAGGTTATCGTACAACAACTAGCAGCCAACGCGCGCGCGTTCAACCAGATGCGGGCGGGGCAGGGCACCGGCGCCGCGGCGTGCAAACGACCGACGCCTCGACGCCAGCAATTGCTGCTATAGTCGCGCCGCGGTGGGAAGCGGAGGAACTTCGATGCAGGGGACCTCAATGCCTCAGCGTCGCGCCACGCGGTGCCGCCGCGCCGCCGTTGTTGCGACCGTGGTTGCAGCCCTCATTGTGGCCTTGGGCCTGCCAGGGGCGAGCTTTGCCGCCGGCGCTGACGACTATCCCCACCAAAACGTCAAGTTCGTGGTGGCCTTTCCCGCCGGTGGACCAACGGATGCCCTTGCCCGCATTCTTGGCCAGCGACTAAGCGAAAAATGGGGACAAGGCATCGTCATCGAAAATCGCGGCGGTGCCGGCGGCAATATCGCCGCGCGCCAGATCGCCAAAGCCGAGCCCAACGGCTACACCATCCTGGTCACCACCAGCGCTTTTGTCGTCAACCCGAGTTTGACGGCCAATGCGGGCTATGCCCCGGAAAGCGAATTTAAAACCGCGATCATCGCCGCCACCACCCCCAACATCATCGTCGCCAGCAAGACGCTGCCGGCCTCAACGCTCAAGGAGCTCATCGACGCGGCTAAAAGCGAGAAGTTCACCTACGGCATGCCGGGACCGGGCACCACGCCACATCTATCCGCCGAAAGGATCTTCAAGTCGCTGGCCAGGGTCGACATTCCACCGGTGCCCTTCACGGGGGCCGCTCCCCTCCTCAACGCGCTCCTGGGTGGGCACATTCCCGTGGCCTCGCTCGCCATGCCGCCGGCGATTGCCCTCATCAAAAGCGGTGAGATCAAGGCCCTGGCCGTGCTCAGCGACAAACGCGTGCCGAGCCTGCCGCAGGTGCCGACCGCCATCGAGCAAGGCTATGGGGACAGCGAAGAATCCACCTGGATTGGACTGTTTGTACCGGCGGCGACGCCGGCCGCCGTCATCACCAAGCTCAACGGCGACGCCAATGCCGTTCTCACCGAGACCGCCATTGGCGAACGGCTCGAGCAGCTGGGCATGGTGCCCGTCGGCGGTTCGCCCGCCAGCGCGGAGACCTATGTGCGCTCGGAAATCAAAAAGTGGGGCGAGGTCGTGCGCAGCCTCGGCGTGAAACTGGAATGAGTGTTTAAAAAAATGCTGTGGCTGACCCGCACACGGCGCGTAACGAAGCCCGGTGCCCTCTGGCCGACACGCCTCGGTTGGGAAGCAGTCCATGACCGCGCAAGAGCTGCTGTCTGAGACCTGGCGGCGACTGGCCGCACGCCAAGGGCTGCGCGCGCCCATGGCTGAGGCCGTGCTCGATGAGCTGATCGGCGCCTACTTGCAGCCCGCACGTCAGTATCACACGCTCGACCACATCGCCGCGCTCTTGCGCCAACTCGAAGAGCATAAAGATGGCGTCATCGATCACGACGCCGTGGCGCTCGCCATCCTCTTTCACGACATCGTCTACGACCCGCGACGCCAGGACAACGAAGCGCAAAGCGCCGCCGTGGCGCGGCAGCGCTTGACGTCGCTCGGCTTTGCCGCCGCAGGCGTCGACACGGTCGCCGCCTACATCGAGGCAACCCAACACGGTCGGGAGGTTGAGATAACAGATCCCGATCTGGCGCTCCTCCTCGACCTCGACCTGTCGACGCTGGCAGTAGCGCCCGACGCCTACCGGCTCTACACCAGCGCCATTCGGCGCGAGTATAGTCACGTGCCCGACGCGCTCTATCGCCGCGGGCGCCGGCAAATCCTCGACGGCTTCTTGGCGCGCAAGCGGATTTACCGCACCGAACGGTTGCATGCACTCTGGGAGGCGCGCGCGCGTGCCAATATTAGCGAGGAGATTGCTGGCTTGCGCTAAAACGGCACGAAACGGTCAAGCCAACGCCCAAAAACATACCCCACCGCTTTACCAGCTCATATTTTGACCAGCTCATATTTGGCGCCATACACATTCGTCCGTTCACGAATTACATATCAACTATGCTATGCAAATAAATTGCATCGACATGGCATTATCGATAAAAGACGCTAGTCAACAGTATTCACGAGTAGGAACGATGGCACGGTCCAATGGTAGGCTTTCCGAAAAGCAGGTATCTGCATGGTTTTCGGAGATGGACTTCGATAAGCAGCGCGCATTCCTTGGCTCCCTCAATCAAACACACGACAGCGCGAAGCAGGTGAAGATTGTCGCGCTGCGTCGCCAGCTCGCGGAATTGGAAACTGGTCGCGGCCGGGCCATCGGCAAGCGAGCCGGCAAGAGCGTGCGCCGGAAACGCGCCGCGGCGGTGAAATTCCGCGATCCCAAAACGGGCGATACCTGGTCGGGCCGCGGCCGCATGGCGCGGTGGCTGGCCGAGAAGGTCTCGGCGGGCGAAAAAACCGATAAATACCTGGCCTAAGCCGCCGGTATAAAAGTTACACACAGCCCCGGGGGTGACAACGGCAAACGCCTGGGCTAGGATGCCCTTGGTGTGTTCTCCCACACGTTGCGGTGCAGGATGGAAAGGGGCCGCACCCTCCGAGGCGGCCCTTTT
>DATMZT010000057.1:0-22071 GCA_035573335.1 Hyphomicrobiaceae bacterium | reverse complement strand
GGGTCCAATGGCCTACACCGATTCCCTCTTCCAATTGGGGATGGACTTGACCCGTTCAAGCACCGCCCAAAAGGAAGATCATGGTCAAACCGCGCTAGGCGCGCACGACGACAGGAAAGACTACTTCATTGAGCGTGATGGCGTACGGTTCGCCGGAACGCATCTGCTCATAGACTTGTTTGGCGCCAAGCGGCTTGATGATCTTAAACACATCAAGGACACGCTGAAGCGATGCGTGGAGGTGGCGGGCGCGACCCTGCTGCACATCCATCTTCATCACTTCACGCCCAATGGCGGCGTATCCGGGGTGGCGGTGCTGGCCGAGAGCCACATCAGCATCCACAGCTGGCCCGAGGTCGGTTATGCCGCCCTCGACGTGTTCATGTGCGGTCATGCCGACCCCCACGCGACCATCGCGGTGCTGGAGTCGGCGTTCAAGCCTGACAGGACGGTGGTGAAGGAACATTTGCGCGCCAATTCGGCAAACGAGCGCACCTGGGAGATCGCCGCCGCCAAGAAGGCTCCGGTCCGGCCAACCAAGGCGAAGAGGGCGGCGTAGGCGACCTCGCCTCTGGTCACATCTGGGCGCGCGGCTGGCGACGGGCGCGCGCTCTTTGCCATGCCCGACGCGCTGGATTGGGAAGGATTTGCCCGTGGATCGCTGGATTGAAGAGACCTTTCACCCGCATTGGCGCGTCCGGCTCGAGGCCACGCGCGTCCTGCACGAGGTGAAGACCGACCACCAACACCTGGTGATCTTCGAGAACCCGACCTGGGGTACCGTTCTGATGCTGGACGGGGTGTGCCAGCTGACGACGTCTGACGAGTTCGTTTACCATGAAATGATGGCGCACGTGCCGCTGATGGCCCTGCAGCGGCCAAAGCGCGTGCTCATCATCGGTGGCGGCGACGGCGGCGTGCTGCGCGAGGTGCTGAAGCACGCCTCGGTGGTGCGCGCCACGCTGTGTGAAATCGATCGCACCGTGATCGATACTGCGCGCCAGCACTACCCGAGCATTCCTGGCAACGCCTTCGATGACGCGCGCACCGAGGTCGTGATTGCCGATGGGTTGAAGTACGTGGCCGAGACCGACGAACGCTTCGATGCGATCATTGTCGACAGCTCCGAGCCGATTGGGCCGAGCGCGGTGCTGCATACGCGCGAATTCTTCAGCGATTGCCGGCGCGCCCTCAAGCGCGGCGGCGTGCTGGTGACGCAGAATGGGCTGCCTTTTCTGTTTCCGGCGCACCTCGCCGGCACGACCGCGGTATTTGCCTCGCTGTTCAAGCGGGTGGCCCCCTACCTGTGCACGCAGCCTTGCTACTTCGGCGGACCGTTTGCGCTCAACCTCGCCACCGACGACAAGCACGTGCTCAAGGTCGACGCCAAACAGCTTGCCAAGCGCCAGAAGAAGCGGGGCGTGCGCGGCCTCAAGTACTGGACGCCCGAGGTGCATATCGGCGCCTTCGCTCTACCCGCCTACCTGCAGCAGGTGGTCGATACGGCTATCGACGAGGCGCGCGTCAAGGGGAAGGTGGCCGAGGCCTACGTCGCCTCGGCGCCGACAGCCGGCGAACCGAGCCCGGCGGCCGACGGCTAACCGCGGCTCAAGCCCTTCTGCGCCAGCGATGACAGGTATTCGGCCCAGCGCTTGTCGCGCTCCTCGGCCAGCGTGCGCAGATAAGACCAGCTGTAAAGCCCGGTGTCGTGGCCATCATCGAAGACGATGCGCGCGGCATAGTTGCCGACGGGTTTCAACTCCTTGATCTTGACCGTGCGCTTCCTGGCCACGGTGACGCGTTGGTCGGGGGAGTGGCCCTGCACCTCGGCGGACGGGCTCATGACGCGCAGCATCTCTGCCGTCAACAGAACCGGCGCGGCACCGTCGAAGGCCACTTCGAGCGCGCCGCGATCGGCGCTGATGGCCAGCTTGGGTGGCTCAAGCCGTTGCTCGACGCTTTCCTCCAGCTGCTGCCAAGCCCTGGCGGCAATGTCGCGGTAGACCTGCGCGTGCGGACTGTCGGGGTTGGTGGCGACGATCGGCTGGCCCGCATCGGATTTTTCTCGGATTTCCATGTGCAAGGGCACGCCGCCGAGGAAGGGGATCCCCAATTTGTCGGCTTCCCGCTCGGCGCCGCCATGACCGAAGATATCGCTGCGCTCCCCGCAGCGCGGGCAAATGAAAGTGCTCATGTTCTCGACGATGCCGAGGACGGGAACGTCGACCTTGCGGAACATGTTGAGGCCCTTGCGGGCGTCGATCAACGCCAGGTCCTGCGGGGTGGAGACGATGATGGCGCCCGACAGCGGCACCTGCTGGGCTATGGTGAGTTGCACGTCGCCCGTCCCCGGCGGCATATCGATCACCAGCACGTCGAGATCACCCCAGGCCACGTCCCTGAGCATCTGGGTCAGCGCCGAGACCACCATGGGGCCGCGCCAAATCACGGGGGTGGCTTCGTCGACCAGAAACCCCATCGACATGGCCTTCAGTCCAAAGCCTTCCATCGGCAGTAACGTCTTGCCGCCTGTCACCTGCGGTCGGCCGGTCAGCCCGAGCAGGCGCGGTTGCGACGGGCCATAGATGTCGGCGTCGAGAATGCCGGCCTTGAGACCGAGCGCCTGCAAGCCGAGCGCCAGGTTGACCGCCGTCGTCGACTTGCCGACGCCGCCTTTGCCCGAGGCCACCGCGATCAAATGCCGGACGCCGGCGACCTTACCCATGGCCCGCGCCGGCGGTGCAGCCGATGCCGCTGGCGGCGGCGGCCCTTGGCCGGCAGCCTTGGCGCGGGCCTCGCGTACCCGCTGGCTCTCGGGGGCGTGGCTGGCGTGCGGGGGGCCGGCGTCGGGGCCGCTCCCGCGCGTGCGTTCGGCGGTCAGCACGGCCGCCACATGGCTGACGCCGTCGATCTCGCGCACGATCTTTTCGGCAGCCTGGCGCAAGGGCTCGAGTTCGGCCCCGCGCTTGGCCGGCACGGTAATGGAGAAAGAGACGCGCCCATCCTTGACGAGGACTTCGGAAACGAGGCCGAGGTCGACGATGTTGCTCTCAAGGTCGGGGCCCTTTACCCGGCGCAGGCGCTCGAGAATGTGCTCCCGGCTGACGCTCATCGATGTCTCCTTCTTTGTCCGCGCGCGCACCTGCCAGCGCCGCTCTCGACGCCCAAGGTTGCTTCATCGAATTGCGCTAGGAGCGCCATAGTGGCAGATGCTCTCTTGCCTGTCACCGCGGGCCTGTCACCGCGGGCCTGCCACCGCGGGCCTGTCACCGCGGGCCTGTCGTTTAGGCCTGTCGCGCTGGGCCTGTCTCCCATCCCTCTGGGCCAGCCACCACGGGCCTCTCGCTCGGGGGCCAACTACCGCGGACCGGTGACCACCAAGGACCTGGCACCAAGGCTCCGGCACCGCTGGCTTGCACGCTGCGCCCCGCTCAAGCTGCTGGCGCGCCGGGGGAAGCTGGCGCCCGCCGTGGCGAGGGTCGGCCGCTGCGGGCTTGTGCTGTGGCCCTAAACCGGAGCCCCCCTTGAACCCGCAGCCTACAGCGCTGGCAGGCACGCCCCAGCCAATCCGCGTCGCGATGGGCTCGTGCCGGCGCCTGCGCGGTAGACCCGTGCGCGCCCGTGCCTTTTGAGGATCTAAAGGGTCTTCTTGCGCTGCTGAATCATCATGTAGGTGTCGTAGGTGTTGTCCGCCAGCTGCAGCCACAGGTATTGATCACTGCGGAAGGCGCGGATGGAGTCCCAGATCTTTTTAAAGTCCTCGTTCTTGCCGCTGATGTCGGCATACACCTCGTTGGCGGACTTGAAACAGACGTCAAGGATGGCCTCCGAGAACGGCCGCAGTTGCGTGCCGTTGGCGACCAGACGCTTCAAGGCTTGCGGGTTTTGCGCATCGTAGCGACCGAGTGTGAAGACGTTGGCTTCGGAGGCCGCGGCCCGCAGGATGCTCTTGTAGTTGGCGGGAAGCTCCTCCCACTTTTGCTTGTTGACGTGCACGTGGATCATCGCACCGCCTTCCCACCAGCCGGGGTAGTAGTAGAATTTGGCGACCTTGAAGAACCCGAGCTTTTCGTCGTCATAGGGCCCGACCCATTCGGCGGCATCGATGGTTCCCTTCTCGAGCGCGGGATAGATGTCGCCGCCGGCGATCTGCTGGGGCACGACCCCGACCTTCGACATCACCGCGCCGGCAAACCCGGCGATACGCATCTTGACGCCCTTGAGATCGTCGGGCGTGTTGAGTTCTTTGCGGAACCAGCCGCCCATCTGCGCGCCGGTATTGCCCGCCAATAATCCGACGATGTTGTGTTTGGCGTAAAAGGCATTGACGAGCGGCTCGCCGCCTTCCGTCCACCAGGAGTTCTGCATGCGCGGGTTGAGGCCGAACGGCACCGCACAGCTCAGCGCAAAGGTCGGATCCTTGCCCCACAGATAGTAGGGGGCCGTGTGGCACATCTCAACGCTGCCGGCCGATACGGCGTCGGTTGCCTGCAGGCCCGGCACGATTTCGCCGGCGGCAAACAATTGGATCTGGAACTTGTTGTCCGTCGCCTCCGCCACGTACTTGGCAAAATGTTCCGCACCACCGTAGAGGGTATCGAGCGACTTGGGCCAGCTCGCCGTCAGGCGCCATTTGAGCTCCGGCGAGGATTGCGCGATGGCCGGGGCGGCCAGGGTGCCGACGAGCCCCGCGCTGCCAGCCGCGCCGGTGGCGGCCAAAAATTTGCGACGGTCCACGATGGTCATATGGGGATTTACCTCCCTGAAACGGTTCGATTGAGCCGAACGGCCCTCAAGCTAAATGCCCGCCTACAGCTGAGGCGCCGATCGCGAGTGTTGGCTGTCGCCAAACCCATCGGGAACGACGCAGTGATCCTGCACCTTCGCCGGCGCCGCCGGAGCCGCAGATTGGTCGCGTGGGGAGCCGCGCAGGCTGGTCACCCGCACTATAGGGAGAGAAGTTAGTCCGCTCAATGGTGATTCGCTGGCGCCGGCCGCACCGTCCTAGGCGCCGGCGCTTGCGAGGGCGCGGCGAAGTGGCTACATCCCAGGCAACAGGCTTTCCAAGCCTTAATGTTTCCGACCCTTAATCAAGAGGAGTACGGGTGCAAAGCTTCCAAATCCGCCCGGATCCGGACGATCCCAGACTTTCGGTGACGGTGAGCGGCATCGATCATGAGGGCAAGCGCATCGAAACGGCGGTGGTCACGGAGCGGCCGCTCACCCTGTTTTTGAATGCCCGCGAGATCGTAACGATGATGACCATCGGCGACCGACCCGATTTGCTGGCTGTCGGCTACCTCTTGAACCAGAACATGGTGCGCGCCGACGACGAGATTACCGCGGTCGAATACGATGAGGACATTGCAACGATTGTGGTTCGAACAAAACGGCAGACCGACTTCGAAGAAAAGCTGAAAAAGAAGATTCAGACCTCAGGCTGCGCGCAAGGGACGGTGTTCGGCGACCTGATGGAGGACTTCGACAAGGTCAGCTTGAATGCCGATGCCAGGATCCGGACGTCTTGGCTTTACGAGCTGACGAAGCTCATCAATACGCAGCCGAGCCTCTATCTCAAGGCCGGGGCCATCCACGGCTGCGTGCTCTGCCAAGAAAACCGGCCGCTGATCTATATGGAGGACGTCGGCCGGCACAATGCCGTCGACAAAATCGCGGGCTATATGTTTCTCAACAAGATCGCGGCCGAAGACAAGATTTTCTACACCACCGGGCGCCTCACCTCCGAGATGGTCATCAAGACCGTCAAAATGCGCATTCCCGTTCTCGTCTCGCGCTCGGGCTTTACGGCCTGGGGCGTGGAGTTGGCCCAGCGGGCCGGGCTCACCTTGATCGGGCGGGCGCGCGGCAAGCGCTTTGTGGCGCTGTCGGGGACGGAGCGCATCGTCTTTGACGCCGACCTCGGCAAGGTCGGCGACGAGGACCGCCGGCATGCGCGCAAGGGCAGTGTTGCCGAGGTCGTCGATTGACGTGAGCGTGCCATGACCAATGCGCCGGTAACCGGCGTCCTGCTGGCGGGCGGACAATCGCGCCGCATGGGGGGTGGCGACAAGGGTCTCTTGCCGCTGGCCGGCAAATCGATGCTCCAGCACGTCATCGACCGGTTGCGGCCGCAGGTCGGTGCGATCGTGCTCAACGCCAACGGCGATCCCGCGCGCTTTCAGGGGTTCGGTCTGCCCGTCGTTGCCGACACCATTGCCGGCCAGGTGGGACCGCTGGCCGGCGTGCTGGCGGGCATGCGCTGGTCGCTGGCCCAAGCACCGCAGCGACCTTGGGTCGTCACCGCCGCCGGCGATGCCCCGCTCCTCCCCCGCGATTTGGTCGACCGCCTGCTGGCCGCCGTCGCCGGTGGCGCCGGACGGATCGCGATGGCGGGCTCCAACGGCGAACTGCACCCCGTGATTGGCCTTTGGCCGGTGGCGCTGGCGGCGGACCTCGAAGCCGCGCTTGGCAAGGGTGTCCGCAAGGTCCTCGACTGGGCAGACCGCCACGGTTGCGTGGGCGTGGACTTTCCTCCGGAGCGCCTTGAGGACATCGAGATTGATCCCTTCTTCAATGCCAACACGCCGCAGGAGCTCGATCAGTTGCGCCGCCTGCTAGCGCCATCACGATCATGACGCGCACGTCCAGGCCCCCCGTTGTCGGCATCGCCGGCTGGAAAAAATCCGGTAAGACAACGCTGATCACACGCCTGATCGAGGAATTCACGCGCCGCGGCCTCAAGGTGGCCTCCGTGAAGCACGCCCATCATGCCTTCCGAATTGATGCCGAGGACACTGACAGCGCCCGGCATCGGCGCGCCGGCGCCGTCAAGGTGGCGATCGTCTCGGCCGGCCGTTGGGCCTTGGTCGAGGAGCTGCGCGGTGCTCCCGAGCCGAGCCTCCAGCAGGTTTTCGAGGCGATCGGGCCCTGCGACCTCATTCTGGTCGAAGGCTACAAATCGGCGCCGATTCCCAAGATCGAGGCGCGCCGCCATGGCAGCCACAAGCAACAGCCGCTGGCGGCCGGGGATCCCAACGTCATTGCGATTGCCGCCGATCATGCCGCCGAGGGGGAGGGACGACCGGTGTTTGCCCTCGACGACATCACCGGGCTCGCCGACTTCCTGGCGCACGCGGTGGGGATTGGCGGCAGCCGGATGGCGGGACCACCGTGAGTTGCCCGATGCCGCCAGGCCGGCGCGCATGCGCCCCGCTTTTGCAGCAACCGGGGGCGCCGCCGCCTCACAGCCCCTCACCCTATCGGCATCTGACGGCGCGGTTGGCCGCCGACGGCCCGCAAGGTTGCCTCAGCCCCCTCACGTTGCCACCCCCATCTTGCAACCTCTCCGGCTCACCCTGCGTGCGGAGCCTGAGCGGGCCCGCCAGCGGGGCGAGAGGTGCCGCGTGCAGAGCCAAGCGCCTGCGCCCCTTCCGCTATGGCCATGCTGGGCGAAGCCCCACATAATCATGAACGATTCGGGAATGGAGCGCTGAACAATCTCAACGACTTAGGTGCCGTGGGACACCACGTTTTGAGGTTCTGCGGGGTTCAACTTGGAGGGGATCGGGGTTGAAGTTGGAGGGGATGATGTCGTTGAGTGACTGCAAGATCGAATACAAAGCGTTCGCGGTGTTGCATGAGTGCGTAGCTGCTGGCCCAATGATGTCGGGGGTGCAATTCTTCCGGGGCGAACCTATCGCGGAAGGCACGCTCGCCGGGATGATCAAGATGGGGATGGCGCTGCCGCACGAGCGAGCAGTGAATACCTCCATTACGATCGATGCACACGTTGCTGGCGGCGATACGCTTCTTGAGTTCACGCAGTATCGGCAAATTGCGGAGAGGACTGATTTTCCGACTTAACGCGAGCTGATGGGGAGTAGGCGGTGAAGAGATGCCGTGTTGCAGACATCGCCAGCGCCTAATCTTTTGTTGTCCTCCACCTGGAGGCTGCGTTTGGGCCGAGTGCTTTTTCTTGGGGCAAACGCACTCATGCTTGCGCCGCAGTCGAGCTAGCCTTTGATTTGCGCGATTATCTTTGGTTTTTTCTCTGATCCAATCGCGCCATGCAGCCATGCACTCTTTATTGTATTCTTTGCAAATTCGATGAACTCACCCCCGGTCTCAATTCTAAAGCTGTCTGCAGCCGTTTTCCCTTTAGTCATGACCCATCTTTGAACAAACGCGGCTTTGGTAACGTCACTGAGCCTATGTTGTAGATGGCATGATGGGGGTCGAATTCTGCCAGCCAACGGAATGGACAGAAAAAGCCATTAACCGTGAAATCCGGACCAGTGAAATCGGGGCACCAGGCGGACACTGGGACATTAAAGATGTACATCTAACTTATTGAAATATCACGGAGCTGTTGCAGATTTGTGTTAATCTTTTCAATTCCCTAACTTCTTGATGTACCTCACGAATCGCATTACCTATTTTCAAAGCTTAAAGAGTCGTTAACGGTAGGGAACGGCACCTCGCGCCTCGGCAGATGTGTTTTTGCGTGCGCCCTCGGCGTGTTGGCCGGTTGTGATCGACTTTGATGTCGCGGGCCAGCGCTGAGGTTGATACCGGCAGACCGCGGGGGGAGACGGCCGTGCTCCTCGCTGCGGGCATTCTGGTCGTGGCTGCGCTGCTGTTTGCCACCGTGGCCGGCATGCATCCGCTGGTGTCCGCGGGCAAATCGGGCCCGATTTTGCTGATCTCCATCGCCATCGGCGCGGCGGCGCTGGCCGCGGCCATGCTGCACCGCGCCATGCAGCGCTATGCCAAGAGCGACCAAAGCATGGCCGCAGAGATCGCCGAGCTGCGCAAAAGCTTGCTCGCCGCCGAGGCGGTGATCAAGGCCGAGCCGCAGGTGCTGGTGTTCTGGGAGCAGGGCCAAGCCGTCCGCATCATGATGCACACCCTTGGCGGCATCGCCGGCTTGCCCGCCGAGCCCAAACCGCTGCTGGCCTTTGGCAAATGGCTCGAGCCCGCTTCGGCGCAGCAGCTGAAAAAGGGCCTCGATATCCTGTTCGCCGACGGCCAATCCTTCACGCTCTTGCTCAAGACGATCCGCGGCGGCTACGTCGAGGCCGATGGTCGCGCCGGTGGCGGGCGCGCCATCCTGCGCCTTCGCGCCGTCGCCGGCCGCAAACAGGACCTGGCCAAGATCCTCGATCAGCATCGCCAGCTCGTGCGTGACACCATTGCCGGACGCACTCTCCTCAATGCGCTGCCCATGCCGGCCTGGTTCCGCGCCGCCGACGGCCGCCTGGAGTGGGTCAACGAGGCCTACGTCAAGGCGGTCGATGCCGGCAGCGGCACCGAAGTCCGCGAGCGCCAGATTGAGTTGCTCGAGACGCGCCAGCGCGACGCGGTGAAGGCCGCCCTCGACAAGGGCACCGCCTACCGCGACCGAGTGCATCTCATCAGCGAGGGCGCGCGCAAGGCGCACGATGTCGTCATTTTGCCGTTGGATGGCGCCGCGGTTGGCGCCGCCATTGACGTGGCGGCGCTGGAGACGGCACAGGGCGAACTGGTGCGCCATGTCGCCGCCTACGAGCGCACGCTCGATCGCGTGGCCACCGGCGTTGCCATCTTTGGCCCGGACCAACGGCTGGCGTTTTTCAACGAGGCCTACCTGAAGCTCTGGCTCTTGGATGCCGATTGGCTGGCGAGCAAGCCCAGCGACGGCGAAATCCTAGACCGGCTACGCGAGCTGTCGCGGCTGCCGGAGGTGGGTAACTATCGCGATTGGCGCTCCAAGATCCTGGCCGGCTACCGCACCGGCACGGAGTATGACGATTGGTGGCATCTGCTCGATGGGCGCACGATCCACGTGGTGTCGGCGCAGCGGCCGGACGGCGGACTGACCTATCTTTACGACGATGTGACCGAGCGGTTCGCGCTGGAGAGCCGTTACAACGCGCTGATCGATGCGCAGCGCGAAACCCTCGATAACCTCAAGGAGGGCGTCGCGGTCTTCGCCACTGACGGCCGCCTCAAGCTCTTCAATTCGGCCTTCGCGCAGATTTGGCGCCTCTCGCGCAGTACGCTGGGCGAGGGCCCGCACATCGATGAGATCATTGCCCAGTGCGTGGGGCTTTACGACGATCTGCCGACCTGGGCCGGCATCAGCCGAGCGGTCACGGGCATCTCCGATCGCCGCCAACCCCTCGCCGCGCAAATGACCCGATCCGATCAAGCCGTGATCGACTTTGCCGTCTCCCCACTTCCCGACGGCGCCACGCTCATCACCTTCGTCAACGTCACCGACACCAAGCGCTACGAGCAGACGCTGATCGAGCGCAATGACGCGCTGGTGGCGGCCGATCGTCTGAAGAACCAGTTCATCAGCCACGTCTCCTACGAGCTGCGCACGCCGCTGACCAACATCATCGGCTTCGGCGAACTGCTGTCCAGCCCGCGCACCGGCGAGCTCAACGGCAAGCAACGCGAGTACTTGAGCGATATCGCCGCCTCCTCGCGCACGCTGCTGGCCATCATCAATGATATTCTCGATCTAGCCACCATCGATGCCGGCGCCCTGGAGCTGAAGTTGGCTGCCGTCAAGGTGTCGGCGGTGATCGACACCGCCGTGCTCGGCATTCGCGATCGTGCCAGCCGTGCCCGCCTAAATCTCGACATTAGCGTTGCCGAGGATGCGCAAGAGTTCATTGCCGATGAAAGCCGTGTACGGCAAGTCCTTTACAACCTATTGTCGAATGCCATCGGCTTCTCGAAGCCGGGCGCCACGATCGGCATCAAGGCCTGGCGCGAAGCCGGCATGACGGCCTTCATGATCGAGGACAGCGGCGTGGGCATACCAAAGGAGCAGCAAAGCCGAGTGCTCGAGCGTTTTGAAAGCCGTAGCCAGGGTTCCAAGCATCGCGGCGCGGGGCTCGGGCTGTCGATCGTCAAGAGCCTGGTGGAGCTGCACGGCGGCAGCATGTCGCTCGACTCCGAGCCCGGTCTCGGCACGCGCGTGACCGTGCGCTTTCCCGAGAGCGGCACGGAGTTGGCCGCGCCTCCGGCAACCCGGGCCGCAGATGCATGACGTCGTCGTGGCAGCGCGAACTTGACGAGGCTGGCGTCGGCCGGCTGGCGGAGCTAGTGGCGCTTCGATTAAGGGTCGGCAGCCTCGTCGTGCTCAAAGGCGAGCTAGGCGCCGGCAAAACCAGCTTTGCGCGCGCGCTGATCCGGGCGCTCTTGGATGCCGATGTCGAGGTGCCGAGCCCCACCTTCTCCTTGCAGCAGACCTACACCACGCCGCGGCTGAGCGTGACGCATTTTGATTTTTATCGTCTCGGCAGCGCCGAGGAGGCGCTCGAACTTGGCTTTGAGGACGCGCTTCAGCGCGGCGCCGTGCTTGCCGAGTGGGCAGACCGGATCGCCGCGCTTCTGCCCGAGGATCGCTATGAAATCGAACTCGCCGACACCGAGGCGAGCGGTCGCCGCCGCGTTTTGGTGCGCGGATTGGGCGGGCTCCGTGCCGAGGCGCCGCGCCTCGGCGCCGCCCTGCGCCTGCTCGAGCAGGAACCGCAAACCCGGCCGGCGCGCATCCGCTATTTGCAGGGCGATGCCTCGACCAGGACCTATGCCCGCCTACGGCAGGCTGACAAACCCATGCTGCTGATGGACGCCCCGCGCCAGGCCGACGGACCGCCCATTCGCGACGGCAAGTCCTACAGCAGAATCGCGCATTTGGCCGAGGACATGGTGCGCCCGTTCGTCGCCATCGGCGCCGTCCTTGCCAGCGCCGGCCTTAGCGCGCCGCGGGTGCTGGCGTCCGACCTCGACCACGGCCTGGCCCTGGTCGAGGATTTGGGCGATCGCCTGTTTGCGGCCGAGGTCGCCGCCGGCACGCCGCAAGCCGAGCTCTACCGCAGCGCGGTCGATGTGCTGGTGAAGCTGCGCTCGGTACCGGTTCCCTCGCGCCTGCCGCTGCCGGACGGGAGCAGCTATTCGCTGCCCCGCCGGGACCGCGCCGCCTTTGAGATCGAGCTCGAGTTGCTGTTGGACTGGTATTGGCCGGCGCTCAAAGGTGCGCCGTGTCCGCCGGCGGCGCGCGAGGAGTTTCGTGCGCTCTGGAGCGGGGTTCTCGATCGGCTCCTGGCGCTGCCGGGGGCCTGGTTCCTGCGCGACTTTCACTCCCCCAACCTGATCTGGCTCCCCGAGCGTCACGGCGTTGCGAGGGTGGGTATCCTCGATTTCCAGGATGCGCTGAACGAACACGCAGCCTTCGATCTCGTCTCCCTGCTGCAGGACGCCCGGCTCGACGTGCCGGTGGCGCTCGAGCGCCACTTGTTCCACTACTATTGCGCCCGGGCGCAGGAGCACGAGACACGTTTCGATCGGGCGGCCTTTGCGGCGGCCTATGCCAGGTTCGGGGCGCAGCGCAATACGCGGCTGCTCGGCTTGTGGGTGCGACTGTTGCGGCGTGACGGCAAGCCACACTATCTCCAGCATATTCCACGCACATGGGGATATCTCGACCGCAACCTTGGCGACCCGGCCATGGCCGCGCTTGCGCCATGGTATGCTCGGCACTTCCCGCCCCATCTGCGCGCGGGGTTGCCGGGCTAACGAGGACAAGGATGACGGGGGCTGACACGGCGCTTCCAGTCGACACGGCCATGGTCTTGAGCGCGGGCCTCGGCACCCGCATGGTGGCGGTCAATGGCAAGCTGCCCAAGCCTTTGATCCGCCTCAATGGCACGGCGCTGATCGATCGCGTGCTCGACCGCATTGCCGAGGTCGGCATCCGCCGGGCGGTGGTCAACGTGCATCACCACGCCGACCTGATCGAACGCCACCTCAAGGACCGAGGTATCCCTCGCGTCGAGTTCTCCGACGAGCGCGCGCGGCTGCTCGACACCGGCGGCGGCGTCAAAAAGGCCCTGCCGCGGCTCGGGCCCCGTCCCTTCTTGATTCACAATGCCGACTCGGTGTGGATCGAAAGCGTGGGCTCCAATCTCGCCCGCCTGTTCGACAGCTGGGATGAGGACCGCATGGACTGCCTGTTGATGCTGGCCCCCGCATCGATCAGTCAGGGCTACCAGGGCCGCGGCGATTTCGCGCTCGAGGCCGACGGTCGCATTCGCCGCCGCGGCGAACAGGAAGTGGTGCCGTTCGTGTTCGCCGGCGTGTCGATCGCTCATCCGCGGCTATTCGAGGGCAGCCCGGAGGGGACCTTCTCGCTCAATCTGCTCTGGAGCCGGTCGATTGCCGCTGGGCGCGCATGGGGGGTGCGCATGGAAGGGGTGTGGATGCACGTGGGCACGCCGGAGGCCCTGGCACAGGCCGAACAGTGCCTGAACGATGCGGCCAACTGAACTTTCCCAAGGCCCAGCGCAAGGGCGGCCGCGGATCTACACGGTGCCACACGGCACGCCGTTTTTTGCCGCCCTGGCCGAGGCCCTGCTGGCGGGCCGGCTTAGCCTGCCGAGCGCAAGACCTCCCGCGCCCCTGGAGCTCGCCGGCATCACCTTGCTGCTGCCGACCCGACGCGACATCGGCGCCCTGCAGGACGCGTTCCTCAAGGCGGCCGACGGCGCCGCCCTGCTGCTCCCCAACATCAAGCTGATCTCGCATATCAGCGACGCGCCCCACCCTTTTGCCGATGCCAGCGCCGGCGAAGCCACGCTGGCAGACGCGAGGCCGGCGATCGGCAAGCTCGAACGCGAGCTTGCCCTCACCCGGCTTGTGCTGCAGTGGTCCGAAGCCATCGGCCACGGCCGCAGCAGCGCCCGCACGCCGGCCCAAGCCGTCCGGCAGGCCAAGGAGCTGGCGCGGTTGATGGACATGGTCGAAATGGAAGATGTCGGCCTCGACGGGCTCGATGCCCTGGTGCCCGACGACTTTTCCGCGCATTGGGGCCTGACCCTCGACTTCCTCAAAATCGTCACCGAGCACTGGCCCCAGCACCTCGACGAATTGGGCAAGGTGTCGCCGGCCGGCTGGCGCAAACGCTTGATGCTGGCCGAGGCTGAGCGCTTGCGCCGAAGTCCGCCGGCGCAGCCGACGATCGTCGCCGGCGTGACGGGCACCGTGCCGGCGGCCACCGCGTTGATGCGCGCGGTGTTGGCGCTTAACCAGGGTGCGCTGATCCTGCCGGCCCTCGATCAAACGCTTGATGATGAGAGCTGGAACGCGATCTCCCCCGCGCATCCGGAGCACCCGCAGTTCGGCTTGAAGAAGCTGCTCGACGCCCTCGGCGTCGCACGCAAGGACGTAACACTGCTGCCGGGCGTGACGCCCGCTCCCCGACACCAGGCGCGCGCAGTCTTCGTCAGCGAGGCCATGCGGCCCGCCGGCACGACCGAACGCTGGCACAGCTTTCTGGCGGCCAGCAAGCGCCAGGACCTGGCTGGGGCGCTGGCGGGCTGGACCATCCTGGAAGCGCCCTCCGCCGCCGACGAGGCCGAAGCCGTTGCCTTGATCCTGCGCGACGCTGTCGAGCATCCCGGCAAGACCGCCATGTTGGTGACGCCGGATCGCGCGCTGGCGCGACGGGTCTCGGTGCGGCTCAAGGCCTGGGCCCTCGAGGTCCCTGACCTCAGCGGGCGGCCGTTGGCGGGCACGGAGGCCGGCGTCTTTCTCGACCTCCTGATCGCGGCCGCGGCCGCGCGCTTTCAGCCGGTTGCCCTGTTGATGCTGCTCAAGCATCCTCTGTGCCGCGCCGGCCTCGACGCGGGCACCCTCGCCGACGGCACCCGCGCGCTGGAGCTGGCGGTCTTTCGCGCCCCCTACTTGGGACGCAGCCTCGCCGACATCGTGGCCGCCTTGGAGCGTGCGGCCAAGGGCACGCTGCCCGGCGCGCACCGCGGCCGCGCCGTGCGGCAAATCGGAGCGGACGCTTGGCAGGCGGCGCGCCAGTTGCTGGCACGCCTCGAAGCGATCTTGCAGCCGCTCGAGGAGCTGTTTGCCGCGCCCGGGCGCGCGGCCTTGCCAACGCTGGCCGCGGCGCATGTGCGGGCGGCGCAAGCGCTGGCCGGCGGCATTGGCGAGGAGAGCCAAGACGCGCTCTGGCAGGGCGACGGGGGCGAAGAGTTGGCCCGGCTGTTTGCCGGCCTTCTCGACCCCAACATGGCCTATGCGCCCGAGCTGGCGGCGGCCGACTATCCGGAGTTCTACCGCGGTCTCACCAGCGATCAGACCATCGCACCGCCCGGGCCGAGGCATCCCAGGCTCGCCATCATGGGGCCCCTCGAGGCCCGCCTGCAGCAGCCCGATATCGTCATTTTGGGGTCGCTCAACGAAGGCAGCTGGCCGCAGGCGGCCGACCCAGGGCCGTGGTTCAATCGCAGCATGCGCCAAGCGCTCGGTTTGCCGGCGCCGGAAGCTCGCCTCGGCGAGGCGGCGCACGACTTTGGCTCGCTGCTGGGGGCCGAGCAGGTCTATCTCACGCGCGCCGGCAAGATCGACGGCGCCCCGACCGTGCCATCGCGCTGGCTCATCCGCTTGCAAGTCCTGATCAGGGGGACCGGGGTCGCCGCCGCCGCGAAGCAGCCTTGGCTCGCCTGGGCCGAACAGAAAAACCGCAGCCCGGCGCCGGCGCGGCCGGTGCCGGCGCCCGAGCCGCGCCCGGCAACTCGCCTGCGTCCGCGCCAACTCAGCGTTACAGACATCGAGAAATGGCTGGCCAATCCTTACGCCATCTTCGCGGCGCGCATTTTGGGCTTGGAACGACTGCCCGATCTGATGCGCACGCCCGATGCGGCCCTGCGCGGCCAGATCGTGCACGAGGCCTTGAGCCGGTTCGCGCGCCGCTTTCCCGATCGGCTCCCCGCTGATCCCACCCTACACCTCAAGGCCGCGGCGGAGGCCGCCCTGGTCGATCTCACGGGCTCGCCACGGGTCGCCGCCTTCTGGGCGCCGCGGCTTGAACGCTTCGCGGCCTGGTTTGCCGAGACCGAGCCGGCGCGCCGACGCGCCGTCGCCAGGAGTTATGCCGAGCTCGACGGGGCGCTGGTGCTGGCAGCGCCCGGTGGGGCCTTTACGCTGAAGGCGCGCGCCGATCGCATCGATGTCGGCGCCGGCTTCCTCAACATCACCGACTACAAAACCAGCGCGAGCCTCGAGGCGCTCGTGCGCAATGCCAGGGCGGGGCGCGCACCGCAGCTGGCGCTGGAGGCCGCGATCGCGGCAGCCGGGGGCTTCCCCGGGGTGCCGGCGCGGCCGGTGGCGGCCTTGCGCTACATTTCCGCCGCCGGCGGCACACCGCCCGGTCTTGAAGCCGAGCTCGAACGCGACCCCGCCGAAGTAGCGCAGTTGGCGGCAAAGGCGCAGGCCGGGCTTGCCCGCCTGGTGGCGCAATTCGACGCTGCGGAGACGCCCTACCGGGCCGTGCGGCGGCCGCGCTTCCGCTATGACTATGATGACTTTGCGCATCTGGCGCGTGTCGCCGAATGGTCGATCGAGAGCGACGAGGAGGTGGCGTGATCCGGGTCTTTGGCACAGCCCTGGCGCGCCCCCCCAAGGGGGAGGCCGCCGACCGGCACGCAACGCTGCGCGCTGAGACGCTGCGCAACCAGTCGCTGGCCTCCGATCCGACGGCCTCCGCCTGGGTCAGCGCCAACGCCGGCACGGGCAAGACCCATGTCTTGACCAATCGCGTGCTGCGCCTGTTGCTGGCGGGCACGCCGGCCGAGCGCATCCTGGCGCTCACCTATACCAAGGCCGCGGCGGCGGAAATGGCAAAGCGCGTCTTCCAACGCTTGGCCGAGTGGACGACGGCCGCCGACGCGGAACTCGACGCCAAACTCACCCCTCTCCTCGGTCGTGCCCCGACAGGGGAAGACCGCCGCCTGGCGCGACAGCTGTTGGCGCGCACAATCGAGACCCCCGGCGGCCTGAAGGTTGAGACCATCCACGCCTTCTGCGAGCGCCTGCTCAAGCGCTTTCCGCTCGAGGCGGGCGTGGCGCCCAATTTCACCATCCTTGATGATCAACAGCGCCAAGGCTTGATCACGCAGGCGGTGGACGAGATGCTTGGCACCGCCACGTCCGACAAGGCTGGGCCCTTATGGTCAGCGCTCAAGGGGGCCATCGCCTACGCGGTCGATGGCAATTTCGAACGCCTGCTGGCCGAGGCCTTTGGCTTTGGCGATGGCGTCGAGGCCGAGGCCGATGACGCCGACCTGGCCGCGCGCGAAGCTCAGCTGCGGGCCCGCTTGGGCGTGCGGCAGGAGGCGACGCCGGAAGGCTTGGCGCAAGAGCTCGGCGGCCTCTTAAGCGAGGCGGAGATGCGTGACCTCATCGCGGCGCTGCGGCTCGGCGGCAAAACCGATCAAGATCGCGCCGAAGATCTCGAGCGCGCCCTCGGCGCGACCTCGACGGGAGGCCGCGTCGCCGCCATGGAAGCCTGCTTTCTCACGCAAGGCAAAACGCCGCGCGCGCGCTTGGCAACGCGGGAGGGTGCCCGCCCCGATCTTGCCGCGCAGTTGTCGGTGGCACAGGCCCGCTTCGTGGCGCTCCACCGCGAGCAGATGGCGCTGACCGTGGTCGAGGCGACCCTGGCGCTGGCGCAGTTGAGCGCCGACACGCTTGCCCGCTATCGGGCGGCGAAGGCGCGCCTGGCGGTGCTCGATTTCGATGATCTGATCGCCAAGGCTGCAAGCTTGCTTCGCTCGTCGGCGGCGGTGGAATGGGTGCTGTTCAAGCTCGACGGCGGGCTCGACCACATTCTGGTGGACGAGGCGCAGGATACGAGCCCGGTGCAGTGGCAAGTAATCCGCTCGCTGGCGGCGGAATTCTTCGCTGGTGCCGGCGCGCGGGAGCAGGCGCGCACGCTGTTTGCCGTCGGCGACGAGAAGCAGTCGATCTACGGCTTTCAAGGCGCCGCGCCGACCATGTTTGCCGAAGCTGGCTCTACGTTCGCCGCCGCCGCGCGCGGGGCGGGCCGCAGCTGGCGGCAGATCCCCCTCACGCTCTCCTTCCGCACGGTCGAACCGCTGCTCGGTGCGGTCGATCAGATCTTCGCGACGCCGACGCGCACGCCGGGCGTCAGTGGCCCCGACAAGCCGGTTGCCCACGTTGCCCACCGCTTCGGTCACGCCGGCGTGCTCGAGATCTGGCCCCTCGAAAAGGCCGCGCCCACCGAGGCCACACCCGCATGGGCGCCGCTGGACGAGGCCAGCGCCACGCATCCCGTGACCCGACTGGCAGCCCGGATTGCCGACACCATCAAGCGGTGGCTCGAAACCGGGGAACGCCTGGCGTCCGAGGATCGGCCCGTGCGCGCCGGCGATATCCTGATCCTAGTGCGCAAGCGCGTGCCGTTTGCCCCCGCCATGGTCTCCGCGCTCAAGGCCCGACGCATCCCTGTGGCGGGTGCCGACCGCCTCATTCTCACCGAGCAGATCGCGGTCCAGGACCTGATCGCGCTCGGCGAGGTCAGCCTGCTGCCCGAGGATGATCTGGCCTTGGCGGCGCTCTTAAAGTCTCCCCTTTTCGACCTCACCGATGAGCATCTGATCAGCCTGGCGCCCGGCCGGGCGGGCAGTCTATGGCAGGCGCTGATCGAGCGCGGTACTCAGCACGCGTTCTGGCGCTCGGTGGCCGATCGTCTCCTGCGCTGGCAGGGCGAGGCCCGCCAGCTTGCGCCCTTTGACTTCTATGCGGGCGTGCTTGATCGCGACGGCATGCGCGCACGCATGCTGGCACGCCTCGGCAGCGAGGCCGCCGACCCGCTCGATGAATTCTTGAACCAGGCGCTCGCCTACGAGGCGGCCGGCCCGCCGTCGCTGCAGGGGTTTCTGCTCGCCATGGGACAGGCGCGGCCCGAGATCAAGCGCGACATGGAGCAGGGGCGCGATGAGGTGCGCGTCATGACCGTGCACGGCGCCAAGGGCCTCGAAGCCCCGATCGTCTTCCTGCCCGATACCTGTTCGACGCGCTCGGGACGCTGGCCCGGCAGCCTGCTCGCCGTGGCCGACGCCGAGGCGGGGCTGCTGCCGCCGTTTTTGTGGCCGGTGCGCGGAACGAGTGCGGTGGCCGCCGTCGATGCGGCGCGCCAGGCAGAACGGCAGGCGGACAAGAAGGAGCTTGATCGCCTCTTGTACGTGGCCCTCACCCGCGCCCGCGATCGCCTCTACGTCGCCGGTTTCGAGGGCACGCGCGAGGCCCCGGCGGACTGTTGGTACCACCTGGTGCGCCTTGGTCTAGAGGGTCGCGTCGTCGAGACGCCGGTCGGCGAAAAGCGCAGCGTTTGGCGCCTCGAAAGCGCCCAGACGGTTGCCCCACAAGCGATGGCGCAGCTCCTCAGTCCAAGCGTCGGCGCGGTGCAAGCGCCGGCCTGGATGGGGCGACGCGCCCCGGCGGAGGCTGACGCCGGCGTGCCGCTGCGGCCCTCGCAGCTGGCGCCGCTCGAGGATGGCGCGGCCGGCACGAAGGCCAAGCGACCGCCGCCGCGGGCGCCATCCGTTTTGTCGCCTCACGCCTTGCTTGAAGAGGGGCGCTTCCTGCGCGGCACGCTCACGCATGCCTTGCTCGAGCACCTCCCCGCAGTCGGCCGCGAGAACCGGCTGGCGACCGCGGCGGCCTTGCTCGCCAGCCGCGCCCCCGATCTCGACATTAAGATACGTTCCCAGATTATCGCCGAGACGCTTACCGTGCTCGAGCACCCGGAGCTTTCGGCGCTGTTTGGACCCGACAGCCGCGCCGAAGTGCCGATCGTGGCCACCCTTCCCAGCCGCAACGGCGCGCAGCCTCCCTTACGCCTGGCCGGCAAGATCGATCGTTTGGTGCACACGGGCACGGCCGTCTTGATCGTCGATTACAAGACCAACCGCCCGCCGCCGCGCGTCGTGGCCGAGGTTGCAGAGACCTACCTCTTGCAACTCGCCGCCTACCGTTTGGGGGTAGCCGCCATCTTTCCAGGACTGGAGGTCAGGGCTGCATTGCTGTGGACGGATGGCGCACGAATCATGGAAATACCGCGGCTCCTGTTGGACCAGCACGCGCAGCGCCTTTGGACAGGCGGTCTGGCTAGCCTTGACGCCTGACGGGGGCCTCCCTACGTTCCGGTCGACGTTTTCACCCGGCGACGGGTTTCATCCAAGGAGAATACCGGCATGGCTGGCGCAGCGCGCGAGGTCTCGGACGCCAATTTCGAGAAGGAAGTGTTGCAATCGTCCGAGCCGGTGCTCGTGGATTTCTTTGCCGAGTGGTGTGGACCGTGCAAGGCCATGGCGCCGGCGCTGGAGCAAGTGGCGACCGAACTGGCCGGCAAGATCAAGGTGGCGAAGCTCGACGTCGATCAAAATCCCGACGTGACGCAAAAGTATCGCATCCAGGCGATGCCGACACTGATGATCTTCAAAAACGGCGAGGTTGCCGCGCAGCGCGTGGGCGCGCTGGTACAAAAAAAGCAGCTGACCGACTGGATCAACGGCGCCATCTGACAACCGCCGATCTTAAAAAATCTGAAGGTCTCGAGGCCCGCGGTGGCGACGGCCGCCACGGCGGGTGTTGATCGCGCTTGCTCGTGCATTGTTCCGCTCCGAAGGTGCCGATCGTTGCCTCGGCTTGGTCTTTGGCGGGCGGGATCGGCCTCGGTTCGGCTCACGCGGCGCGGGCACCGCGCGCTTTCGGCACGACCTTCGGCAGCGCCGTGCCGATCATGCAGTCGCGCGTGACAATGGCGGCAAGTTGCGCCTCGTTCCAGCCGCGCGTCGCCTTGGGGCGCATCGGCAGCACGATGTAGCGCAAGTCGGCGGTCGAATCGTGCACCCGCAGCTCCACCTGCGGCGGCAGCTCGAGGCCGAATTCGCTGAGCACGCCGCGCGGGTCAACCACGGTGCGCGATCGATAAGCGAGGCTCTTGTACCAGGCGGGCGGGGTCCCTAACAGCATCTTGGGATAGCATGAACACAAGGTACAGACGATGACGTTGTGCACGTCGGGGCTGTTCTCGACGGTTACAAATTCGGCGATGGTGCCGATGTCGATGCCGCAATTCAACAGGGCGGCGCGTGTATCCTTGAGGAGATGTTTCTTGAAGGCGGCATCGGTCCAAGCGCGTGCCACGACCTTGGCGCCCAGCGCCGGTGTGCGGCTGTCCATCAGGTCAACGGCCGCGGCAATGGCCGCGGCGGTCAAGATCCCCTTTTCGATCAGAAGCGAACGCAGGGCTTCTTCGAGCACCTCGTAGGCCCCCATCGGTCCGGCATCGTGGTCCTTTTGTGCGGGAGGATGCGCATGGGGGTGGTCATGGTCGTGGTCGTGATCATCGTGCTCGTGCATGTGCGCTCCTATCTGGCCGGCTCGAGCCAGTGCTCGTAGATGTCCACCTCGATGTGATCGCCATTTGAACCTCGATAGGTCGACCAGACCTGGCGCTGCTGAAAGCGCACCTTGTAGAGCACCTGGGCGGGAAGCCCCGGCCGGTGATAGGCCAGCCGTTCGGGGTCGCGGAAGCGGCCGTGCACGGCGATGATGAGGCCGGTTTTGCCGCGCACATACCAGGGCGTGCGGCAGTGCCCCAGCACCGGCCGCGCCGCCACCTGCACCCGATCACCGGGCGCAAAGCGCGGCGCTTGGCTGGTGCCGTGCGGAGGCACGCTGCCCACGTCGCTCACCATGCAATCTTGGCCTTGGAAACGCGCCGCCCGGTCTTGGCGTGACGATCGCGCACCTCGGCCATGCGCGCCTCGACCTCCGCCCGCGTCAGCAGTTCCTGCTCGACCACCAGGTTGCGCAACGCCCGGATCCATTTCTCATAATAGGTGGTGCGGTCATAGACCTGTTCGCCATAGTCTTCGATCACGCGCCGCAAGCCGTCGACGCTAAAGGCGCGGTTGCCGGGGCTGGTGAGCAGGCGCTGCATGGCGTCGGTGCGCTTCTCCCACAAGGCCAGATCGTGCTCGCTGCGGTCGATGGCCCCAAAGGTGAGCCCACCCACATCATGGGTGGCGCGCCCGCCGGCACCTTTGCGGGGCTTGGTCTGGCGCTTGGGCGCCCCGCTCCGTGTTCCCGGTTGCGTCTTGGCCGTGGTGGCGGGGGCTCGCTTGGCCATGGGCTCGACTCTATTGCTTGGCGTTTGTGCCTCGCACCTATGATGCCCGCAGTGGTGGCCGATGGCCA
>DATMZT010000056.1:0-7709 GCA_035573335.1 Hyphomicrobiaceae bacterium | reverse complement strand
GAGCCGTAACTAGGTGCCAATCGTGCGTCAGACCATAGTTGTGGAAATACTTGTCGACGTCGCGGCGACCTTGCATCCGCGTCCGGTTGACGAGGTCTAGCCGCACTTCATCGGCGAGCAGGTCGCGGATGGCATTGAAGTCGCGCGCATTGAAGCGCTCGACGTAGGCGGCAAGGCGCCTGCGCTCCGGCTCGGCCAAGACGGGGATCGGCACGTCTTCGGGTTCACGGGCAAGGTCGCGCAAGCGGCCGCGTCCGCGGTGGAGGTGTGCTTTCAAGGCCGGCATGCTGATTGCCATGACGCGGCCGATCTCCTGCAGGGAGTAGCCCAGCACATCCTTGAGGATGACCGTGCTGCGCTGGGCCACCGGCAGGCGCATGAATGTTCGCAAGCTCGCGGCCGCGACTTGGCGATCCTCGGCACTGCTGGTTGGGTCGACAATCATGTCCGGATCCTCGCCGGCATGCGCGGCGTCGTGCCTGGCGCGGCGCCGCAAAAAGTCCAAAGCTGCATTGTGCGCGATTCGGAACAGCCAGCCTTCGACGTCCTCGATCGGCTCGGTCGTCGGATAGGCCTTGACGGCATTCATCAGCGCGTCCTGGACCACGTCCTCGCCGTCGATCACCGACCCGGTCATGCGCGCGCAGTAGCGATGCAGCTTGGGCCGCAGGTCGCCGAGCAGGCGATGAAAGGCCGCCGTGCCTTGCCGTCCCGCGCCTTCATCAGCGCTCATGCCGGGTCCCTCGTGCTGCGGTCAGGCCTCGCCAAAGGCGCGATAACAGCCGATCAGCGTCGCCTTGCTCGACTGTGGTGGCTCCAGGCAACGGTCCTTGATGCCGCTTTGGAAGGCGCCAAAGGCCTCCAATTGCGGGATCGGGCTCGTTGCATGCTCAGCCTCCAACAGGCTGATATGGATGAAGGTATCGTCCTCCAAACGCAGCGCCAAGTAGCGCACCCCGGCCGGGGTCTTGGCCTTGAGGTCGGCAAAGACCTGGGCGATGAGCTGCGCGTTGGCGTCGGCGGCCTCCGGCTTCGTCTTGTAGCGCACGACAATGCGTTGCATGGCAATCCTTGCTCCTGTCTCCACGGGCTTCACCTGTGCTCAAGACGTTGCGAGACCGGCAAAGGATTCCGATCAATTTGTTTTTGGGCTCGCATCCTTTTGGGATCGCAAAGCGTCTTGGCGGTGTTAGCTGGTTGGCGGTCAGCGCGCCCGGCGGGAGGAGGCCCGGCGCCCGAGGGCCAAAAAAGGCTGGCTCAGGCGTGATGGCCTAGGAGGGGCAATGGCTCCGGGCCCCGCAGCGGCGCGCCGGCAGGTGCCAATCGGCAGCAGGTCAATGCGCCAGGCTGAGCAGGAGGCAAACAGATGACAGTCCCACATCCGCCCATCCTTTCGAGGCACGACTGGCTGCGTCAGCGCACGGCCCTGTTGGCCGAGGAGAAGGCCCTCACCAAGGACTGCGACCGTATCAATGCCGAGCGCCGTCGCCTGCCCATGGTGAAGCTCGAGAAGACCTATGTCTTCGAGGGGGCGGCGGGGACGAGGAGGCTTGCCGACCTGTTTGCCGGTCGACGCCAGCTCATCGTTTATCACTTCATGTTTGATCCGGCTTGGGAGAAGGGATGTCCGGGTTGCACGCGCTATGTGAATGCCTTGGGTGATCTGTCGCTGTTGGGTGAGCGCGACACGAGTTTTGTGCTCGTCTCCCGTGCCCCGCTGCACAAACTTGAGGCCTATCGGGCGCAGAAGGGCTGGACCTTGGCGTGGGTGTCCTCGTTCGGCAGCGACTTCAACTACGACTTTC
This sequence comes from Hyphomicrobiaceae bacterium, assembly GCA_035573335.1. Lineage (GTDB taxonomy): Bacteria > Pseudomonadota > Alphaproteobacteria > Rhizobiales > Hyphomicrobiaceae > AWTP1-13. The sequence goes on along the minus strand of DATMZT010000056.1, from coordinate 5,904 downwards.
ACGTCAGCAACGACGAGAAGGTTGCCCCGTTCGAGTACAACTACCGAAACAAGGCCGAGATGGAGGCAAGGGAGGGTCGCGCCGCAGCGGGGGGCGAGGCGCACGGGCTCAGCGTCTTCTTCCGTCTGGAGGATGAGGTGTTTCATACCTATTCGGCTTACGCGCGCGGCACCGAATCGCGTACGGATGGGTACGCGCTTCTCGATCTCACGCCCTATGGGCGGCAGGAGGATTTCGAGGCCTCTCCTCGAGGTTGGCCGCAGCGCCCTACCTACGGCTAAGACGCGCAAAAAAGCACAACGTGCGGTTCGGCGCCGCTCGGGCCGTGGTCGATCGCACGGGGCCGCGCGCGCCGCGGGAATACTTCGGCAATCCTGGCGTTGTCAGTGACGTCCTCCTCGAGCGCCGGGAGCCGGCGCCCGAGTGTCGGCGTCGCCCAGTTGCCTCAAGTGTGTGCCCTCAAGTGTGTGCCCTCAAGGGTGTTGCCCTCAAGTGTGTGCCCCGAGTGTGTGGTCCATGGATGCGGGACTTGGGGGGCGTGCTCAGTGCCATCGCATCCATCGTACCTGTCCCCATCGTACCTGTCCCCATCATATCTGTGCTCATCGTAGCTGTGAGGCGTGACGCTTGCGTATCGCCGCACACCACAGACGGAGATCAACGTGGCTCAAGCCAGATTCGGCGAAATCATGTCCTGGGAGGATTGGAAAGCGAAGGCCCGCAGCTTGCAACCCCGGTGCTCGGAGTGCGGGTCTGCTGCGCAAACGGACGACCGTGACGTGCTCGCCATGACCGGGCGCTGCCAGGCGTGCGCCGAGAAATCCGACGCGGTTGCCAGCAATTGGCGCGAGCTGTGCAAGTGCTCGTAAGGTAGCGCGACAGCGCCTGAGGGCGCAAATGCGCTCTGAGGCTCGCGACACGGCCGCTCAAATCGGGCGCGCCTGCGCAAGCCATCGTCCCTCGCGAGCCGCAATGGCCGCCGGTGGGCGCCCCCAAGTGCCTTTTGCAGCGTCTATTGCAGCAGCTTTGAGCGCACACTCTGGGCATCGTCCGCGCCCGCGGGTTCCGCGCTCAGATCCTTTTCGCTGCGAATGTCCTCGAGCGTGCACAGGAACGCGATCTCGCGTGCCAATTGCTGCTCGACCTCCGAGGTGATCTCTCCCGCCGCCTGCATGGCCCCGATCAGGGAGCGCACGCTGGCGATGCGCGATTTGCAGGCCTCGATCTGTCGCGAAAGGTCATCCGGCATTGTCGGTCTCGCAAAACGCGGCAATGCAATGCGAAAGCAACGCGTGCTGATCATAGGCACGGTCTCGGGCGAGGAAAAGGCAAAATGTGCGTTGGCGCGGCTGCCGGTTCTGGTTTAGCGTGGACGCGCTGGCGGAAAGGTAGCCCCAGATTGGCAAGCGGGCCCACCGCCAGCGCTAGAGGAAGCCGTCACGTTGCGGGGCGTTGGCGGTCGAAAGGAACGCCATGCCGAACGGCTACGATGCGGACCTGGGCGATGCCAAACCGCAACCGACCTGGCGCAGTACGTTGCGGGCGGCTTCGATCTTTCTGTTGGTGAGCGTCTCGGTCGCCATTGCCTTCTATGGGCTCAAGTAGCCGCGTACCGGCAATTTCTGCTGCGACGCAACCGCCGCAGATCGGTGGCCGCCGCGAGCGGGAGGGCCCCGGTGGCCCCCCAGGTGGATCCCCAAGCTGACCCCCCAAGTTGACGCCCCAGGTGGGACAACCCCCCGGATTGATCATCCCCCAGCACCCCCGTGCGCGCGCGCGCCCAGGGCCGCTGAAGGATCCGGCCGCGCCCGGCCGCGCCGACGAGGGCAATCGGGCGGGACAAAGCGTTGCGGCGGGGTGACACCTTCGGCGATCGCGACTCGTGCTAACAGGCCGAGGACCCGCGATGCTTCCCTAACGCTTCTGCGGGCCAGCGCTTTCTTAGCACCGCCTCACAAGGGCGGTGCCTTTTTGTCGGCCCGAAATGGTCTCCGGCGTCCTTCCCCTCCCGGATGGCCACGCCCTCGCGGCGCCGGGCCAGGTGCCCGGGGCTGGCAAGCGGGTTCACAAAGCAGGGGATAAAATTGTTGCGGTGCAAGCGCCCGGCCGGCCACGCCAAAGCGAAAAAGTGCATTTACATCCTCGAGTTCTGGTGTCGCCGCGCCGATATGCTAAGGTTTCTTAGGAGTCGCGGGTATTGGCGACGGGTGCTTTACACCCCATGCGTTTTCGTTCTTGTGCCGACTGCGTGCGTTGATTTGGATGAGCATGACATTGCCCTAGCGCTTCCATCACGCACGAGGGCTGCGGTTCCGCCGCGGCCGTTGGTTCGGGAGTGAGGGAACAAAAATGCAACGGGGGTCCATGGCAGGCGTGTCACAGGTGACGCCTGGACTGGCCAGGCTCAGACCGGACTCGGCCGCCCAGAAGTGGGTGCGCTGGCTCGCATTCCGGTTGGTCGAACTCGATCGCTATCCCAAGCGCGCCATTCTCGCCGCCAACGATCTGGTGCTGTTCAACCTGGCACTTTGGCTGGCCATGTCGCTGCGCCTTGGCGAGGTATTCGTGCCGCCGAGCGCGAGCGTGTTTGCGGTTCTGACGGCGGCGCCCTTGATCGGCGTGGCGACGTGCTTCCAGTTGGGGGTCTACCGCATGGTCACGCGCTTTATCGGCGCGCGTGGCTTTATGCTCGCGGCGGGCGCCGTGGGGCTTTCAGCGCTGTATTGGAGCCTGCTCCTCTACCTATCCGGCATCTACAGCATCCCGCGCTCGGTGATCATTCTTTATCCCGTGTTGGCGACGGTGCTGATCTGGTTAAGCCGCCAGGCGGCAACCTCATTGCTGCGGCGCGGCGGCGTGGAAATCCCCGCGCAGGCGACCGGCCGGGACTGCGCGGTCTTGATTTACGGCGCCGGCACCACCGGCGTGCAGCTGCTTGAGGCGCTGCAAAGTACCGGCGGCTACCGTGCCGTTGGTTTCATTGACCCACATCGCACGCTGGCGCGCCAATACGTTGCGGGTGTTAGAGTGTCATCGCCCGAGCGCATGGCCGGCCTCATTCGTGAGCATGCGGTCGAAGAAGTGCTGCTGGCGATGCCGCGGGCGCAACGTCGCGAACGGCGGGCCGCGCTGCAGCAGTTGGAGCAACTGAAGGTTCGCGTTCGCACGCTGCCGGCCATTGAAGATCTGGCGACCGGGCGCGTGGCGGTTAGCGATCTGCGGCCTGTCGAGGCTGACGATCTCCTGGGCCGCGATCCCGTCCGTCCCGACCCGACGCTCTTGGCCCGCAACATCACCGGTAAATCCGTGATGGTTACGGGCGCCGGCGGCTCGATCGGATCGGAGCTCGTGCGGCAGATTGTCGGCATCAAGCCCAAGCGGCTCGTGCTGTTTGAAAACGGTGAAAGCCAGCTCTACCAGATCGATCAGCAGGCCGAAACGCTCGTGCAAGAGGCGCGCTTGCGCGGTGAGGAGCCGCCCGAGATCGTCGCCGTGCTCGCCTCGGTATTGGATGCGGCCACGGTGCGGCGGGTCATCGCCGACAATGAGGTTGAGACCATCTATCATGCGGCCGCCTTCAAACACGTGCCGTTGGTCGAGCACAATCCCGTTGCCGGCTTGCGCAACAATACCTTCGGCACCGCCACGCTCGCGGAGGCCGCGGCCGCCTGCGGGGTTGAGCGCTTCGTCTTGGTCTCGACCGACAAGGCGGTGCGTCCGACCAGCGTGATGGGTGCCAGCAAACGGCTCGCCGAAATGATCCTGCAGGCGCGCGCCGCCGAGGCACGCGGCCGCACCGTTTTCACCATGGTCCGCTTCGGCAATGTGCTCGATAGCTCCGGTTCGGTGGTGCAGCGCTTCCGGCGGCAGGTGGAGGCCGGCGGTCCGGTCACCGTCACGCATCCCGGCATGATCCGCTATTTCATGTCGATCCCCGAGGCGGCCGCGCTGGTCATTCAAGCCGGCGCTATGGCCTCCGGCGGCGACGTGTTCGTACTCGACATGGGAGAGCCGGTGAAGATCGACGACCTGGCGCGGGTTATGATCCGCTTGATGGGGCGTGAGGTGCGCGATGCGGCGAACCCGGACGGCGACATCCCCATCGAGTACGTCGGCCCGCGCGACGGCGAGAAGCTGTACGAGGAGCTGCTGATCGGCGAAAACGTCATTCCGACCGAGCATTCGCGCATTCTGCGCAGCCGCGAACCGTTTTTGCCCAAAGCCAAACTCGAGCCGATGTTGGCCGAGCTCGCCGCCGCCATGGAGGGAGAAGAGGTGACGGCGATCAAGGCGACGCTGGGCCGGGTGGTGGAAAACTATCGCCCGGCACAGTACGACGCGGCCGGCGCGGCGGCCGTCGACGATGGTGCGATTGCCGCCTGAGGGCGGCGGCGCCAGCGCATAGGTGCCCGTGGCGGCCAGCGCCCGGCGTGCGGGCAAAGACGCAAGCGAAATTTTGCATCGATGCGTGTGGCGATCACTGGGGCGACGGGCTTTGTGGGTGGCGCCCTCGTTTCCCACTTGGCGGAAAAGGCCGGCTGCGAGGTTGCCGCGCTCACCCGGGGTGCCTGGCACCACCCCTCACGCCGGGTGCGCTCGGTTGCCGTTGGCGACCTCAGCGACGCTGCCTGGCCCGCTGGCGTGTTCGCCGACGCCGACGCGGTCGTGCACACCGCGGCGATCACAAGCTGTTGGGCTCGCTACCACGCGACATCAAGCCAACCTGCGCGCGGCTCGATTGGTCGCCGCCGCTCTCAGCACACGACGCCCTCGCGCGGCGATTAGCGGCTGGCGCGACGGCTGAGGCTCAGGCCCGCACGCGATCGCCGCGGCCCGCGCCGGCCACGGCCTGCCAAATCAGCGACAGGTCGGTCGTCAAGGACATGGCTTTGACATAGCGCGCATCGCTGGCGGCCAAGCGTTCCGGATCGGACATGTCGATACCGGCAACCTGCGAGATGCCGGTAATGCCCGGCGTCAGTCCCGCCAATCCCAACCGGCGGCGCGCCAAAATCAGCTCCACTTGCGTTGGCAGGCAGGGGCGTGGCCCAACCAGGCTCATCTCGCCTTTGAGCACGTTCCAAAGTTGCGGCAGCTCGTCGAGCTTGAGCCGCCGCAGGTGCCGGCCGATCGGGGTGACGGCGGACGACACCATTTGATGCGTGGGGACGTGGGCCGTCTCGGTCAGCATCGTTCGCAGTTTGTAGCAGGTGAAGGGGCGCTCATGTTTGCCGATGCGGGTCTGGCGAAAGAGGACCGGCCCTTTGGAGGACAGTCGAATGAAAAGGGCGCAGACGGCAACGACGGGCGCCAGCAGCACGAGGCCGATGGCCGCCGCGGCAAGATCGAAGGCGCGCTTTATTGCCATTGCCATTGCCACCCCCGTCGGACCCTGCTCCGGTGTCTCCCTCTGGTCGGCCAATGTTGGTTGGCCATCTGTCACTGGCTATGACGCGCTGGCCATTTTCTCGCCAGCCATTTCTCGTTGGCGATGTCTCAGTGGCCAACTTTCATCGGCCAGCTCTCATTGGGCCGCCCCTTAGGGCAGCCAAGGCCGTCCAACCCAAGACCAGCCAGCCCCAAGTTTAGAAGAGTCGCGGCGCCCGCGACTATAGCGGACGGTTTGCGGCGCGTGTGGGGCCGATCGCCTCAACCCTCACCATCGCCCGCCAACATGGCCGCGTAGCTGGCGCGCAAGGTGCTCCGCACGTGCTGCTCGGTAAAGCCCTCGAGCAGGCGCCGCCGCGCCGCCTGACCCATCTGGCAGCGCCGGTCGGGATCGCCCGCCAAGCTTGCCAGCGCCGAGCTCAGCGCGCCGACGTCATCGGGTGGAACGAGCAGCCCCTCGATGCCGTCGCGGACGAAGTGGCGATTGCCCGGCACGTCGGTGACAATGAGGGGTCG
>DATMZT010000055.1:0-4819 GCA_035573335.1 Hyphomicrobiaceae bacterium | reverse complement strand
CAGTTCTTGTGCAGTACGTTTGCCACGGTTGGCCTCATGTCTTGTGGCGAGGGGGCGTCGTCCGAACAATGCCGGCACCGCTCCTCCGCTCTTGCTTGGAACCGAAGTCGCCGCGCCGCCCTTAGACCCGGCGGCGCTTGCGGGGACGGCAGCCGTTGTGGGGGATAGCCGTCACATCCCTGATCTGGGTAATCTGAAAGCCGACGCTCTGCAGGGCGCGGAGCGCCGACTCGCGGCCGGAGCCGGGGCCCATAACCTCGACCTCCAGCACCTTCATGCCGTGCTCCATGGCCTTCTTGCCCGCGTCCTCGGCGGCCATCTGCGCCGCGTAGGGGGTGGACTTGCGCGAGCCCTTGAAGCCCATCGAGCCCGACGACGACCAAGCAATGGTGTTGCCCTGGGCGTCGGTAATGGTGATCATGGTGTTGTTGAAGCTGGCGCTGACGTGCGCGATGCCCGAGGTGATGTTCTTGCGTTCGCGCCGGCGCGGTTTGGCGCGGCCGGCTTGCTGCTGCTCTTTGGCCATCTCAGCTCAACTCCACGGATTTGGATATCCGGCCGCCCGCCGGCGGCCGGCCATGCTCAGTCTCGCGCCAGCGGCACGGGCTCGCATCAGGCCTTCTTTTTCCCGGCGATCGGCCGCGCCTTGCCCTTGCGGGTGCGCGCGTTGGTGTGCGTCCGCTGTCCTCTGACCGGCAGCCCACGGCGGTGGCGCAGGCCGCGATAGCAGCCGAGATCCATCAGCCGCTTGATGTTCATCGCCACGTTGCGGCGCAGGTCGCCTTCCACGGCGTAGTCGCGGTCCACGGTCTCGCGGATCTGCAGCACCTCGCCGTCGGAGAGCTGGTTCACCCGGCGCTCGTCGGGGATGCCCACCTTGGTGCAGATGTCGCGGGCCACCTTCGGGCCGATGCCGTGAATGTACTGTAGTGCGATAACGACGCGCTTCTGGGTCGGTATATTGACGCCTGCGATGCGAGCCACACCCTATCTCCTAGCCATGGCGCTGAGGTCCCTGTCGCAAGCCGCCCGCCGACGCGGCCCGCAACGAATTCGAAATGCACGCGTCGATCGGCTCCGGCGCGGCTTTGCGCCAGACCCAACCGTGTTGCTGTGCCGAAAGTCAAGCGTTTTCTATACGACCGGACACTTCGCGTCAACCTGGGGGAAATCTTGGGATTTCGCGGCAACGCCCGACCCTCTGCCTCCTCATGCTTTGCCTTCGATGCCGTCCAGCACGCCGGCGATGGCCGCGGCCACCTCGTCGATCGGGGCCATGCCGTCCACCACGTGCAGATTGCCCTTGCAGTAGTAGTAGCCGAGCAGGGGTGAGGTATCACGGTAGTACACCAGCAGGCGCTCGCGCACCGTCTCGGCGCTGTCGTCCTTGCGTCTCTCGAACTCGGTGCCCTGGCAGACGTCACACACCCCGTCGACCTTCGGGCGCTTGTAGAGATCGTGGTAGCTCGCCTTGCATGTGGCGCAGCTAAAGCGGCCCGAGATCCGCTCCACGAGCGCCTTGTCGTTCACTTTCAGCTCGATGACGGCATCGAGCCTGGCCTTCTTCATCTTCAGCACGGCGTCCAGCGCCGAGGCCTGGGGCAGCGTGCGAGGGAAGCCGTCGAAGATCACGCCATTCTTGCAGTCGGGCTGCTCGATGCGCTCGGCGACAATGCCGATGACGATCTCGTCGGGCACCAGGCGGCCGCTCTCCATGATCGACTTCGTCTTGGTGCCAATCTCGGTGCCCGCAGCCACGGCCGCGCGCAGCATGTCGCCTGTCGCGAGTTGTACAAGGCCTCTGCGAGCTGCCAACTCCTTGGCCTGGGTTCCCTTGCCCGCCCCCGGCGGCCCCAGCAGGATGATGATCATATCCGCCTCGTCGCACCCCGCAGCTTCGCCTTCTTGATGAGGCCTTCGTACTGGTGCGCGAGCAGGTGGCTCTGAATCTGCGCCACCGTGTCCATGGTCACGCTGACGGCGATCAGCAGCGAGGTGCCCCCGAAGTAGAAGCTCACGTGCGCGGATGACTGCAGCATCTCGGGCAGGACGCACACGGCGGCCAGGTAGAGCGCGCCGACCACCGTGATGCGGGTGAGCACGTAATCGATGTACTCCGCGGTCTTGGCGCCCGGCCTGATGCCCGGCAGGAAGCCGCCGTACTTGCGCAGATTGTCGGCCGTCTCCTGCGGGTTGAGCACGATCGAGGTGTAGAAGAACGCGAAGAACACGATCAGCGCCACGTAGACGACGTACCACATGGGCTGACGTTGCCCGAGGGCCGCAAGAATGCCGCTCAGCCACTCGGGTCCGCCGTGAGAGAAGCCCGCCACGGCGCCGGGCAGCATCAGCAGCGAGGAGGCGAAGATCGGCGGGATCACGCCGGAGGCGTTGAGCTTGAGCGGCAGGTGCGAGGCATCGCCCTGGAACATGCGGTTGCCCATCTGCCGCTTGGGATACTGCACCAGCAGGCGGCGCTGCGCGCGCTCGATGAACACGATCGCCGCCACCACCCCGAGCATCACCAGGACGAGGACCAGAATGATGCCCCAGGACAGGACGCCCTGCCTTGCCAGCTCCAGCGTCTGCATGATGGCGGCCGGCAGGCCCGCCACGATTCCGGCCATGATGATCAGCGAGGTGCCGTTGCCCACTCCGCGTGCGGTGATCTGCTCGCCGAGCCACATCAGGAACATGGTGCCGCCCACCAGCGACGCCACCGTGGTGACGATGAAGAACGGACCGGGGCTCATCACGATCGCCCCCGACGCGCCGCCCTGGGACGCCTGCAGGCCGACGGCGATGCCGAACGCCTGGAATGCCGCCAGCACCACGGTGAGATAGCGGGTGTACTGGTTGATCTGCTTGCGACCCTGCTCGCCCTCCTTCTTGAGAGCCTCCAGGGAAGGCACCACGCTCTGCATCAGCTGCATGATGATGGATGCGGAAATGTAGGGCATGATATTGAGGGCAAAGATGGCCATGCGCTCGATGGCCCCGCCCGAGAACATGTTGATCATGCCCAGGATGCCGCCGGACTGGTGCTGGAAGGCGGCGGCGAAGGCGACCGGATTGATGCCGGGAATCGGAATGAAGGTGCCGAGCCGATAGACCAGGAGCGCAGCCAGGGTGAACCAGATGCGCTTCTTCAGCTCCTCGGCCTTGGCGAAGGCGCCGAAGTTGAGATTGGCGGCAAGTTGTTCGGCGGCCGAAGCCATTGGCAAACCTCCTTGGGCGCTGGGCTACGGCGGCGGCCCCGCGCCCTGTCGGCCCCGGCGGCCGTCTCCGGGCCGCTCATTTCAGACCCAAAATGGGCCAACCCAAACATGGGGCGCCGGCCGTGGGCGCGCAAGCGCCGTGTTGAAGCGGCCTGACACCCCTTTCCGGGGCATTTCCAGCCTCTTACTCCTCGCTCTTCGCGGCCTTCGGCTTGGCGAGCGCAGCCTTCTTCCTGGCGGTCTTGGCCCGCTTCTCCTCGTCGGCGGCCAGCACCTTCTTCTCGATCAGGGCCACCGAGCCGCCGGCCTTCTCCACGGCCTCGCGGGCCGAGGGCGTAGCATGGTTGACAGTGAGCTTCAGGGCCGCCTTCAGCTCCCCGCCGCCCAGCAGCCGAACGCCGTCCAGCGGCCGGCGCACCACGCCCGCGTTGACGAGCGCGGCCACATCCACAGGGGCCGCGGCGTCGAGGCGCCCAGCCTCCACCGCCGCCTGCAGGCGGGCCGGGCTCACCTCGTTCCATTCCTTGCGGTTGCGCTTGTTGAAGCCCCGCTTCGGCAGGCGCCGGTGCAGCGGCATCTGGCCGCCCTCGAAACCGCCGATGCGGACACCCGAGCGTGCAGTCTGGCCCTTGCCGCCGCGCCCGCCGGTCTTGCCGACGCCGGAGCCGATGCCGCGGCCGATGCGCACGCGGAGCTTGCGCGATCCTGGGTTGTCCTTCAGCTCATTCAGCCGCATGACGCATGCGCTCCTGGGCTTCGTGCCCTTGTTTCAGGTTTCAGGTATCAGGGGTCAGGTTTCAGGGATCTACGGCGATGTGCGCTGAAACCTAATCCCTGGAACCTGAAACCTGTCTTTAGGCCTTCTCGTCCACCACCCGCACGAGGTGGGCGACCCTGTCGATCATGCCGCGCACGGCCGGGGTATCCGGGAGCGTGCGCCGGCGACGCAGCTTGTTGAGGCCGAGCCCGATCAGCGTCTGCTCCTGCACCGCCGGCCGGCGGTTGGGGCTGGCGATCTGCTCCACTGTGATGGTCTTGCCGTTGCTCGCCTGTGCCATGGCGCTCACCCTGCGGTCGTCTCGGCGGCATCGGCCTCGGCGGCGCCGTCGCGCCGACGGGCGATGATCTCGCTCGGCTTCTTGCCGCGCCGGGCCGCCACCGCGCGCGGATTCTCCTGCAGCTTCAGCGCCTCGAACGTGGCCCGCACCATGTTGTAGGGGTTGGTGCTCCCCAGCGACTTGGCCACCACGTCCTGCACGCCCAGCATCTCGCACACCGCGCGCGTCGGACCACCGGCGATGACGCCGGTGCCCGGCGGGGCCGAGCGCAGCACCACCCGGCCGGCGCCGTGGTGGCCGACCGAATCGTGGTGCAGCGTGCGGCCCTCGCGCAGGGGCACGCGCACCAGGCTGCGGCGCGCCTCCTCGGTGGCCTTGCGGATCGCTTCCGGCACCTCGCGCGCTTTGCCGTGGCCGTAGCCGACGCGACCCTTCTGGTCGCCGACCACCACCAGCGCGGCAAAGCCGAAACGGCGCCCGCCTTTCACCACCTTGGCGACGCGGTTGATGTTGACGAGTTTTTCAGTGAATTCGCTGTCTTCG
>DATMZT010000054.1:0-7604 GCA_035573335.1 Hyphomicrobiaceae bacterium | reverse complement strand
AACCCTCCGGGAAACGCTCATGACCAAGCCCACCGCCGCCCAGAAGAAGAAGCTGCGCTCGCGCCAATGGTTCGACAATCCCGACAACCCGGACATGACCGCGCTCTATCTGGAGCGCTATATGAACTACGGTCTCACCCGTGAAGAGCTTTCCTCCGGCAAACCCATCATCGGCATCGCCCAGTCGGGCTCGGATCTTTCGCCCTGCAACCGGCACCATCTGATCTTGGCGCATCGGGTGCGTGAGGGTATCCGGGAGGCCGGCGGCGTCGCCTTCGAATTCCCGGTGCACCCGATCCAGGAAACCGGCAAGCGGCCAACCGCATCGCTCGACCGCAACCTTGCCTATCTGGGTTTGGTCGAAATCCTGTTCGGCTACCCGATCGACGGCGTGGTGCTTACCACCGGCTGCGACAAGACCACCCCCTCCCAGCTGATGGCCGCCGCCACGGTGGACATTCCTGCGATCGTGTTGTCCGGCGGGCCGATGCTCAACGGTTGGTTCCGCGGTGAGCGGACGGGCTCGGGCACGATCGTGTGGAAGGCACGGCAGATGTTTGCCACGGGCGAGATCAGCTACGAGGAATTCGTCGAGCTGGTCGCCTCGTCGGCGCCTTCACCCGGGCACTGCAACACGATGGGCACGGCCTCGACCATGAATTCGCTGGCCGAGGCCTTGGGCATGTCGCTGCCGGGCTGCGCGGCGCCGCCCGCACCGCACAAGGAGCGCGCGCAGCTCGCCTACGAGACGGGCAAGCGCATCGTCGAAATGGTCTGGGAGGATCTGCGGCCTTCCAAGATCATGACGCGGGAAGCGTTCGAGAACGTGATCGCCGTCAACTCGGCGATCGGCGGCTCGACCAATGCGCCGATCCACTTCAATGCCATTGCCCGTCACGTCGGCGTCAAGCTCGACAACGGCGACTGGGAACGCCTGGGCTATCCGCTGCCGCTGCTCGTCGACATGCAACCGGCCGGCCGCTATCTGGGCGAGGAATACCATCGCGCCGGCGGCGTTCCGGCCGTCATCAACGAGCTGATGAAGGCCAAAAAGATCCACGAGGGTGCGCTGACCGTCAACGGCAAGACGCTGGGCGAAAATTGCAAGACCCGTCCCGTCATCGATCCCGACGTGATCCGCCCTTACAAAAAACCACTGAAGGAGAAAGCCGGCTTCCTCAATCTCAAGGGCAATCTGTTCGAGAGCGCAATTATGAAAACGAGCGTGATCTCGGAGGAATTCCGCAAGCGCTACCTGTTGAACCCCAAGGATCCGAACGCCTTCGAGGGACGCGCCATCGTGTTCGACGGCCCGGAGGACTACCACAAACGCATCGACGATCCCGCGCTCAAGATCGACGAGATGTGCATCCTGTTCATGCGCGGCACGGGGCCGGTCGGCTATCCGGGCGGCGCCGAGGTCGTCAACATGCGGCCGCCGAACTACCTGATAAAGAAGGGGGTCCATGACCTCGCCTGTATCGGTGATGGTCGGCAGTCGGGCACCTCGGGCTCGCCCTCGATTCTCAACGCCTCGCCGGAGGCGGCAACCGGCGGCGGGCTCGCGATCCTCAAGACCGGCGACCGGGTGCGCGTCGATCTCAACAAGCGCAGCGCCGATATTCTGATCTCGAAGGAGGAATACGATCGCCGCCGGGCCGATCTGCAGGGCCATGGCGGCTATCAATATCCCGCCCATCAGACGCCCTGGCAGGAGATCCAACGCGAGCTGGTCGACGACTTTGCACATGGCATGGTGCTGAAGCCGGCGGTCAAATATCAAAAAATTGCCAAGACCAAAGGCATCCCGCGCGACAATCATTAGCAACCGCGCCTTGAACGTTGCGCAGCCGCGCGCGGCCCCGAGGCCGCCGCGCCCACAGCGAAGCCGTGCCCGCTAGCGCTCTCAGTGAGGACGCCGCGGGCGCGGCGAGCGCCATGCCCGCGCGGCATTTTGTTGCGCTCCAGGACGGGGGCCGAACCAGAGCTGAGCTTGATCGTTTGTCGCAGAGCGAGCCCGCATCTTGCTTTCTGGCTGGAGCCCAAGGCCATGGCGTTTCTCCGCCCATTTCGGGCGCAACTCTTGAGCCTGCTGCGCATCATGACGGGTCTTTTGATTCTGCAGCATGGTACCGGCAAGTACCTGAACTTTCCCGTGGGCCCGATGAACAATGCCTCGCCGTTGACGCCCGGCGGTGCTGCCGGGCTGATCGAACTGGTGGGTGGGGTTCTCCTCACCATCGGTCTCTTTACGCGCCTATCGGCGTTCGTGCTGTCAGGCACCATGGCGGTGGCCTATTTCTACGCCCACGCCCCGCGCGGGTTTTATCCCATCCTCAATCAGGGCGAGCTGGCGGTGCTCTACTGCTTCGTCTTTCTTTACCTGGCCGCCGCCGGCGGCGGGCCGTGGAGCCTCGACAGGCTCGCGCGGCACGAGGCCGACTGACGTGCCAGGGTGGCAATGGGCCCAGGGGGCCCCAGGGGGGCCCAGGGGGGTCCAAGGGGCCCAGAGGGGTCGCTCAGAGGGTAAAGATGAGGCAGGTGGTGGTGCCGTGCGCCAACAGGGTGGCGTTGGCGTCGAGGATTTTGCCCTCCGCCGTTCCCGCACGCCGTCCGACATGGAGTGTGCGGCCTTCCGCGCGGATCGGTCCGGTCGTCTCAGTGATGGGCCGGACTAGGTTCACCTTCAACTCCAGGGTGAAATAGCCCAAACCCACGTCCAGGTTGGTCTGCAGGGCGCAGCTCATGCAACTGTCGAGCAGCGTCGAAGCCACCCCGCCATGCACCGTGCCAATCGGATTGTAGTGCCTGAAGGCGGGCGTCATCGTAAACAGCGCGTAGCCCTTGCTGACGGCGGCCAACCGGAACCCCAAGGTATGGCAGATCGGCGGCTGTGCCACCTCGCCCTCGGCAATGCGGCGCAGAAATTCGAGGCCGCTTACGGCCTTGATCTCCTCTAGCGAGGCGACGTGCGGGTCTTCGCGCGAGTTTGCCATGGGCGCGGCGCCGGCCTTTCCTTGTTGCGGGCTCAGTGCAGGGGGCGGGCCGATGGCGAGCCCAGGCGCACGGCGCCCACCTCAGGCCGCATCGCCGTTGCCGTGGCGCAGGGCAAAATCGAGCGGCAGGGCCGTGGTGTACTTGATCTGCTCCATGGCAAAGGCCGAGGAGACCTTCGCTATCTCGATGCGGGAAATGAGCTTCTTGTAGAAGGTGTCGTAGGCGGCGATATCGGGAACGACGACCCGCAAAAGGTAGTCGACCTCCCCGCTCATGCGATAGAATTCGATCACCTCCGGGAAGTCGTTCACCGCCGTATGAAAGCGCTCAAGCCAGGCCAGCGAATGCTGGTCGGTCTTGATCGAAACAAACACCGTGACGCCGGCATTGACGCGCGGGGGATCCAACACCGCCACGCGGCGCTTGATGACACCGGCCTCCTCGAGCTTTTGGATGCGGCGCCAGCACGGTGTGGTGGAGAGGCCCACCTCCTTGCCGATGTCGGCCACCGCGCGCGTGCAATCCTGCTGCAGGATGCGCAGGATCTTGACGTCCATTTCATCAAGTATCGGGGAGGAGCCCTTGGGAAGTGACATGGGGCAAATGACCTTGTTGGAACATTTTTCTAGATGTAAGGCAGTGGCTGCCTAAAGCAGGTTCGATATTGCGTCAATGCGACGTAGGACCCGGGAATTTTTTGGCGCCGGCCGGCGTGCCGTTTGGCCACGCCGCATACGGAAGGTCCCCATGAACAAAATTGTGCAAATCACCCCGCAGTTTGCCGTGACCGGCGCCCTGGCGCCGGCCGACTTGGCCGCGGCAGCCCGCATGGGCTTCCGCGCCGTGCTCTCCAATCTGCCCGACGACGAATTGCCGGCCGCGCCCCGCAGCGCCGAGGAACGCGCCCTTGCGGCGCGCGCCGGGCTGGGCTTTGCCCACGTGCCGGTTCGCAAGGGCGACATGGGCTTGCAAGCGATCGGCGAGGAGATGCGTGCCGCCCTGAGCGTTCTCAACCCACCCGTTCTTGCCCATTGCGCCTCGGGTCAGCGCTCCGCCCTGGCCTGGGCGGTCGCGGCGGCGCGCTGCCATTCGGTCGACCGCGTGCTGCTGGCCCTGACCTCGGCCGGCTTCTTTTTTGCGCCGCTGCGCGCCGAGCTTGAGGGCCTGGCCACGCTCGGCAGTCCCGGCTCGCCGCTCCCGGCCGCACTCGATCTGGGCTGAATGTGGGTCGAGGCAAGGCGCCCGCCATCGGCTGGCGCCGGGCCCTAGAGCAACCGGCGCACGTCGTCTCTGAGCCGCGGCAGCAGCTCACGCTCAAACCAGGGATTTGCTGCGAGCCAGGCGTTGTTGCGCCAGGAGGGGTGCGGCAAGGCCATGCGGCGCGGGTGCACGGTGCTGGCCAGCTGCCCGCGCCAGCCCCTGACCGCGGCCGTCATGCCGCGGCTCGCCGTCGCCCCCAGGTGCCAGCGTTGGGCATAGCCGCCGACGGCAAGGATCAGCTCTAGTTGCGGCATCGCGGCGAACAGGCGCCGATGCCACGTCGAGGCGCACTCGCGCCGCGGCGGCCGGTCGCCGCCGGCCGCATCGTGGCCGGGAAAGCAAAAGCCCATGGGCACGATGGCGACGCGCCGCGAATCGTAAAATTCCTCCGGCGTGAGCGCGAGCCAGGCGCGCAGCCGGTCACCCGAGGGATCGCTGAACGGCACGCCGGAGGCGTGAACGCGCACGCCCGGGGCCTGACTGGCGATACACAACCGCGCCGTTGGGCTCGGGCGCAGCACGGGCCTCGGCTCGTGGGGGAGGGGCGTACCCAGCGCCGCGTCGCGGCAGATCCGGCAGGCGCCGATCTCGCCAAGGAGCCGGCGCAGCTCGCGCCTGTTGCCGTGCAGGCCCGTGCTCATCAATCGGCCGCCCTTATATGTCTAGGCTGAGGCCGTCGTGCGCCAACACGACGCGAGGGTCCGAGATGTCGTCGCGCCGGGCCAGCATGGCGTCGGCCATGTGCGTCAGCATCACGCGCTTGGCGCCGATGCGATCGAGTTCGGCGGTAATTTTGCTCCAGCTCATGTGAAAGCGCGGCGCCCCGTCGAAGTGGTAACACTCCATGATGTAGAGGTCGGCGTTGCGTCCGGCGGGGACGAGGTTTTCCACCCACTCGCTGTCGCCCGAGAAGGCGATCACCTTGCCGTCGAGCTCGAAGCGCAAGGCGTAGGAGGGGGCCCCCGAAGGGTGGTTGACGGCAAAGGCCGTGACGCGGATGCCGCCGACCTCGAGTGGCGCCTCGCTGAGAAGCTCGACGAAGTTGAGGTCGTAACGGCGGGGCACATGGCTCGAGCCGGGGAATAGGGCCTCGGCGGCGCTCACAAAGCGCCCGGCGAGGCCCGGCGGTCCAATCACGCTGAGAGGGGCCGTTCGCCTACCGACGTGCTGGGCATGAATGAGCCACCATACCAGCCCGGCGAAGTGGTCGCCGTGTAGATGCGAGATGAAGATCGTTGCGATCGCATTGGGGTCGAACTTGAGGCGATTGAGACCGATCAGGATCGTGGCGCCGCAGTCGATCAGAAAGCGGCCCCCGGTCCAGTCCACCTGATAGGCGGTCTGCAGACGGCCGCCGGAGCCGAAGGCATCGCCGCAGCCGACGACGGTGAGCTTCATGATCGCGACCTCAGCGCAGTGGGCTTAGGCCTTGGCGCTCGGCCTGCTTGCCACCTCCTCATACCACCGGGCGAGGTTCTTGAGCCCCTGCGGGCGTTCGATACGCGCGGGTTTCATGAAGTCGATGGCCACCAGACCGGTAATGTCGGCGACGGAATAATCCTCGCCGGCCAGGAAACGTCGGCGGGCGAGCTGATCGTCCATGATCTTCAGGATCTCCAGCGCCCGCGGCTTGTTGGCTTCGCCCCAGGCCGCCACTTGCGGCACCTCCAGCTTCGCCATGGCCGGATGCAGGTGCCGAAATGCCTGTGCAACGCTCAACAGCAGGCCGAGATCCATCCGACGGCTCCACATCTCGACGGTGGCCACGGCAACCGGCCCGCTGCCGAACAACCTCGGCTCGGGCCTCAGCTCTTCGAAATAGCGGCAAATCGCCATGGTCTCCGCAATGGCCGTGCCATCCTCGAGCACCAGCACGGGCACGCGCTGGAAGGGGTTGACCGCGGTGAACTCGGGCGTCTTCAGCGCCCCTTGCATGAGGTCGACGTCCTCGCAGGGAACCTCGATGCCTTTCTCGGCAAGGAAGATGCGCACCCGGCGTGGATTGGGCGCCGCCTTGGTTTGCAGAAGCTTCATGGCTCGCTTCCCCCCTCGTGCTCGAGCCTCAAGTCCTAGAGGAGGGCAGTTGCGCGTGCAAGCAAAGCGTGTGCCGCGGTCGCCGCCGCTGCAGCAAGGCTGCAATGTCACCGTAACCGGACGGCATAATACATTGATAAACGGGACGTTAGGGTTTTGCCGCGATCCTCAATCGACGCTGCGCACGCTCGAGCGCGTCGCTTCCCATGTTTGCATCGGCCGAGATGGCGAGGGAGACGATGCCCCAATCACAGACCAGGAGTTCAGATCCCGAGCGTGCTCGCGCCAAGGACGCGCGGGCTGCCGCCGCGGAGGTCATCCGCGACATCCGGGCGCGCCTGCTGCAGGGGACCGTGCTCAGGCCCGAGTTCGAGTATGAACTGTTGGCCATGTTCGTGCGCAACGAGCTTTCGGCGCGCGTCACCGTACCGCTGTTGGCGGTCATCTTTTCCTTGGCCTCGATGTTCTGGGCGCCCGTGCTGCAGGCCTCCGCTTGGTTGGCGCTCGTCATCTCCGCCAAGTTTTTCATGATCGCCGCCTGCCGCAAGTTTCTTGCCCAACCGCGCGGCACGGTGCGGGTCGATGAATGGCGCCGGCGCATCGTCTTGCTCGAACTGGCGAGCGGCATCACCTGGGGCGGCATGGCCGTCGTCGGCTTCGGCACCGGCGACACGGCCTCCCACGTCTTCATGCTGACCTCCCTCATCGTGCTGTTGGCCATACGCATGACCTTCGCATCGACGCTGATGACGGTCTTGTACGTGGGCACCACGCCGATGACGGTCGCCGTCGTGGCTCGGCTGATCCTGCAGGGCCACCCGTTCTACTATGCCATGGCCGCCATGGCGATCGGTCTGCACGTCTACTTCCTGTTCCTCGCCAAGGGCCTCAATTCGACGGCCCTCTCGATGTTGGAGTTTCGCGCCGAGAAGGATGCGCTGATCGCCGAAATCGAAGAGGAGAAATGGATCTCCGATGAAGCGCGGCAACGGGCGGAAGCGGCCAACGTGGCCAAATCGCGCTTTCTCGCCACCATGAGCCACGAGCTGCGCACGCCGCTCAATGCCATCCTCGGATTTTCCGAAGTGATGAAGAGCGAGTTGCTGGGTCCGATGGCCAATGCAAACTACAAGGAATACTGCGCCAACATCCACGACAGCGGCCGCCATCTCCTGCAGGTGATCAACGAAATACTCGATCTGTCTCGGATCGAAGCCGGACGCTATGAGCTGCAGGAAGAGCCCGTTCGCCTCTCCGACGTGGTGGAGGACTGTCTGCGCCTGTTGAGCTTGCGCGCAGAGAGCAAGGGGCTG
>DATMZT010000053.1:0-16588 GCA_035573335.1 Hyphomicrobiaceae bacterium | reverse complement strand
GCGTCATCGGCAATCGAGCCGTGCAAGTGGGCGACTACGTGCAGCCAACGCAGCGGCTCGCCAGTCTGGTGCCGATGGATGCGGTCTACATCGACGCCAACTTCAAGGAGACGCAGCTTGCCGGCCTGAAACCCGGACAGCCCGTGAGGATCAGCGTCGATGCGCTCCCCGGCCGCACGCTGGAGGGACGCATTGCCAGCCTGGCCCCGGCCTCCGGCTCGGTGTTCTCGCTGCTGCCCCCCGACAATGCGACGGGTAATTTCACCAAGATCGTCCAGCGCCTGCCGGTGCGCATTTTGGTGCCGGCCGAGGTTGCCGAGCAATCCGTACTGCGCCCTGGCATGTCGGTGATCGTCAGTGTGAACACCAAACCGGGAGCACCCGTCGCAAGCCAGCGCATGGGCAGCGCGGCGGTGCGTCCGAACGCCAACTAGCATTGCGAGGGCGAAACAATGGCCGAAACAGCCAGAGCCGGTGGCGGGGCCGTGGCGCAGGCACGGCCCCACGACGAGCGCATTGAACCGCACCGCCTCATCGCCTTCCTGGTGATGGTGTTTGGCATGTTCATGGCCATCTTGGACATCCAGATCGTGTCTGCCTCGCTGACCGAGATTCAGGCCGGACTTTCCGCCTCCGCCAACGAGATCACTTGGGTGCAGACCGCCTATCTGATCGCCGAGGTGGTGATGATCCCGCTCTCGGGCTATCTCTCGCGCGCCCTCGGCACCCGCATCCTATTTGCCCTCTCCGCCGGCGGCTTTACCGCCGCCAGTCTGATGTGCGGGCTGTCGTCCACGATCAACGAGATGATCTTCTGGCGCGCCGTGCAAGGCTTCATCGGCGGCGGCATGATCCCAACGGTGTTTGCCACCGCCTATCTCATCTTCCCGCGCTCGAAGATGAGCCTGGTCACGCCCATGATCGGCCTGGTGGCGACGCTGGCCCCCACGATCGGCCCAACCGTCGGCGGCTATTTGACCGATGCCCTGTCCTGGCACTGGCTGTTTTTCATCAACATCGTTCCGGGCCTGGCGGTGACGGCGGCGGCGCTGGCATTGATCGATTTCGACCAGCCCGACTGGTCGCTGTTTGGTAACTTCGACTGGCTGGGGCTGCTCTCCATGGCGGGTTTTCTCGGCGGGCTCGAGTATGTGCTGGAAGAGGGCCCGCGTAACGATTGGTTCGGCGACGACAGCGTCCTGCTGCTGGCCTGGGTCTCGGGCCTTTCCGCGCTCATCTTTTTCGCCCGCGTCTTGACCGCCAGCCGGCCCATCGTCGATCTGCGCGCTTTCGCGGACCGCAACTTCGGGCTCGGCAGTCTCTTCTCCTTTGTGCTCGGAATCGGCCTCTACGGCCTCACCTATCTGTATCCGCTCTACCTGGCGCAGGTGCGTGGCTACAATGCGCTGATGATCGGGGAAACCTTGTTCGTCTCCGGCGCGGCCATGTTCCTGACCGCCCCGGTGGCGGGCCGGCTGTCGGTCAAGGCGGATCCACGCTTCATGCTGATCGCGGGCTTCGTCTGCTTCGCCATCGGCACCTACTGGCTAACGGCGCTTACCAAGGACTGGGATTTTTGGGAGCTGTTCTGGCCGCAGGTCCTGCGCGGCGTTGGCTTGATGCTGGCGATTATTCCAATCAACAATATCGCGCTTGGCACGCTCGCCCCTGAGCTCGTGAAGAATGCCTCGGGCCTCTATAACCTGATGCGTAACCTCGGTGGTGCGGTGGGACTGGCGGCGCTCACCACCCTCCTCAACGATCGCACCGATCTGCACCTTGCACGCTTGCACGAGGCCGTCACCTGGTCGCGTCCGCCGGCGCTCGAGGCGCTCAACAACTTGACGCAGCGCTTCTCGTCTTATGGTAGCGAAGCTCAGCTGATGGCCGTCAAGCAGCTGAACGCAATCGTGCACCGGCAGGGCGTGGTGATGGCCTTCGCCGACGTGTTCCTGGTGCTCACCTTGCTGTTTTTAACCCTTGCCGGGCTGGCGCTCGTCATGAAACGCCCGGCCCCGGCAGCCACCAGCGCCGGCCACTAAGCGGGACGGGCAGCCCGCCGCGCCACCCCGAGCCCTCGGCCGATCGCCGCCGATGTCCCCTTTGGCCCTGGCGGCCGGCCTCGCGGAGTTTGTCCGGCGGGGTAGGCCCCGCCGGATGCTTTTGCCGACCTCACGTGCGCCGGAAGCCTTCGAGCTCGCTTTCGGCCCACTCGAGCGTCTTCTCGATCGGCTCGCCCTTGGCGAAGCGAACGATCATTTTCGGCTGGATCGCTTGCGACCAAATCTGCGCGGCGATCAGCGGCGGCGCCGGTGAGCACGTCACGGCGATGATCTGGTCGCCCTTGTTGGGATAGTGCGACAGCGTACCCTTCGGCGGACCCTCTTCTTCCCAGGTCTTGAAGTCATTGAATTTGGTGTAGGGCGGAATGTCGTAGCCCTGGCCCGCCGCCACCAGCTTCTCGGCGTTTTCCCGCGAGGACAGGTGGTAAAGCAGGCTTTTGGCCGCGGCCTTGTTCTTGGAGAAGCTCCAGGTACCATAAAGGCGCGGTAGGATCGGATTGAAGCGCCCCTTCGGGCCCTTGGGGAAGCCGTGCGTCCAGCACTTCTCGGCGATCTGCGGCGCATCGCGCTTGGCCACCGCCCAGGCACTCGGCGGGTTCATGATCAGCGCGCCGCGGCCCGAGATCAGCCACTTGTTGTTTGAGGCATCATCCCATGAGGGCGCGTCGGGCGGCAGGAAGGCAGCGAGGCGCTTGGCGTAGTCGAGGACCTGGCGCACTGCGTCCGTCTTCACCGTGATCTCGCCATTCTCGCCCATCACGTCGGCGCCGTAGGCTTTGAACAACGCCCCGACCCACTGCATGGTGTCGGTGGTGACCCCCAGGGGTAGGCCGAAGGCATGGTTGGCCTTGGCGCACTTTTCGGCGGCGATCAAGAAGTTGTCCCAGGTCCACTCGGCGGCCGCTGGCGGTTTGCCGGCGGGATACATCGCCTGGATGTCGATCCCCGCGTGCTCCTTGAGCAGGTCGAAGCGGCTGCAGACCCCAAGCAGCAAGGTACCGCGCGTCATCGGCACCGAAACCCAGGTGCCCTTGAACTTGGCAAGGTACTCGACCGCCGGCTCCAGCGGCCCGTTGCGGGCGACGACGTCGCGCACCAAATCATCGACGGGCTCAAGCGCGAAGGCATGCTGGGCGGCCTCCCAGTTCGTGAACTCCATGATGTCGTGACCGGACTTGGCCTGCGCTTCCGCGGCGATGGTGAGAAGCAGCTTGTTTCCCTGCGAGGTGATGAAATCGACTTTGACATCGACTTTTTCTTTCTCGCCCCATTCCTGAATGATCTTGGCGGCGACGTCGTTGGCGCCGGGGACCCAATGATCCCACAGGCCAATCGACAGGCTACCTGCCGCCGCGGCTCGGCGCACGTAAGGTGTGGGCAGCACGGTGAGGGCTGCGGCGGCGCTCGACGCGGCCAGAAAACGGCGACGGGTAGGTGTTTCACTTCGCATGGGCAGTTCTCCCTTCATTTTCCTTCGTGGCAGGACAGTACCCAGCCCGGGCCCAGATTGTGGCGCCCATTGCCGGTGCGGCCGCCTCGATCCGACACTGTGGCGCCGAGATAGGAGGTGGGCAAATCAATTCAGACCATTGCCGGCCTCGGCCAACCCACGACGCTTGAATTATGAACGGTCCGCGCCCACAAGATACGACTTTCGATTGAGCCAATGGCCTGAGCGGCCGACCCCAAGGCCATTGGCTTGCGCAATCGAAAGGACCGCGTTAGCCCTCAGCCGAGCGGAGGAGGTTGTGGCCGATGAAGCTGAGCCAAGAAAACGCACGCCGTCTGTCGGCACTGGTGTGGCGGGAGCGGTTGCGCCGTTTTGCTCCAATCGTGTTCGCGGTCCTGGTGCTGACCGGTCTGCTCACCGTGTTCCTGGTGCGCCAAGTCGATCGGGCCGATCGCACCGTCAGCGTGGCCGTACATAACGCCACGGTATTGGCGGTGAAACAGGGCGGCGGCGCGCGCGCGGCAATCCTCCATGTGCACCTCGACGACGGACGCGAGGTCGACGCCTTCAGCGCCTTGCGGCTCACACCTTTTGCAGGCACGCACGTCGTGATCAACGAGGCGCTCCACACCTCGGGCAAGCACACCTTCGACGTGGTCCGCTTTGCGGAATAGCCGGGGCCACAGGACCCAGGGTGCCCAAGGCGGCTGAGGCGCTGCCGTCCTCAGGGCGCCAGCGCCTTGGCGATGGCGTCGCTGAACGAGGCGGCGGATGGCCCCAAGCCCGTCACCGCGACGTACCCCGTATCGGCCCGCTTCAGGTGTTGGGCACCGGTGCTGAGACCGATGATGAAGGCCTCCTCGCCGCGCAGGAGCAGGAGCGGGGATCCGGAATCGCCAGGCAAGGCATCGCAGCGGTTCAGCATGGTGCCGGATTGGCCGAGCGCGGCGGCGCAGCCACGGTGCACAGACAGTAAATACCGCCGATCGGCGCTATAGCCGGCGCGAGCGATCTCACCGCTGGCAACCTCCCCTGCCACGGCGCTTTGCACCATCGCCTTCACCGGCACGGGCTTGAGACTGAGCGCGGTTTCGAGGCGGATCAAGGCCCAGTCGTGCGCGACAAGCTCGCTGCGCAGACTTTTATGGACCGGATCGCTCCCGCTCGCCATGTCGAGTTCCGGCGGCACGATGAGGGCCGTGGCCGCGGCGTGACCGAGCGCACTGTCGCGCGCCTGGCCGGCGACGAAGTGCACGTGCTCGGGCTTGACCCAGCGTCCGAGCCGATGATCGAACAGGCAATGGCCCGCCGTCAGCACGAGCTGGGCGCCGACGAGCGTGCCGGTGCAATGACGTCGGCTGACGCTGTCGGCAATATTGACGCGGCCGATCGCGTACCAGGGCCAGACGGTGGGCTCGATCGGCACACGCTGGTCTTTGCCGGCAAAGAAGGCGCCCCAGCGCGGATCGGGAACGGTGAGCGGCTCCTCGCCGCGCGCAGAAATCACCCAGCCCGGGCTCGCCACGGCAAGCAGCAAAACCAAGAGCAGGCAGGCGCAGCTCGCTTGCGTCACGGACGACCTCTGCTCCTGTTGTCTCGCTGCGCCCCTAGTCGATGCCCCCAGGCCCTCTTTTGGCCGACACAGACACCCCACAACAAAGCCAGCTTCGCAAAGGCGCTGGCCGCCGCCCGCCTCGCACAGCGACGGGCGCTTCGGCCTCGGCGGCACTTGGGCCTCGGCAGGCACTTCGGCCTCGGCAGGCACTTCGGCCTCGGCCGGCGCTTTGGGCCTCCGCAGAATCCCGCCGCTCGCACCCCACGCCTTGGCAGCTGCAGGTGCCCTGCTTGCCGGCTTTGCCAACGACGAGCATCGCCCAGGGCCGCGGCCGCCGCAAGGGGCTCGCCAAGGACACCACGGGAAGACGGCCAGGCCTTAGCGGGCGCCCCCGGTGATTTGCGCGTTCATCCAGGTCGCGGTCGGCGTCACGCCGCCGAAACTATAAATGTGAACACCCACCACGTTGCTGGCGCCGCCGCTACTGGCGTGACGCGCAATGGCGGTGAGCTGGGCGCCGGGATCAACGTGGGTAAACAGGCGCACCGCCCGCATCCCCTCTGCCTGCAACGCCCTGAGCGAAGCGGACACACCACAGCGTTGCGCAAATTTGATCAGCCGGCGCGGCGTCGTCGGTCCGGCGAGCCCCACATAAACGGGGACACTAGGCGCCCGTCGCGCAAGATCGGCACAGTACTCGACGATCCGGTGCGGCGCGAAAGAGAATTGCGTCACCACATAGGCGGCGAGCCGCTGCTCTGCGAGCAGCGCCAGCTTTTGGCCGAGCGCCGCATTGAGCGCCGCCGTGGGCACCTGCGGGTGGCCCTCGGGATAGCCCGGCAATCCCACCTGCTGCAAACCACTTTCGGCGAGTACGCCATCCCTGATGAGGGCGGCACCATCGGCATAGGGCCCAACCGGCACACTCACGTCGCCCGCGATCAACAGCGCCTTGGCAACGCCGGCCACGCGCACCGCCTGATCGAGGAAGGCCCGCACCTGGAGGCGCGAGGCCACGCGGCGCGCGGCGATGTGGGGAACCGGCTCCAGCCCCGCTTCCCGCAGGGCAACTAGGGCCGCCAAGGTGTGCGGCAGTTCGTGGCGCGGCAGGTGATTGACGTAGACGGGCGTCCCCGCCGGCAGCAGCTCGGCAATCCGCCGCGCATCTTCCGGTGCTTCCGCTCCCATCTCGATCGAACCGCAGGCGACGAGCTCGGCCGCCACGGCGGCAACGGAGCCGCCACGGGCGCTTCCGCCAGGTAGAGAATCGAGGACAGACGCAGGCATCGTGCTCAACCCCTTTTGCGCGATATCACGTAGGATTCATCGAGGAACCACAGGCGGCCGTGCGTCTGCAGCACCTCGCGCGTGGCATCGAGATATTTGCGCTCGCCCAAGACTTGCCCCAGCCGCTCATCGTCGATCTGGGCCACGTAGACGACGGCGTTCCAGGCCGCAAACAGTGTCGAGGTACCGATGCTGGCGGCAATTTCCGAGGGCAGGGTGTGCATGTCGTAGCGAAACACCGCACGCTGATCGGCATAGGCATTGAAGTTGTAGTGGCGCGCATCGCGCCCTAGCTCGGCACGCGTGGCGCGTAGGATATCGTGCCGGCTCGTTTGGAACGGATCCTCGTCCGGCCAGATCTTGCGGATGATCTCGAGGCCGGGGTCGCGGCCGCAGGAGTGGATGCCGAGCAGGCGTCCACCCGGTCGCAGCGCCCGCGCCAGCGGGCTGACCACGCGCGAGGCCTTGAAGGCGACCGGCACGCGGGCGCGATAGGGCTGCGAGGCGATGATAAGGTCATAGTCGGCGCGCGCGCGGCCCTGACGCGGGACGACGTCATCGAGGAGGAAGCGGAAGTCTTCGCGGTACATGACGATCGCGGCCGGACGCTCATACACCGGATTGCCGGTCTTGGGGCTGTGCCGCGCCTGCCAGACGCGCGCCAATAACGGCTCTAGCGCGGCGATCTGCTCGCTGAACTCAGCCCCGGTACTGCCCGAGAGCGCCACCTCGTGCCAAGCCAGCGAGGTGGCCGCCGAGACCGCGTTGGGAGCCAGCCACGGCGCCTCCGTATAGTACATGTTGGTGACGACGAGCACGGTGGCGGGGTGCTCGTAAAAGCGGTCGGCCATCTTGTCGAGCGAGAGGCGCGTGTCCTCGAGGCTGATCTCTTTGCCCACGACATAGAACGGCAGGGTCGGGAAGCGGCGATGCATGTCGCGCAGGACCCGGGTCAGCAGCGTGCCATCGCCCATGCCGGCGTCGAACAGGCGAATGGCCGGTGGCTCGGGATGAAGGTGGGCGAGCTCCATGCCGACGCGACGGGCAATCACCTCCTTCTCGCTGCAGGTGTTGACGAACAGGAGGTACTTCTGTCGATTGTCAAAGAAGCGAAAATTGCGCGATGGCTGCTCTTCGGCGGGCGCCTTGGCCAGGGGAGCACCCGCCGCTTGCACGCGCAAAAGCGGCTTGAGCTCGGGAGGGCTCGCGGGTGCCACGATGCCCCGGGTGGTCAGGAAGGCGCTGACGCGTTCCAGGGTTTCTGGGGTGATGCGGGCCCCGTCGCGCAGGCGGGCGACGAACTTGCCGTCGTTGACGGCGCGCCGACCGAAAGTCGATTCGGCCATGCCGGCGCGGCGACAGAATTCCGAGATTGTGTCCAGTAGTCCGACGGCGGCGTAAGCCATCAGCTGAGCTCCTTGGCGCCCCTGCCGTTTGCGCGCTCGGCGGCACGCCGCCAAGCTAAAGCCGGCGCCAGTGGGATCACAACCACAAACACCGGGGTGGCCGCAGTGGGATATCTCCCACTATCACCCGGCGGCAGGTGGTTTAAGGCGTCAGCGCCGCGGCGGTCGCCGGCCGCGCCGGCGGCGGGCGCCTTGTCAGGCCCTGCAACCTGGGCTAGATCGGGCCTCGCCTTTCAGCTGCCAAACCTTGGATTTGCCGCTCGCGGATGCCGGCCTCAGCCCTGATGAACGTCATGATCGCCGCCGCCCGCAAGGCCGGACGCGGCTTGACGCGTGATTTCGGCGAGGTCGAGCAGTTGCAAGTCTCCGTCAAAGGCCCCGGCAATTTCGTGACCGCGGCCGACCACCGGGCCGAGGAGGTGCTCTTTCGCGAGCTGACGAAGGCGCGACCGGGCTACGGTTTGTTAATGGAGGAGCGCGGCGCCATCGCCGGCCCCGACAAATCGCATCGCTGGATCGTCGATCCTCTTGATGGCACAACCAATTTTCTGCATGGCATTCCGGTCTTCGCAATTTCGATCGCGCTCGAGCGGGACGGCGAGATCGTCTGCGGCCTCGTCTACAATCCCATCCTCGATGAGCTCTACACCGCCGAGCGGGGGCAAGGGGCCTTTGTCAACAATCGCCGGCTGCGCGTGGCCAACCGCAAGACCCTCGCCGACAGCTTGATCAGCACCGGCATTCCACACCGCGGCCGGACTGGACACGAGCGCTTTTTGACCGAATGCAAGGCCCTAATGGGGGCAACAAGCGGGCTTCGCCGTACGGGCTCGGCCGCCATCGACCTCGCCTGGGTCGCCGCCGGCCGCTTTGATGGCTTCCTCGAGCGTGACCTGAAGCCCTGGGACATGGCCGGCGGCATGATCCTGGTGCGCGAGGCGGGCGGCTTTGTCAGCGATGTCACGGGCGCACAGAGGATGTTGGAAGTGGGCAGCGTCGTCGCCGGCAACCAGGCCATCCACAGGGCGTTGCTGCAGATGCTGACGAGCGTTAGCGCCGAAGCCGGCCCCAAGAATTCCGTGTCCGCCTAAAAGAAGGCACAAAGAGCATTGACAGACCCCGATTGGCACGAAGTTGCCGGTTTGTGATGCCATGGACTTTGGCTAATGTCGCCCTGGATCAACGTCGCGCTCAATCGAGGCTGGGAGTAGGAGCATGGCACGAGCGAGATCGGGGGAGCGCGCCCTGCCCTCCCTGCACCGCACCCTATCGACCCCGGGACTGTATTTGTGGCGCATGTTCGTGTTCCTGGTCCTGGTCGGCCTTTTGGTGGCCGTGCTGCACGCCCAGCTCTGGGCCGCCATGCTCAACAACCCCGGCCTCAACATGCTGATCTGCGTCGTCATGATCGCGGGCATCCTCTACGCCTTTCAGCAGGTGCTGCGGCTCTATCCGGAAATCCGCTGGGTCAACGCCTTTCGCATCGCCGATCCGGGACTCGCCATTTCGCACCGCCCCGTGCTGTTGGCACCGATGGCAACCATGCTGCGCGACCGCACCGGCGCCCTGTCGTTGTCGGCCACCTCCATGCGCTCGATCATGGACTCGATCGGCTCACGCCTCGATGAGGCGCGCGATACGGGCCGCTACCTCGTCGGGCTCCTGGTCTTCCTCGGCTTGCTCGGCACCTTCTGGGGCTTGCTGGACACCATCCAATCGGTCGGCAAGACCATCGGCGCGCTCGATACCAGGGCAGCCGATAGCGTCACCGTGTTCGACGAATTGAAGAACGGACTGGCCGCGCCGTTGCGCGGCATGGGCACGGCATTCTCCTCCTCGCTGCTTGGGCTCGGCGGCTCGCTCGTGCTGGGTTTTCTCGAATTGCAGGCGGGCCACGCGCACGGGCGCTTTTATAACCAGCTCGAGGAATGGCTATCGGGCATCACCGAGCTGGCGCCTGGCTCGCAGTCTAGCGACTATGGCGCCCACCAGCTGCAGGTCGCCGTGCTCGACATGCACCGCGCCATCTCAGAACTCAGCGAGCGGCTGACCAGCATTCCCCGCCTCGAAGGCGGCACGCCGCCGGCCGAGGAGGCGGTCAAGGACCTGGCCAAGGGCGTCGATCAGCTGGTCCGGCAAATGCGGGCGGAGCAGAAGGTGGTGCGGGAATGGGTCGACGAGCAGGCAGCCCAGCAATCTGAAGTTGCCTCCGTGCTGAAGGATCTCGCCGCCAACGTCTCGCGAAAGAAGTAGGACGCCATGCCCTATGGACGCGCACGCCGCACGGCCACCTATGGTGAATTCTGGCCCGGCTACGTCGACGTGCTGTCGACGCTGCTGCTGGTAGTTACCTTCCTGCTCTCGGTGTTCATGGTGGCGCAGTTCTATGTCAGCCAGGAAGTCTCCGGCAAGGACAGCGCGCTCAAACGGTTGACGCGACAAATCGCGGAGATCACCAATCTGCTCAGCATGGAGAAGGGCCGGGGCAGATCCCTCGAAGATGAACTTGCCAGCCTGCAAGCCTCTCTCGCCACGCTCAGAGCCGACAATGAACGCCTGGGCGGAGTTGCCGCCGGCAGCACCGAGAAGGACGCGCGCATCGCCGGTCTCAGCAAGGAGCTCAGCGAGCAAAAAGGCTTTTCCGCCGACGCCCTCGCCCGCGTCGATGTGCTCAACCAACAGCTGATCGCGCTGCGCCGGCAATTGTCTGCGCTGCAGGAGGCGCTGGGCACCGCCGAGGCCAAGGATAGGGAGAACCAGGCCCGCATTTCCGACCTCGGCGCCCGCCTCAACGTCGCCCTCGCGCGCCAGGTGCAGGAGCTGCAACGCTACCGGTCCGACTTTTTCGGCCGGCTGCGTGAGCTGCTCAAGGATCGCAAGGACATTCGCGTCGTCGGCGACCGCTTCGTGTTCCAATCCGAGGTGCTGTTCCCCTCCGGCCAGGCCACCATGACGGCGGAAGGTCTAGCCGCCATCGACCAGCTGGCAACCGCCATCATCGAACTGGAGCGCAGTATCCCCAGCGAAATCGACTGGGCGTTGCAGGTCGACGGTCACACCGATGTGCGCCCCATCGCCAGTTCCCAGTTCCCCTCCAACTGGGAGTTGTCGAGCGCGCGCGCGACCTCGGTCGTTAAGTACCTGATCAGCCGCGGCGTCTCGCCCAAACGTTTGGTCGCCGCCGGTTACGGGGAGTTCCAGCCGCTCGAGGATGGCGTCTCCGACGACGTACTGCGCCGCAATCGCCGCATTGAGCTCAAACTCACCAACCGATGAGCGGCAAGGCGAGGTTTGCCGCTCCCTGCCATCGCCTTGCAGATAGTCCCTGCCTACCGTGGCCGAAAAATTGGCCAAAATGGCCTCGGCAGCGTTCTACTCGCGCGGCGGGCGCCGAGGGTGATAGGCTCTGAGCGCACGGCGCTGGGTTGCGGCAGTGATTCGGCCACTGCGAGGGCGGCAGCACACCCCGCGAGGGTCAAGCGCGGCCGTCGGTCTTGACCAACGATTAAGAGGCCTGGAACGTGCACGATTGGTTTTTCAAGCACGGTGGCCGCAAGGGCCCCATCGACTGGCTCAGGGTCGACTCCTGGATCGATTCCTCCCTGGCCGAAAGCTGGGAGGGGGCGAAGGATCGCTGGAACGGCATCACCAGCTTTTTTGCCCGCTTCCGGCTCACCGGCTGGAAGCGGCTCCTCAACGAGGGCTGTTCGGAAGCCTTGACGCTCGGGCTCGGCGGCTTCGCCGTGCTTTTTGTGCTCGCCATCCCGGCCCTGACGGAGTTCGACGAAGAGCGCATCCTCACGGGCAAGTACAGCGTCAGCTTCATCGATCGCTACGGCAACGAGATCGGCAAGCGCGGCATCCTGCACAGCGACGCCGTACCGCTGGAGGAAATTCCCGACCATCTGATCAAGGCCACGCTCGCCACCGAGGACCGGCGCTTTTTTGAGCACTTCGGCGTCGACTTCATCGGCACGGCGCGCGCCCTGGTTGAGAATGCGCGCGCCAAC
The DNA here is from genome assembly GCA_035573335.1 of Hyphomicrobiaceae bacterium. GTDB lineage: Bacteria > Pseudomonadota > Alphaproteobacteria > Rhizobiales > Hyphomicrobiaceae > AWTP1-13. The sequence goes on along the minus strand of DATMZT010000053.1, from coordinate 4,817 downwards.
GAGGTGGTGCAGGGCGGCTCGACCATCACCCAGCAGTTGGCGAAAAACCTGTTCCTCTCCTCGGAGCGGTCGCTGCAGCGCAAAGTCAAGGAGGCCTTTCTGGCCTTCCTGCTGGAATCGCGCTTCACGAAGCGCGACATTCTCAAGCTCTACCTCGACCGCGCCTACCTCGGCGGCGGCGCCTTTGGCGTGGAGGCAGCCTCGCAATTCTACTTCGGCAAGTCGGTGCGCGAGGTGAACCTGGCCGAGGCGGCCATGCTCGCCGGCCTGTTCAAGGCGCCCTCAAAATTCGCGCCCCACGTCAATCTGCCCTTGTCGCGCGCGCGCACCAACGATGTCCTGAACAATCTCGTCGACGCCGGCTACATGAGCGCCGGCCAGGTGCACGCAGCGCGCTTGAGCCCGGCGCGCATCATTGAGACGCGCATCACCCATAGCCCCGACTGGTTTCTCGATTGGGCCTTCGAGGAGGTGCAGCGCCTCGCCGAAGGCAGCGGCCAGTACGTGCTGACGGCGCGGGTTACCGTCGACCTCGCCCTACAGCAGGCCGCCCATGACGCCCTGGTCAATACCTTGGGCCAAACCGGCAGCAAGCGCCGCACGCCATTTAGCGGCGCCTTGGTATCCATGGAGCCCGACGGCGCCGTGCGCGCCGTCGTCGGCGGTCTCGATTACGACGACAGCCAATTCAATCGTGCAACCCACGCGCACCGCCAGCCCGGTTCCTCGTTCAAGCTCTATGTGTACGCCATGGCCTTCGAGAACGGCTACAACCCGCGCTCGATCGTGCGCGATGCCTCGGGTCCATGTGGCAACTGGAGTCCCAGGAACTACACGGGCGGCGGCGGATCGGGGCGCTCCATGATGGCCATCGACGCCTTCAAAGTCTCCCTCAACGTGCCCGCCGTCGATCTATCGCTGCGGCTCGGCCGCGACAAGCTGCTCGAAATGACCCAGCGCCTCGGCGTGGAGGGCGTCAAGAAGACCTGCTCGATGGCGCTGGGGGATACCGGCATTACGCCCCTGCAACACACGTCTGCCTATGCCACGTTCGCCAACGGCGGCAAGCTCTCGCGGCCGTACGCCGTTCTCGAGCTCTTCAATTCCAAAGGCGACCTTGTCTATTCGCGCGAGCGCGACGAACCGGAGGCCCCGCAGGTCGTCAGCCGCAAGGTCGCCGAGAACATGAACACTATGATGAAGGCGGTGGTCGACGAAGGCACCGCCAAACGGGCGGCGCTGGATTTCACCTACGCCGTCGGCAAGACCGGTACGAGTTCGAGCTACCGCGACGCCTGGTTCCTCGGTTTCACCGGCGCGCTGGTGACGGGCGTGTGGGTCGGCTACGACGACTTCAGGCCGATGTCGTGGAATGGCTCGGGCGTCACCGGCGGCAGCTTGCCGGCCACCATCTGGCACAGCTTCATGTCGGTGGCGCACAGTAACATCAAGTTCATTCCGCAGATCCCAGGCCTGCCGTTGCATCCCAACCAGGTGGCCGAGCAGCAGCGGCTTTCGGAACTGAAGCGGGTCGATCCGGCCCTGGCCCAGGCGCAGATCGCCCAGACGGCACAGAAGAAGACCAGCGTCATGCCGGACCAGACCCGCGACATGCTGAAACGGCTGGCCGAGACCATGCGCCGGGCGAACGGTCAAGAGGCGGTGCCGGCCAGCACGGCGCCCGCCGCGCCACCGGGCAACCCGCCCACCGAACGTACGCGCCCGGTGACGACCAGTCCCGACCGTCGCGCCGAAATGCCGCCCGCCGGTCTGCGGCCCAGACCCTGAAGGCCGCCCCACCCCCATGCCCCAATTCGGCAAGCTGTTCGTCAATCTGGTTGCGATCGCCGTCCTCGGCGTCGGTGGCGGTCTGGGCAGTGCCTGGTACATGGTGGAGGCCGGTTCGCGTCTCACCACCCGCAGCTTCGGTCCTTGGATCACCTGGATCGCCGCCGGGCGCCCCGATGCGGACCCCTATACGCGCGCGCATACGGCACGCAATGGGCTGTTGCCGATTGCCTCGACGCTGGAGCTCAGCTTTTATGCCAAGACGGACAGCGACGGCGGCCAGCTGCAGTCGGCTTGCGACTATGCCGTCACCGTCGAGGGGTTGGATGGCGCCTGGTGGAACCTCGCGGCCTACGACCGCCGGGGTGGCCTAATTCCCAACGGCGCCGATCGCTTCACCTTCAGCAGCGATACCGCCATGCGCGAACCCGATGGGCGGGTGGTCATCGTGGTGGCCCGCGATGCCCGGCCGGGCAATTGGCTGCCCGTCGGTGCCGGCAAGGTGACCCTCGCCCTCACCATCCAAGACGCCGCGATGGCGGCGGCCGTGCACACGGGCGGCAGTGGCAAGCCGTTGCCCTCGATCCGCAAGCTGGGTTGCCGATGAACCCGCCATTGCCCACGCCCGCCCTGCCGGAGAGCCGATGGCCGAACCTGGCGCCCCCCCGCCTCGACGTTCGCCGCCCCGCAAGACCCGCCCCGCCGGGTTGGATTCGCAAGATTCATTGGCGCGCCGCCATCGGCGCGCTCTTGCTCGCGGGCATCCTGCACGTCACCGCCACGCTGGCCGTGCCGCTCATCGGACCGGGCATGGCCTATCAGAAGCTGCGCGACCTCTTGCCCGCCAACACCATGGTGGTGGTGCCACCGGCGCAGCCGGGCAAGCAGCTCCTCCCCTTCCTGATGCCGGACGCCTACTACGGCATCTGCCGCTACAGCATTGCCAGCGAACCGATCACCGTCAGCACGCCGTTGGCCGACCTGGGTTGGACGCTCTCACTTCACACGCCCCATGGCGACAACTTCTACGTCATTCCCGGCCAGCAGCTGCGCACGACGGACCTTTCCCTTGTCGTCGTCCCGGCGGCGGAACGCAGCGGCGATCTCATTCCAGCGGCCACACGACGCGCCCCGACGGCCAGCGAAGATCAAATCGCCTCCCCCAGCGAGGAGGGCTTGATCATCATTCGCGCGCCGCTCAAGGGCTTGGCTTGGAAAGGGGAAGCGGAGGCCGCCCTGGCGCGGGCCAAGTGCACACCCGGCCTTAAGCCCTGAGGCCGCCGGCTTGCCGCCAAGGTTCGGGTAAGCGGACAAACTAGGCGAGGCGCGCGCTCAGTCCGGCAGTTCGAGCCGGTCGCGCTTTGGCCGCGCCTTGTCTTTGCGGCGCGGCTTTGCTGGGTCGAGCTGGCGCTCGCGGCGCACGCCCGGAAAGATGATGATTTCCGCACTGGTTCTACTGGCCTCAAGGCGCGGCTCCAAACGCAAGGCGTGCGCGCGAAAGTCGATGATCATGGCGATGTCTGTCCCCCTAACCACCGCCGGGCGTTGCCGGCGGCGGGTGCCCCTATCGCGCGACGCAATCGCATCGCGACGAATCGCACCATTTGACGGCCGCAGACGTTAATGGATCGTTAAACCTTGCCTGGCCGCGGCGGCCGCGCCCAGCCTCAAACCGGGGCCAGCCAATCTTCCAGGAAATGGCGGCCCTGCCGATCCTCGACCACGATGATCCAAAGGTCGGGATCGAAGCCCAACTGCTGCGCCAGATAGCGATCGGCCTCGGCCTCGGGAGCGGGCAGGCTGGCCAGGCACGGCTGCCAACGTCGCTCTGAGTCCTTGGCACCGAGGCTCGCCGGCGCCGGCCCAAACAGGCCGGCGCTGCCGTCGAGCCGGCTGACTTTGATGTAAATGGCACCCGCATCGGCATCGCCGCGCCGCTCGAGAAGGGCGGGGGCACCCTCCATGGCGCAGCGGCGCAGGTAGGCTTTGACCCAAAGTTCGGATTTCAGGCGCATGCCTGCCAAGCATAGGGCCGCTCCGGCCGCAGCCCAAGCCGTCAGGTGGCGGTCAGCGGCGCGATAGCTTCGGGGACGCGGGCGCCGCGAGCTGGGCCATAAGCTCGGCGCTGACGCGACCTTTCGGCACCAGGCCTTTGTCCATCTCGAATTCACGAATGGCGCGAACGGTCTCGGCCTTGAGCTGGCCATCGGCGGGCCCCGCTTGATAGCCGAGCGCGGCGAGGGATTGCTGCACAAAGCGCACCAGCTCGGCCGCCTCGGCCGAACCGACCTTTCCCGCGGGCTCCGTGGCGGGGCTGCCGCCGAACAGAATGCGCGTGAGCAGGCCCTCGCTCGCCTGTCCGGTCAGCACCAGGCCGTTGTCATACTCGTAGGCCATGATCGCCGCCCGGGTCTGCGGGCGCAGCGTGCCGTCGGTGGCCAAGGTGCCGTAGCCCTTTTGGCGCAACTCGCGCTGAATGGCGCGGATGGTGTCGGGGCTCGCGGCGTCGGACTTTTGTGCAGCCGCGGCGGCCCCGGTACTTTCGGTGGTGGCCCAATCCTGATGGGGGGCAGGGTTGGCGCGCGCCGCGCGCGTGGCGCGCTTGTCCGCGACCTCCTTGCCGGTCGCGGGAGGCTCGGCCATGACACTCGAGGCGGCCTTGGGCCGCGGCTGCCCAGGCAGCGCCAATGGGGGCTCGGCGGCGATACGGCCGCCCAGCGTGGGCCGCACCTGGCGAAACAGCGCGTTGTAGTGGACCGCCAGCGCCAGCAAGAGAAACACGCAGAGCGCTTGGCGCGTGCGCCGTGGCGTCATCAGCCTCACCTCTCAATGAAAGGCAAGCCGCCGCTTGCCGAGGCTTAATCTTCAAGGCCGTTCGCTAACGAACTGTTAACGCCTACCGCCAGCAGCGACCTTGCCCCGCAAGAAGTCGATAAAATTTGCGCTAATTTTGCCTCCGATTGCTGAGGGCGGCTTTGCCGGAGCGATACCTTTGTCTGCTATGGATCGCACAATTGCGCCGGCAGCGG